>JBARZF010000030.1:0-5446 GCA_049649675.1 Rivularia sp. (in: cyanobacteria) | reverse complement strand
CGCGCTTCCCAAGACATTAGTAAATCCCGGCTGTAGTATTGAAACGGTAAATATTTGTCGTTGTAAGTTCTATAAACAGCAATTGCCGTTTCTAAAATAGAATTTTTTCCCCGATTAACTGATAAATAGTGACTCACTATCCGAATCCAAAACAGTGTTAAAGTTTCGTGATAACCGCCGTCTTTAGTAGTTTTGATACCTATATTCACGTTATATCGTTGGATACTTTGACGAATGCGATTTATAGCTTCTTGCTCGTCATAGCGATTCAGATACCATACAGCAACGGTTAAATGCGCTCTATGATTCCACTCGGAACGCGCTAAAGTGCAGTTTTCAAATTTAGCAATCAAACTCTTTATATCAGCTTCTGTTTGGTAATTCCCAGTTTCGTCACTCATCATCAATTACTTTAGAGACACTTTTGCTTCCACTGCTTCCAATTGTTGTTTAATATCTTCAGCTTCACCAATTGCAACTCCAGTTTTTACCGTTTGAGGTAAGTTATCAACAAACTATGAAGGCTTCTTTTAATCCTAACCCTTTTATCTCTCTTACTAATTTAAGAATTGCAATCTTTTTATTAGACGGAACTTCCTCTAAAACTACATCAAACTCTGTTTGTTGAGTTTCTGCTTCTCCCTCATCTCTAATTTTATTAATTACAACAGGTAAATTAACTTGAGAACTAGAAGCATCAACATTAAAAGTATCTTCTATTTGTTTAACTAACTCGGTAGTTTCAATTAAACTTAACGAATTTAATTGTTCTACAATCTCTAAAATTTGAACAACATGATACACTTCCATTTTTAGCCAATTCAGGCTGCTTTATAACGGCAACTCGCTGAGTTTTAAATTTTTGTATTTCGCTTAATTACTTTAATACTACAGCAATACTACAAAAAAGTCAAAGGGTTTTATAAAAAAGTTATTTTATAAATTTCAAAATTGAAAATAAGAAGACAAACTAGACCTATAAGTAAACTTTTACTCGTCTAGATTGCCTAATTATTCGCATATTTAAACGCTTATTCTATTGCAAAGGAAGCGCTTTTACGGGCTTCCAACCAGAGATTGTGGAGGAAACATTCAGTGCTATGAGGCATAGTCATAACAAAACCACCGCTGATACTTTGCGCGTTAACTGATAGCCAATAGCCCCGCAAAGAAACTTCTATAAATTCTGTATCGCAAGCATACAACTTTATGACTTCGGGGTTTTCCAGTTGCTCTACTTCGGTATGTAATTGCCCTAACCCTGGTAAATCAACAGGAAGCAAAAAAGTTGCCGTGCTGGGTTCAACGCACAAACTTTGACCGATTCGTAAAGTTAGTATGACTCGGTCTTGTATCCATTCTTCTAGGGATTCAGTTAAAAGCTCTAGGTAAAAACTGTTTTCTGTATAAGTTAATTTCAGCATTCTTCATGCTCTCCTGTTACTCCAGGTTTGCTTGCACAACACCTTTCCAAAACTGCTCTGCAAAAGAAACAGTTGGATG
Source organism: Rivularia sp. (in: cyanobacteria) (assembly GCA_049649675.1). Taxonomy (GTDB): domain Bacteria; phylum Cyanobacteriota; class Cyanobacteriia; order Cyanobacteriales; family Nostocaceae; genus Rivularia. Next base: position 3,943 of record JBARZF010000030.1, on the reverse strand, counting down.
GACGGGTGATTTTGGTTTTGTACGAAGTGGCATCCCAGCTTCAAAGGGGGTGCGGTTACTTTTTCGACAATTACACTCGGAGCAAGCCGCTACAACGTTCTCCCAAGTGTGACGGCCATTACGAGAACGGGGAATCACATGATCTAAGGTTAAATTTTTGTTACTACCGCAGTATTGGCAACTATTGCGATCTCGACGTAAAATTCCACGACGATTCACGGGTGGTACTTTCCACATCCGCTCGCGAGAAGAAATTTTTAAACGGATATGCTTGGGTACGTAGACTATCAAGTTGGGCGAGCTGATATGCCACCCACTTTCCGTGGTAATATCCAATGGTTCTGCTTTCTGTGTGACTAAAAGTACCACTGCCCGCTTAATATTCACTCGACACAGCGGTAAGTAATTTTGTGAAAACACGACCACGGATTTTTCTAGTACTTGCATTATGCTCATCGCAGCTTGGCTCCTCATGAAAAACCCCCACTTCTTTTTCCAAGAAAGCGGGGGTAAAATGTTGACTTTGAAGTCTTTTATTTAATGTGTGGCATGGCATCTGTGGTGCCAGTACCTCCCGCTTGTTTTATCTGGTTTTAGCTGTTTGAGTAAATAAATAATTTTGGTATATTCACTATTTTGATTACTTTGTCTAAAATGCCCGCGATCTAAATTACATTCGCCCATAAATAAATACTCCACTCCCGACGCTGCTGATTCCCAACTTGTTCGGTAGTTGGAAATAGATGGGGAAGTGGAGTTGGGTTGAATGAATATCACAGAAAATTTCACCTGTTGAACATTTCTATAAACATACTACACTTGTATTACTATCCTGTCTATAGTTTTAAGGAGAAAAATCATGCATACAATTGCTCGCACACCTACCACTGAAATGGAAGTAACTAGCATCCGCTTGGAACGGGAGTTAAAAGACAAGTTAAAGGAATTATCTGGAAATCAAGGGTATCAAGCGTTAATTCGAGATATTTTATGGAATTATGTCCAGCAAAAATCAGGAGAGTGGAAGCCGCGATTTTCCCGTGCTGATATTCGGGCAAGTATAACCGCGACATCCCAGCAAGAAGAACGCTGCGTACTGACGGGTCAGGTTATTCAAGCCCAACAACCAATGCTGTTAGGACTGACGAAAACTGGGGATATGGTTCCTTTAAGTGTAGAGAGTTTAGCTGGCTAATCCCTTCTTTAAACAACACGGCCCAATGATTCTATTTGCCGCAATCATTGGGCTGCCTTATTTGAATTAAAATAATTATTAAAATTTTTGATATAAAAAGCAATAAAGATATATTTAATGAATTTACATGGGATTTTTATATTCAAGAGGTATATGTAGCTTATAAAGCTCTTGAGAGCAGTATTTTTGGACTTATAAGGGGTATGACAGTACTTGACAGATGCAAGCCTTGAACCGCTGTAAGTAAGTGACCGATAAGAATAGGAGTAAAAAATTAAATATTACATCTAGTCAACCATTATTGTTGTTTTTTACCTGTCCCCAGCCAAAATTTAATTATCTGACGACCGATATAAAATTACTTTTACAGAGCTTCTTTGGGCAGAAATAAATAGTCCGATTGTAGTTTTGAACCTAAGTGGTAACGCGGATAATATTCGCCGACTATTTGACTCTACTCTAGAGAAAATACGGTTTGTCTGAGGTTGTAGATGAGGATATTCTGGGTCTGAGAAAAGCAAAAAATACTGACTGGTATCGTGAGGCGACTTACTAGAGTGTTATAAGCAATTCAGTATACTAATAATATTTCTTTGCTCGCAGAAAGATTTTTTATATACCAGTGACGAAAGTCATTTTTAAATAAAGGGGCTATAACAGGTGAAAGAATTTATTTTTAGAACCCTTTGCGGTTCATCAGGGTGCAGTTACAGAAAACAAGGTAAATAAAGTACCAGGAGGTTGGGTAAAACGACAATGAGGTCATTATCCAAGAGTTTGCCACAAATGAAAAAGCGTACAACAACATCGCCGCAGCAGCGCCCGGATGAACAAGAAGACCTAGAAAAATACCAATTAAAGCTGATGCAGCATCCTGTTACACCTGCCCATCGATTGGTATACGAAATCAATCAAATTATCGCTTCCTCTTGCACGCCTCCCGACAGCATGCTGCAAGAAATTGCTCGGCTAGTGGGAAGTGCTTTCGAGGTAGATTACTGCTGTTTAGTAACTGACCAAGATATCGGAGAGGCAAGTAGTGCTAGTTGGGGTGCACAAAAAGATTATCTGGGTTTATCCAACCACCAGCACGAAGCGTTTTCAATAGAACAATTGGAATTACCAGTAGTAGAATGTGCTGCCGAGCCATTTACTATTGAGGATATTTCCACAATTCAGGAAAGTTTGGTCATAGGTTGTCAAAATTTTCCTTTACCAATAAAAGCTGTATTAGCTATTCCGACTCGCTTTGGTGGTGATAATAACGGCGTAATTAGTCTTATTAAATGCGAGCCTTATGAGTGGAGCGATACAGAGAAAGAACTTTTAAGGGCTGTGGAATCTTGCTGCGCCATTGCTTTTGCTCAAGTCGCACAAGCACGGATAATTTCTTCACAAAAACAGCAGGTGCGAAAAAGCGAACAGCACCAAAGCTTGATTCAGCAATTAACTATACTCAACCGCAGCAACTTAGAGTTTAACCAAATGCTCCAGTTAGTGGTTTCCTCTACAGGAGAAGCTTTAGGGGCAGACCGTGGTTTATTAATTTTATTAAAATACTCAGATCCTTTATTTAGAATTCGTGCTAAAACGCAAATTCCTAAAGCTAAAGCTACTGTTGTTAGTGAATGGTGTAGGGAAGAATCTGGGCTTTGCGAGCAATTACAATCCCTAGAACAGTCTTACTCGCTGGCAGATTGCGGTATATCCCAGCGTGCCTTTAAAGCGTCTAAGCCCGTAGCCATAAATGATAATTCAGATAGACGTAAAGATACTTCTACAATTGCTCCGGTGTTTGTCTTAGACAAATTACCAGCAGCGCTGCTAATGCCTTTAGAAAGCCAAGGTAAAGTCTTAGGATTTTTGGTACTACAGCAGAAGCAACGCCGCAATTGGCAGCAAGCTGAATTAAATATCGTAGAAATGGTTTGCGCTCAAATCAGTAATGCGATTATTCAGACGCAAACTCTCAAGCAAGTACAAACTCTTGTAGACGAACGCACCGCTCAACTACAGCGTAGTTTGGAAGTTCAAGCTAAGCTATACGAAAGAACGCGGCAATACGTCGAGCAGTTGCGCGAACTTAACGAACTCAAAGATGAATTTTTGAGCAACATGAGCGATCGCCTGCGTTATCCTTTGACAAATATGCGTATGGCGATACGTAATTTACGTCAACCTCAAATCGATGCCGATCGCCAAGCAAGGTATTTGGATATTCTGGAGCAGGAATGTACTAAGGAAATTAATTTGATTAATGACTTACTTACACTCCAGAAGCTGGAAACTCACCAAGAACGTCCGCAGTTTGAAACGATCGATTTAAATAGGAAAATTCAAGATACAGCAGCAGCTTTTGATAAAAAATTAGCAGAAAAAGGATTGAGTATTTCGTTAGAGTTACCATCGGAACAGCTGAAACTGCAAACTGAAGTTGAAAGTTTCGATCGTATCCTCCAAGAATTGCTCACAAATACTTACAAGTATTCCGAGCATGATAGTGCTGTAGAGTTGCGAGTTTCCCAGATTTACCAAACAGAAACTAAAACTAACCAATTACAAATTCAGGTCATCAACGTTGGACGTGGTATATCTGAAGAAGAAGCGACCTTTATATTTGCCAAATTCCGTCGAGGTAAAGGTAGATGGACTCCCGGTACTGGCTTGGGATTAGCTTTGGTTAAGTCTTTAATACAGCATCTCAATGGAGAAATAAGCGTAGAAAGTACTTCTATTGAAGATTCTGAG
>JBARZF010000029.1:0-4129 GCA_049649675.1 Rivularia sp. (in: cyanobacteria) | reverse complement strand
TTTATTGAGGCGATCGCCACAGTAGATGAAACCGAAAAATATAATCAACCAACGCTACAGTTATCTCTCCCCGTGGAAGAAAGTACGGAAGTTCCAATTTCCATAATTAATTATGTGAAAAACTCTCAAGAATGCTTAGTTATTGATAATGCGACTAAAGATACTAACATTATCGGAGATATTTACATACTTAAGGAAAAACCTTTAAGTCTGTTGTGCTTTCCCATTCTTCATCAAGGCAAACTAATTGGTTTATTGTATTTAGAACATCGTTTGATATCAGGAGCATTTACAACCGATAGAGTAGAACTTTTAAATCTATTATGTTCTCAAGCTGCAATTTCCTTGCAAAACGCTCAACTTTACCATCAAGCACAAAACTACGCCAAACAATTGGAATTTTCCCTTGATGAATTGAAACAAATGCAGTTACAACTTGTACAAAGCGAAAAAATGTCCGCTTTAGGTAGTTTAGTTGCAGGTATCGCCCATGAAATTAATAACCCCATCAGTTTTATTGGTGGTAATATTAAGGTTGCCAATGAATTTGTCAAAGATTTATTTGGGTTAATTGATTTATATCAGAATAATTATCCGCAACCAGCCAAGGAAATTATAAAAGAAATTGAAGCGATAGATTTAGAATATTTATATGAAGACTTACCTAAATTGATTAATTCAATGCAGCAAGGAGTCGATCGTCTTTACGATTTAAGTATCAGCTTGCGTACTTTTTCTCGTGCGGATACTCAAAAGAAAGTTGATTGTAATATCCACGATTGTATCAATAGCACTTTAACGATTCTCAAACATCGACTTAAAGCTTCAAATATTCGTCCGGAAATTGAAATTATCGCAGATTATGGTAATTTACCTTCAATAAAATGTTTCCCCGGACAACTTTCTCAAGTATTTATGAATATAATTTCTAATGCAATTGATGCGTTAGAAGAATCGAATTCCGGACTTAGCTTTGAACAAATTCAAGCGAATCCCAACTGCATTAAAATTACAACTTTAACGAAGAACAAGCAAGTTTTAGTTAGCATTAAAGATAACGGTTCGGGAATGACAGAAGAAGTAAAAAAATCTATTTTTGAATATCTCTATACAACTAAACCCGTAGGCAAAGGAACGGGATTAGGATTATCTATCGTTCATCAAATTATCTTTGAAAAACACAATGGCAGCATTGAAGTTAATTCTGCACTAGGTGAAGGAGCAGAGTTTATCATCAGTTTACCAATGTGAATGCTGCTGATTGCGAAGTAGGGATTAAGGTATTAAGATTTCCCGAAAGTTACTCGGTTTATTAATACTTTCGGGTTATAAAAAATTACACTCCCTGCTGTCTCGACGATCGTCTTAATAAAGAGTAATTTCCACCTCGTAACTAATTCTTCATAATAAATTAAGTAAAATTTCTGAAGTTGATCGTAATATCTCAGAGCAAAATATAATAATGCCTTAAAGGAACCGGGTGCATCGAGAATTTAAAATACAGGGTTTACAGCTTCTATCATCGCATCAATGCAAGAACATTTATTAAATACCTGTATTAAATATGAATTCGTCAACTAATAATATGAATCACTCGGATAACCCAGTGAAGCAAAAAGAACACATGGATTTGGTGAATCTATCCCAAAGTTTGAATAATCCTGTTGTTGCAATTAACAATGGCTCCTGGTTTGATGTTAATACTTGGGAAAGTGGTAAAGTTCCCGGAAGTGGTGATGATGTAGTTATTTCCCAAGGGGTAACGGTAACTTACGATAATGTCAGCGAAACTCGTTTAAATGTGATGCGGGTTGATGGTAAACTTCAATTTGTATCCAATCAAAATACAAAGTTAATTTTAGATAGTTTATTTGTTTCTAAACAAGCTGAATTAGCTATCGGTACTAAAGATAATCCGATTCAAGCTGATAAAACTGCACAAATTATTTTTACTAGCGATACACCGATAGATACAACATGGGATAAAAAACAATTAAGTCGCGGTTTGGTAAGTCACGGTAAAGTTGATATTTTCGGTGCTGATAAAACTGATTTTCTAACTCTTGAAAATGATGTTTTTGCTGGTGCGAATCAATTGGTATTCAAAAGCGTGCCTCAAGGATGGCGAGTTGGCGATAGAATCGTTGTCGGCGGTACTAAATACGATTACGATGGTTCGGATGAAGATAATTCCCGCTTCCAAGATGAAGTTTTAACTATTACAGAAATTAAGGGCAATATCATTAAATTTACTAACAATGATATTACGTCAGGAGATAACACCGTACTCCGATTTGACCACAAAAGACCGGATATTGCCGAGAAAGACCAGTTAAATTTATACGTTGCAAATACCAGCCGTAACGTTAGCTTTGAAACTGAAAATGCTGACAGCGTTCCCCTCAACCAACGCGCTCATGTCATGTTCATGCACAATACGGATGTGCGGGTATATAATGCCGGGTTTTACGGCTTGGGGCGTACCGATAAATCTATACCTGTAGATGATATCGGGCAAAATTTAGATGGTAGTGTCGGTGGTGGTACCAATGTTCGCAGCAGATACGCTCTACACTTTCACCGTGCAGGCTCCGAAGATATCAACGGTATGGCTGCTGTTGCTAAAGGTAATGCAGTTGTTGATTCTCCCGGTTGGGGAATTGTGCATCATGATAGTCACGCGATTATTGAAGATAACGTTGTTTTTGATGTTGTTGGCTCAGGTATTATTACTGAATCTGGAAATGAGATTGGTGCTTGGCGAAACAATATCACGATTAAAACTGTAGGTTTTTCTGGTAACAGAAACGCCTTAGATCCAGATTCTTCCAGAGTGCTAAACTTTGATTTCGGCTTTGATGGTGAGGGTTATTGGGTTCAAGGAGCAAGCGCGATCGCAATTGAAGACAACATCGCGATTAGTGCGGCTGGTGGCGGTATCAACATATACGGCGGTAATGATGGGGGAGAATCGGTTAGAGATAAAAAGTTTATTGATGTCAAAAATTTACCTGAGTATCTTCAAGATATAGCAAAAGGCACCGATGATGAAACAAAAGTCGATGTTGGTGCAGTACCGTTTCAGCTATCTGGTTTTGAAAGTTATAATTCGCGAGATGGGATTTTTTCTTGGGGAAAAGTACGCAATGATGATGGACAATTAGATTCAAATTTTGATTCGGAAGGTTTAAAAAGACCTGCTCATGAATATATTTCAACTCTGAAAGATTTCAAATTATGGAATATTTATGAAAAGGGAATTGTACTATTTTATAATAATAATTTTGAATTCAAAGACGGATTAATAGTTGGTGATAGTGTAGATGAAAATGACCGTCACGGACTTGGTATCTTTACAAATCATGCTTCTAAAGAAGAAATTTTTGATAATTTAACGATAAAAAGATTTAAAGAAGGTTTAACAGTACCCTTTGACGCTGGAAAAGACTTTATTGCTTCTGAATTAAAAAATAGTAGTTTTTCAGAAATTGATAATATATTTGTTTCTACAGAACCTCCAAAACCAAAAGATAATTTTTTAGAAGAAATAGAAGATTTCCCCAGCTATTTCGAGATTGATAATACAGAATTTGAAGCAGTTGCTGATAACTTAGCTCCAACACCAAGCTTTCAAACTCAAGAGATTGGAGGTTATGCATTACAACTTGATGCGAGTGCTTCTAGAGATGAAGATACCGACGAAAAATTTGAGAATCAACCCAGTAAAGGTATTGTTGCTTATGGTTGGGATTTCAACAACGACGGCAAGATCGATCAATTTGGTCGTAAAATTGATCGTTATTTTGACAAGGCTGGTTTGCAAGATGTTACTTTAAAAGTTTGGGATAATAAGGGTACAACTAACACCATTACTCAAGCAATTAATATTCAACAAACAGCTTATGAAAATCCTTTAATTAACGGTGATTTTAGTTCTAGCAAATTAGGAGAAGACTACAAAGCCAATAGTACAGCAGCAAATCAAGGCTGGTTTGCAACTAGTGGAGCAACATATAATTCCGGTTCCGTTGTTTTATCTGGAGAATTTGCAGCGGGATTATCGCAGATTATTTACGACAAACAAATTACCAGAGGATTACAAACACTAAGTTTCAACTTGAAGAATACT
>JBARZF010000028.1:0-11532 GCA_049649675.1 Rivularia sp. (in: cyanobacteria) | reverse complement strand
TATCGAGACAACAATGAAAGCCATCGTAATCGAAGAATTTGGTACTCCTAGCGTCTTGAAACAGGCTGAAATTCCCACACCATCTGCGGGAGATGGTGAGGTTCTGATTGAAGTCAAGGCATCCAGTGTCAATCCAGTGGACTGGAAAATCCGTAACGGTTTCGGCGCGTTTCTGTGTCCTTCTTTTCCATCTGTTCTGCATCCAGATTGCTCTGGTGTTGTTGCCCAAATAGGCAATGGTGTCTCAAATTTTCAAGTTGGTGATGAGGTTTGGAGCTTTGCTTCTGGAATAATGGGCAAGCAGGGCGCACTTGCAGAATATATGCCAGCTGAGATCCGTATGGTAGCGAAGAAACCAAAATCACTTTCATTTGAAGATGCTGCGACATTACCGCTTGTGTCTGTCACGGCTTGGTTATGTCTCTTGGAACGCACGAAAATAGAACCAGGGAGTAATGTCCTGATTCAAGGTGGTACTGGTGGAGTAGGTTTCATCGCGTTACAAATTGCTAAAGAAAAGCTAAACGTCAACCTATACGCAACCTGTGGATCAGACGAAAAATGCCGAATTGCAGAAGACCTCGGTGCTAAGAAAGCATTTAATTACAAAACTATTACAGTTGAGGAAATGGTGGACTATGCTACCGGGGGTAAAGGATTTGATGTAGTCTTCAATACGCCTGGAGCCTTGTCAATTAACGCATCTGTTGAAGCCTGCTGTTTTGGTGGCACTATTTTAGACATCAATAATTCATTCCCGACTAAGGGTAATTTTCAGGGTAAGCAACTGGGATTTCTGAGCGTCTTTGCTGGCTATCCGATTGTCAACGGCTTCAATCAAGCAAAGGTTGGCGAGATACTGACAGAGATATCCCAGATGGTTGATGCTGGCAAAATACGACCGCTAATTGACGAGCGTCGTTTTACATACGCACAGATTCAAGCAGCTCACGACTATCAGGAAAACGGAAAGTTGATTGGAAAGGTCGCCCTAAAGGCGACATGGTGAGTGCATAGTAAACTAATTGAGTAAGAAAACCATGAATGTTCCTGTTATATCAACCGTTGTAGCGGCTATTTTGATTATTCTTCAGCAATCTCTAATGCTTAGTGTTGGCATGCATCGTGCCAAAACGCAAATTGGTGTCGGTGTGGGCAAGGACGATACATTAGAGCGTAAGATGCGCCGCCATGGTAATCTCGCAGAAAATTCCGCCTTATTTGTTGTCACCCTCGCCTTGACCGAGTTGCGCGGCGCTCCTAGTATTATTGTCATCGGATTTGGTGCCGTCTTTGTCATTGCTCGTTTTTTCCATGCAATTGGCTTTTCCTCACTCGCAGGATCTCATCTAGCCGAAGGCAGCAAAATGTTTCAGATGATGCGTGCTATCGGTGCTATGGGGACGGTATTCACAGGTGTAGCCCTCGGTGGTTTTCTACTTTTTACAATGAAAGCATAATTTCAGTAAACCCCCTCCAAGTAATTATTCACCAAAGATAAGAGCTTGACTTAGCTGTCGATTATATAGGCAAGACTGTACAAGATTAGTCGAGTAAGACAATGCTATTGTTACATTTATAGTTATTAAAAGTAACGACGAAAAAATACAACTATGGTCAAAAATCACAATTAAAAGTTAGTCCAAAAGTGGAATTCATTCTTCATATTCATGCTTGTGCTGCTCGAAAAAATTAAATCTTCATCCTAGGGTATGAGAAGAGTATTAACATTTTTTAACACAAAAAAATATTATGGAAGCCGTGACGTTGCTGGGCTCCCGAATGAAGAATGGAGCCATCAAAATCTTCATTTCAGGAATGGCTTATATTCAGTTTATTTTTTGGTCATAGTTAAGATATGATTGAATTGTAGCCTGCGCGTGTTAAAAGTCCAACTGTTTATGTCCGAATATATATTGCTTGGAATTAAAACGAAATTAGATTTGAATAACACACAAAAAGTGTTAATGTCTAAGCATGCTGGTATTAAACGATTTACTTATAATTGGGGCTTGGCTGCTTGGCAAGAATTATATCAAGCTGGCTGTAAATTCAATTATAGAACTCTTCGGACTTTTTTTAATAAACACGTAAAAACAGAATATTCATGGATAAAGGAAAAAGGAATATGCCAAAAGATAACTGAATTTGCTTTTGAAGACTTAAATAATGCCTTTACCCGATTTTTTAAAAAGCTGGGAGATTATCCGAAGTTTAAGAAAAAAGGAAACAACAATTCTTTTACTATTAATTGCGGAGGAAAACCTATGCCATTTGGCAGTAGGTCGATAAAACTGCCTACAATTGGTTGGGTTAAACTTCATGAAGGATTACCATCAGGAACTACTTCAAAAGTAACAATATCGAACATAGCAGATGACTGGTATATTTCTTTTACTTATTATCAAAAGAAACCAAACAATATCGAATCGAGAATCAATGCTGTCGGTGTTGACTTAGGAATTAAAACTCTGGCAACTTTGTCAACTGGAGTCCGGATTGAAAATGCAAAATACCTGACTAAGCACTTAAGACAATTAGCTCGTTTACAAAAAAAATTAGCCTGTAAAGAATATGGAAGTAGTAATAGAAAGAAATTAAAAGTAAAGTTACAAAGAATGTACCGAAGAATAGCATTTCTCCGAAAAGATCTACTTCACAAAATTACTCATTACATATGCAAAAACCACGCGAATATTGTAATAGAGGATTTGAATGTTTCGGGAATGTTGTCCAACGGTAATTTAGCTTTATCAATTTCTGATTGTGGCTTTTATGAATTTAAAGGACAACTAGAGTACAAATCAAAAAAGTTTCATTGCCAATTAATAATTGCAGATAGATGGTATGCTTCGTCAAAAATATGTTCAACTTGCGGACATAAACATGAAAATTTAACATTAAAAGACCGTGTTTATCAATGCTCGAATTGCGGATTAAAAATCGACAGAGATTTGAACGCCGCGTTGAATTTGGTAAAACTTGCGTACTCTATCTGATAATTAAAAGAATCGAGGATGGCTTGTCCTTGAAAGCCTGTGGACGGATAACCGCTCCGATGCTCCGGTTGAAACAGGAAGTAAGAGTTGTAAGAGTCAACCGGAGGGTTGTCCATACTTTACAGAGCAGAAGAACTTTGACGAGTTGATTGCTCGACTTGACCATATAATGGCTCATATTAATACAATCGATGATGCTGCTCTCAACGCCAGCGGTAACCGCAAATTACAGGTTCCCTTCGGTCCAAATGTCACCCTTGACATCACCGGTCAGGACTACGTTTTGAAATTCTTTTTGCCGAATTTCTTATTTCACATTACAACCGCCTACAATCTGCTCCGCCACAATGGTGTGCCCCTTGGAAAAAAAGATTTCGTTGGCGATTTATAATTCGTAACTCATTCTGCTAGGATAGTAAATGACTGGTCATGTAAAGCACAATATGGCACGCGGACAGAATAAGGGGAAACTCCTCGAAGCTGGTCTTAATCTTCTGTATAGCCAGGGTTTTAATGCTTCTGGAGTGCAGGAAATTGCAGATGCTAGCGAAGTTCCGAAGGGTTCATTTTATAACTATTTCAAAAACAAAGAAGATTTTGCCGTGCAGGTTTTGGAGCGTTACACCGAAGACCTCAGTGCATATCTTGAACAAACCTTGCTTAGAGCAGAAGGTTCGCCGCTTTCACGACTTCAAAGCATGTTTGAAAATTGGGTGCAAAAACTTGATGGTTACTGTTTTGGATGTTTAGCAGGCAATCTAAGTCAAGAACTTGCAATTCAAAATCCAGTATTTCAAAAAGCTCTTGACCGCTCATTTAACAATTTGCAAGCTTACTACACAGCTTGCCTGGAAGAAGCAAAGGAAGCGGGAGAGATAGACCAAAATTCCGATCCAAAACTTCTTGCTACATTCATTTTTAACGCTTGGCAGGGTGCTATGGTTCGTGCAAAAGCGCAAGGCAGTGTGGAACCTTTGCAGGATTTTCAGAAGGTTGTCTTCGATATACTTTTGGCATAGGCAATGTCTTGAGTTACCTTAAAAAACTTTTCCAAAATCATCGCAATACTAACTTCCGGTGTTTTTTTGACAAAATTTTGTCAAAATATTTATAAACTACTCCAGTACGTCATAGATTTTGTAATTATTCTAAAACGATTGCAAAGCTGATTTTGGCAGCTAGGGTTTCTAGACGAATAGATTTACTCAAACACGGGATGAGCCAAAAATATTTTTTTAACCCCTTGACCTTCAAGTAACTTGAAACTTTATACTGCGAAACATCAGCTTTGAGGAAGCAATAATGTTTCGTATTGGTGAGTTTTCCAAAATTGTCTAAGTTCCAGCCAGTCTGCTGCGCTATTACGATGATATTGGTTTATTTCGCCCAATTCATAGCGATAGGGATACTGGGTACCGTTACTACAGCGTCCAACAGTTAGCTCAACTCAACGGCATTCTTGCCCTCAAAGATTTGGGACTTTCCTTACAAACTTATTGAGCCGGGTAGGGAAGTATTTATTGTGCCACCCATGCCCGGACACGAATCAGAAATGGTTGTAGAAATTCAGTTTCCTGTCGAAGGAATTGTTACTTAATAATTGAGTAATTTCTGACTTTTCTAATCCTTACGAATATTTAATCGCTTACTGGCTGATGGATTTATCCAACGGTCACAGAGCGTGCTGTTCAATTTCATTCCATAAAACATAAGAGATAAAACAATGCCTACTATTAAACTAACCGTACCTAAAAATGCCTGGAACAAAGATGAAAAGGCAAAGATTGTTGAGAAATTTACCAATGCCCTCAATGAAATTGCTCAAGAATCTGGCAAAGGCGATATCAAACAGTTTATAGGCGTGCAAATCGAAGAAACTGCTGAAGGTGGTTATGCCATTGGCGGTCAAATCTTTGGCTAAGTTTTAGTAATTTTAAGGGTTGACCTTGCTTGACCGCATATTGGTCAAGCAAAGTCATCAGGACTTACGCAACATTCATAGGCTTTTAGTACATTTTGCCTTGATTTTACGTCTCTACACTTGGGAATTTAAATATGTATTGGAGTCGTCCAATTTCCACTTTACGAACAAACAATGATTAACTCTGAGCAAGAAATTTCATCTGAGTCTACCTTTTTCCAGTGCTGGTAATTAGTTATCACAATCAACAATCAAAAATTGATTTTACCGAGTAATTCATAAGATGAAAAAATACGACGTAGCTATCATCGGTTCGGGAATTGCTGGCTCTACCTTAGGAACAATTCTGGCTCGGAATGGACTTTCTGTAATAATTTTTGAAGCTAATAATCACCCTCGTTTTGCAATTGGCGAGTCAATGATTTTAGAAACTTCAGAAACAATGCGAGCAATGGCAGAAATCTATGATATTCCAGAATTAGCTTTTTTTAGCTCGGAAAATTATTTTAATCATATTGGAACTTCTCACGGCATCAAACGCCATTTTAGCTATCTTCATCATACCGAAAATCAAACTTTTGATATTCAAAAATGTCTGCAAGCTGTAATTCCCAAACAACCTCACGGACACGAACTTCATCTTTACCGTCAAGACACGGATTATTTTTTAATGACTGTAGCGGTGCGTTATGGTGCTACTGTTGTTCAGAAAACGCGAATTAAAGATGTTAATTTCAATTCTGAAGGTGTAGAATTAATTTCCGATAAAGAGGAATTTTTTCATACCGAGTATATAGTTGATGCTAGTGGTTTTCATTCGGTATTAGCACAAAAGTTTAATCTCAGACACAATAATTTACAGACATATTCTCGCAGCATTTTTACGCATATGGTTCAAGTTCCTTGCTTTAATCAAGTCAGTGCGAAAAAGCAAGATTATGGTATTCCTTTCCAACTTAGTGAAGGTACTTTACATCATGTTTTTGATGGTGGTTGGTTGTGGGTTATTCCTTTTAATAATCATCATCGTGCGACTAATCCCCTTTGTAGCGTAGGATTGATGCTAGACCCTAGAATTCATCCAATTCAAGAGAATCTGACTCCAGAACAAGAATTCTATACATTTATCAATCGATTTCCTGGAATTAAACAGCAATTTCAACAAGCAAAAGCAGTCAGAGAATGGACGCGCACCAAAAGAATTCAATATTCTTCAAAACAGATAGTAGGTAATCGTTGGTGTTTATTAGGTCATGCTGCTGGATTTATTGATCCTTTATTTTCTAAGGGTTTATATACTTCTCTCAATAGTGTATCTATACTAGCTAACCTGTTGATAGAAACGAAAATTAATCATGATTATTCTTCAGGTAAATTTCAGATATTAGAAACAACAACGTTAGCATTTATAAATTCAGCAGATAAATTAATTAGCAATGCCTATAAGTCATTTTCAAATGATAAATTATGGTCGATGTATTTAGTCTTATGGCTACTTGGTGCTTATTTAGAGTTACTCAAACTAACTATCCTGCTGGCTAAAAATGAAAATCAAGAATACTATTATTTACAATTAATAAAACTAAAGTTAATCGGCGGAGGATTTGCAGATTTTGATGTCCTTACAGATAAAATTTATCAGATTATTGAAAATCTTGATATAACTAAAGAAGTAGAACTAGAGCAAGCAGTTATAAAAATTAAAGCTTTATACGAACAAACTAACTGGATTCCTCATGCTTTTATGGAAGTTGTTAGAGGAAAAAATCATCTTCCAGCAAATAAAATTCAACCTGGTTTATTTAAACGTCAAGGTGGATTTTTAGGAGTAGGTAACTATCGTCAGCATTTCTTCAATTCTTTGTCATTAACTTCTCTAATTAAATTCTTTTTGCGGGAGAAAAGCAAATATTCGATTCCAGCTTTGAGGCTTCAGCGCAAAAAAATATCGGCTGGTTGATAGAATTTAATGGGATAAACCACTAGAAGGATTGGGGATATACACAAGAACGCTTAAGATAGAAAGCATTGGAGATTTGGATGGGTTTAATAATATTTGAATCTATCATTAAGGAGTATGCCAGTGGTAAAGTTTCACGAACAATAAACGTAAGTTTCTAATTGCCAATTACCAGGATAAAAATCATGACCATTTCCATGTATCAAGCTTCAGTACCTTCATTGATTCGCTCGCTGAATAACCTTGCAGCGATTCTTGAAAAAGGTGCTGCTCATGCTGAAGCCAAAAATATAGATCCTTCTGTACTGATTGGTAGCCGTTTGTATCCAGATATGTTCCCTTTAAGTCGGCAAGTTCAAATTGCTTCAGACGTTGCTAGAAGAGGTGCAGCAAGATTAGCGGAATCGGAAGCACCAAGCATTGAAGATAATGAAACAACTTTCCCCGAACTAATTGCTCGTCTTCAAAAAACCACTTCTTACCTAGAAACTTTGACACCCGATCTCATTGATGGCTCGGAGGAAAAATCGATTTCCCTTCCAGTTGGTAAAGAGACTATGACCTTTGAGGGAATGCCCTATCTCCTTTACTTTGTTCTACCCAACGTCTATTTCCATGTCACAACTGCTTATGACATTCTTAGACATTGCGGAGTAGAGTTAGGTAAAATTGACTTTCTAGGAAAACCTGAGTTTTAGAGGATTTTCTAAGATAAGTGGGGGTATGTACAATAAATTTCTTGAGCTACCCCTAAAAACTTCTTCAAAATTGGCGAAACATCATCTTTTTGCCAAATCATCACAATATTAACTTTTGCCGTTTCTTCAATAAAATATTTATAAATTACATCCGTGCGCTGTAGATTTTGTAATGATTCCGTTTCAAACTTACTTTTTCTTGATTCGCTCACGGATGATTTTCACGTAGAAAGATTTAAAAACACGGGTAGAGCTAAAAATATTTTTTAACCCCTTGACCTTCAAGTTACTTGAAACTTTATACTTCGAGATATCAGCTTTGAGGAAACAAGAATGTTCCGTATTGGAGAGTTTTCCAAAATTGCTCAGGTTTCAGCGAGTCTACTGCGCTACTACGATGATATCGGTTTGTTTCGCCCAATTAATAGCGACCAAGATACGGGTTATCGTTACTACAGCGTCCAGCAGTTAACTCAACTCAACCGTATTATTGCCCTCAAAGATTTGGGACTCTCGTTAGAACAAGTCAAGCGTCTTTTAGAAGACGAGGTTTCCTCAGATGAAATTCGCGGAATGCTTACACTTAAAAAAGCGCAGATAGAGCAGACTATCCAAACAGAAGCTGCTCGGTTGAAAGCTGTAGAATCCCGTCTTCAACAGTTGGAGCGTAAAGGACAATTTCAAGATGATGATGTTGTACTGAAAAGTTTACCCGCTCAACCTTTCCTTTCACTGCGGCGTACTTTTAATAATTTAGAAGACACGCTGTTAATGGTTTCAGAAATGAATCGAGTTGTTTCTAAACAGGTGAAAGCTAAGTATTTAGGACGTTTTACAGCAGTGATTCATAGCGAACTGTATGAAGATAATAATTGGGATTTGGAGTTCGGATTTTTGCTAAATCAAGATTTAGATATCACGTTGTCGTTATCTAATGACTCTTTAATGAGCGTTCGAGAACTATCCCCAGTAAAAACTGCTGCAACTGCTGTACGGTTAGGTGGCCCTCAAAACGGTCATCTTTCTTACGGTGCTATTGGTATTTGGGCTGAAACTAATCAATACAAACTTATTGGTCAGGGTAGGGAAGTATTTATTGTCCCACCCAAACCCGGACGTGAATCAGAAATGGTTGTAGAAATTCAATTTCCAGTTGAACCAATTATTTCTTAACAGTTTTCTAATTCTTGTAACTAATTCTTGTAAATACTTAATCGTTTACTGACTGATGGATTTATCCAATAGTCTCAAAGTCTGCTTTTCAATTCCAATCTATAAGGTACAAATCATCCAAATTAAAGAACAGTTTACCGTTGAAACTTCTGCCGATAAAGTCTGGGAAGTTCTAGGACACAATTTCGACAGCGTAGCAGATTGGGATAGTAATGTATATGTTTCTCAAGGAAACACTAGCGATAGAGTTTTACTAAATACTCCTTATTCAGGTCGAGTTTGTGAAACCGTTATCGGTCGTTTCGATGAAACGATTACCCGATATGACGAGGGTGAAAAGGTCGTTTCTTATATCGCTAAGGGTGATAAAATGCCGTTTTTTATCAACCAATCATCTAATATTTGGACGGTAATTCCTTTAAGTGATGATAAATGCCAAGTTGAAATGTGTATGGAAGTTTCACTTCTACCAGTGTTCAACATAATAATGGCTCCGATGATGAGAATGCAGTTGAGTGGAGTTGTAAAGAATGTCATAGAAGAACTAAAGTATTTTGCTGAAAAAGGTGTTGCTCATCCTCGTAAGGTTGAAGCTCAGCAAAAGTATCAGTTAAAAGCTACTTAATAAACACTATTTATCAGATAAAAAAATGACCATAGAACTCTGGATGCTTTTGGGAAGTGTGCTGCTTCTTTTTGTATTAATCATGGCGCAACAACTTCATGTAGATTTAACTATAGGACCAAAATACGCACTTTCTAATCGTGAAGAAGCGAAACCTAGTACGGGAATGAGTGGACGTATCGACCGGGCAATTTCAAACTTACGTGAAAACCTATTATTATTCGCACCTGTTGTTCTAGTGTTGGCGATCGCCGGAATATCAACGGGAATTACAAAGAATGGTGCTATCGTATTTTTTGTTGCTCGTATAGTACATGCTGTTACTTACGTTCTCGGCATTACGGGAGTTCGTAGCCTTGCTTGGTTTGCTGGTATTGTTGGTATCGGGATGATGCTCTCAGGATTATTTTAAGAATTCAGAATGGTTCAATAAACCTTCCATATAGGAATGGGGGTATGCACAAGAAATTTCTTGAGCTACCCCCAAAAACTTCTGCAAAACCACCGAAACATCATCTTTCCGCCAAATCATCGCAATACTAATTTGCGGTGTTTTTTCGACAAAATATTTATAAACCACACCCATGCGTTGCAGATTTTGTAATGATTCTGGAACGATTGCAACGCCGATTTCAGCAGCAACTAAACTAACTATTGTTTGCATTTGAATTGCTTCTTGAGCCAACTGAGGACTAAAACCAACTTGCTGACAAAAACTAATAATTAAATCATAAAGTCCTGGTGCCAGAACACGAGGAAATAATATAAAAGATTCATTCTTCAGAGACTGTAAACTGACTTTTTCTTGATTAGCTAAAGGATGATTTTGAGGAAGGGCGATCGCCAATGATTCTTGAAAAATTATCTTTGATTCATAAGTATTTTCATCTACAGGCGGACGTACAAAACCAACATCAATTCTACCTGACTGCAACCAGCGTAATTGTTCATCTGTAGTTAATTCATGCAGTTCCAAATTCACACCACTGACGTGATTCCGAAAATTTCGTAGAATATCCGGCAAAATATTATACGCTGCCGAACTAACAAAACCGACAACCAACTGTCCGATTTCTCCCCGACTAGTTTGTCTTCCTAAAAAGATTGCTTGTTCGAGTTGTCGGAATATTTGCAGTACTTCAATTAGAAAAACCCTTCCCGCTTCGCTTAATTCCACCTTACGTTTAGTACGGTGAAATAACTCAAAACCTAACTCAGTTTCTAACTGACGGATTTGTTGACTCAAAGGAGGTTGAGCAATATGCAATCTTTCCGCTGCTCTACCAAAGTGTAATTCCTCAGCCAAAGTTACAAAATAACGTAAATGTCGTAGTTCCATTATTCAATTTTAGATTTTGGAAATCATGCGATGAATTGTGTAGAGACGTGATACATCACGTCTATATATATTTTTTATATATTAATAGTGCATCAAATATGTATTGGACATAATTAAAAACCTTTTTTATGCTGATAAATGTAGAGACGTAGCACTGCGCCCCGTCTCTCTCTATCGCAAAATCTGTTATAAAAACAAATAATTCAACCAAAATGAATCAAACACCAACATCCAATTACGATTGGAATAGTTTGCTGTACCAAGAAAAACACGCATTTGTTTGGCATTACGGCGAAAATTTCTTAAAACTGCTCAATCCGCAGCCAAAAGAGCGAATTTTAGATTTAGGATGTGGCACAGGGCAATTAACGGCGAAAATTGCGGAAGCAGGTGCTGAAGTAATCGGAATTGATAGCGCACCTGAAATGATTGAGCAAGCACAGCTAAATTATCCCCAATTACAGTTTAAAGTTGCCGATGCAAAGAATTTTCAGCTATCCCAACCTGTAGATGCTGTTTTTTCCAATGCCGTATTGCATTGGATTTTAGAAGCAGATGAAGTAATAACCAGTATTGACGAATCGCTCAAAATAGGTGGACGTTTTGTCGCAGAATTTGGTGGAAAAGGAAATATTGAGTCAATTGCCAAAGCTTTGTACGAAGCATTAGAGAAAATTGGTGTTGATGCAACAGATTTAAATCCTTGGTACTTTCCCAGCATCGGCGAATACGCTTCAAAGTTAGAAAAACAAGGTTTTGAAGTTACCTATAGTAATTTATTTTCTCGTCCAACTTTACTGCAAGACAAAGACGCTGG
>JBARZF010000027.1:0-1557 GCA_049649675.1 Rivularia sp. (in: cyanobacteria) | reverse complement strand
GTTTTCCATCAAATGGAACTTTTGGCAGTTGACGAGGGATTAACTTTTACCGACCTCAAAGGCACTATCAAAGAGTTTTTGGAAGCAATGTTTGGTGAAATAGAAGATATTCGCTTCCGCGCCAGTTACTTCCCATTCACCGAACCTTCAGCAGAAGTTGACTTAAGGTGGAACGGACGCTGGTTAGAAGTAATGGGTTGCGGAATGGTAGATCCAAATGTGTTGAAAGCTGTAGGTTACGACCCAGAAGTATACACCGGATTCGCCGCTGGTTTCGGCGTAGAGCGCTTTGCAATGGTGTTACATCAACTCGATGATATCCGCCGCGTGTATTCTAGCGATTTGCGGTTTTTACAGCAGTTTTAATTAATTGTTAGTTGTTAGTTGATAGTTGTTAGTTGATAGTTGTTCCACTAACTACTAACCACTAACCACTAACTACTTTTTACAATTATCACAATGTCCGCAACGTAAATTCGCTGCTTCTTTTTCAAATCCGAATGCAGTTAATAAGAATTGCCAGCGGCATTTTTTTGTTGTCAAATACTGCTGCATTTGATTTCGGGGGTGCGATCGCCGATCTGTTTTATTTTTCGATTCTTTTGAAATACTGTAGTTAAAAGGATCGATCCACTTTAATTTACCCATGCTATGCAGCAAAGAGAGAGCTATTGGTGCATCGGGGAATTTTTGCGTTACTGCTTCTAATTCTCCTGTAGCTGGTAATTTTTTAATTAATTGTTTTGCTGTAAGCTGTTGTTCTCTTATCTTCTCTTCAAAAAATTTCTGTCTTTGTTTGTCTTCTGGATTTAATAATCCGGTGGGTTCGCTAATTAATGTCAGTGTTTCTGCGGGTTTCCCGTCTCTTCCTGCGCGTCCAATTTCCTGTACGTATTCTGAGAGCAATAATGGTGCTTGATAGTGAATCACCCATCGAACATCAGGTTTGTTAATTCCCATACCGAAAGCTGACGTACAAACCACAAAAGGTATTTTTCCACTCAACCAGCTAGCTTCAATCTCACGTCTTTCTTCTGCGCCCAATCCGCCGTGATAGCTAGCAGTCTTGTTACCTTTTTGCGTCAACCATACGGCTAAATTTTCACTATCTTTCCGCGTGCGAACGTAAACTAATCCTGAGTTTTGTTGATTTTTATGAATAAACTTTAATAATTGTTGCTGTCTTCCTTGTGGAGTCCAAATAATCCGGACGTTCGGGTTAAGATTGCTTCTATAAGGATTCAGTTTAAATACAGCAGGTTGCTGTAATTGTAAAGTTTCTGAAATTACAGTTTGGGCTAAAGGGTCGGCAGTGGCGGTAAAAGCGGCTAGTGCTATTTTTGTTCCTCTTCTTTTTGATTTAAGTAGCGCTGGTCTTACTGCCCCTAATCTTCGATAAGCTGGTCTAAAACTATCACCCCACTGTACTAAGCAATGTGCTTCGTCTAATATTAAACCGTTAATTTCAAGTTCTGGGTGAGATAATCTTTCCCAAACTGGGGGACTTAGTAAAGTTTCTGGGGATAGGTAAAGTAATCTTAGCTGTTGTCTTTCCAA
>JBARZF010000026.1:0-9912 GCA_049649675.1 Rivularia sp. (in: cyanobacteria) | reverse complement strand
ACCGTGGTTACTTGCTTCAGTCCAAGCAGCTTGGAGTCCTAATTATTCCTACAATCGATGCAGAAATCCCTGAATCTTTGCATACTGCCCAAACTAGCCGAGTTACATTTACTACTACGGATTTACTCACCAACGAACAATTAGCAATGCTTCCCGAACGGGTATTAACTGTAGATGTTGAACTTGACCAACGGGATGGGAGTATTGATTTTCGCTTTTTGGATCGCACCCAAGGCAATCAAGAACTGGCATTTTATGATACTACCTTGCAACCTGCTGCGTTGGGAAATGCGATCGCCGGAATTCGTCAGCAACTCAAATCAGCTTCAGAAAGTGAATATCGCTGGTCAGTTAATGGAAACTTGGAGTTACTCAACGCTTGGCTTCCCCGTTTAGCAAATGCCGGACGCGAACTTTACCGTCTACTTTTACCTCCCAATCAAGCTGATGGAGCAGAAAAATTACAAGCTGTATTGACTCCTAATACGGTTATCCAAGTCAACCCAGTGTTAGGAAAAGTAACAATTCCTTGGGCTTTGTTGTACGAGCGAAAAATCCGACAGAGCAGACAAAATCGAGTATGCGAAAATTTTACGCAACACGACCTAGACTGTACAAACTGTCCTAATAAAAATGACCAGAAAATAATTTGTCCCCATGCATTTTGGGGTTATCGTTATTCCATAGAACAATTACCATGTTGGACTAGCAATAAAGATTATTCTGTAGCATTAGTCCGACAAATCAAAAATGAGAAGCAATTACAACTGAGTTTTAATGTACATCGGGATTTTCTACTTTGGCGAGAACATTTACCCAAATTAGAAGCTGCTGGTTCGGTAAATATATTACCTGCTCAGGAAATGTTGGAGTTAGAAAGTATTTGGGGTGAACACGGACAAGTTTTCGATTTGGTGTATTTCTACTGTCATGGTGGTGTTGAAGAAATGCCAAAACGACCCTATTTAGAAATTAGTGATGACCGAATTTACAGCAATTTTCTCGAATGTTACGAATCAACTTGGTTACACCATCCCCTCGTTTTCCTCAATGGTTGTGCAACGGGTGATTATAGTCCCGAAAGTTATGTTAGCTTAATTGATGATTTTTTAAATGCAGGTGCAAGCGGAGTTGTTGGAACTGAATGTCCTGTATCGGAAACTTTTGCTGAATACTACGCGACTGAGGTATTCAAGCATTTGTTCGCAGGAAAACCACTGGGACAAGCAATGCTAGAAGTGCGACGAAAATTACTGCAAGAGCAATACAATCTCCTCGGTTTGGTTTATTCTTTATATGCTGCCCATGAAATTGCTTTAGCCCATTCGGTAACTCAAAACTAAAACAATATGAAACGCTGGATTTTTGCTGCGGTTTGCTTATTATTAATTGCTCCCACACCTGCTTTAGCTGACACAAATATTACGGTGGATGCTAAAGATAAACCGTTGCAGATAAAGGGTTGGTTAAATGAAGAAAATACTCTTATCGGTAGCATACGTCTTTCTGCTCCAGCAAAAGTAGAACAATTTACATTTCTTGCTTCCGACTTGAAGCGTCAATCAGGAGATGAAATAATTCCTCGTCAAAAAATAACATTTATTGGTGAAACCAAATTACAAGCAGGAATACCTAAAGATTTTCAGGTAAAAGTTA
The DNA here is from genome assembly GCA_049649675.1 of Rivularia sp. (in: cyanobacteria). GTDB lineage: Bacteria > Cyanobacteriota > Cyanobacteriia > Cyanobacteriales > Nostocaceae > Rivularia. The sequence goes on along the minus strand of JBARZF010000026.1, from coordinate 8,256 downwards.
GCAATCCTGAATCACCAGGAACCTATAAAGGACAAATTGAAATACGACTTCCTACTCAAAAGCCAGAAATTATTGATATTAACGTATTAGTAAAAGCTCGACCAAATTTAAATATTTTACGCGGAAACGAACAGGTGCAATTACAATTAACTCAATGCAGTTGGTGGTTAGATTGTGGGTTAGCACATTTATTATTTTCCAAAAGTGCATTTATAGAAAATTGGGATTTAGCTTTTGACAACACCGAAGATGCATCTGTAACGGTAACAAGTGCTGAAGTGTTATTGAAAGGAGAACAAACAGGATATCAGTTAAACTCAAATCAAATTAAAGTACCGAATATTCCACAGACTTTAAAAGCCAACCAAATAGTAAAATTACCTTTAAATTGGGATAGCAAACAAATTCCTTCCGACCGCTACACCGGAGCAGCTTATATTTCTTTAGAGGATGCTAAAGAACGTTTAATTATTCCCATTAATTTAACAATGCGGATTGCTCCTTTAATACCGCTTTCTATATTAATTATGGGTATAATTTGCGGTCGATTAATTAAATATATGCAAGAAAAAGGTATTCCTCAAGCTGAGACGTTAGGTAAAGTAAGAGAATTAGAAAAGCAAGTCATTCAAGCTGACGAAGAAGACCAAGAAATTCTCAAACCTATGCTATCAAAAGCCGAGCAACTGGTGCAGGGAATGAAGTTGGAGACAGCTACAAAAGAAGTTGATAAAATTTATGCTCGTTTTGAAAGTTTGCAGCAACTACGTAATATAGAACAAAAATTAGAACCTTTAAAAGCTCATCCACAAATGAAGGGAGACAATGGAATTATTCAAAAAATCAATAATATCCGAATGCAAATTGATTTATCTCAAGATGAACAAGCAAAAACTTTATTAGAAGAACTACAGCAAGATATAGGTCAATTGGAAATTCCTCCAATGATGGGAGATAAAACAAAGATTAATTTATCAGAAGTTGTTAAAGGAGTAAAAGATGCAGTCCTTGCAGTAGGAGGTTCCGTAGAATCTAGTATTAAAAAACCTATAGATAAATGGGTATTCTGGTTGCAAAAATCGCTGATTTTCTTATCTGGAAGTAAGTTTCGTACTCAAGCAACTTATTGGTTTGCGCGTCCTTTGTTTTCGCTAATGTTATTGCTTGGTTTATCGGTAGTAGGATTGCGTTCTTTATACGTGCAAAAGGGAACCACTTTTGGGGCTGACCCTTTTTCTGATTATTTGGGGTTGTTTATTTGGGGTTTAAGTGCGGATGTAGCGAGTCGTAGTTTGAGTAATTTGACTGGGGAAGAAGAGAAACTCAATTAAATTAGAACTACTACGTTAATAGCAATATAAATTTCAATTATTTGTTTTGCCCTAAGAAAGGAATTTCAAAGTATATCGTTTTTGGATTTTATGTTTAGTTAAACTGATAAAACGAACACAGTTTTGTACAAAAATGCAATGGCTGGTTCCTGCCCTGTTGTTTCCAATTCATGGGGGAAGCAGCAACTTTCCTTATCAGAAACTATCTCCGAAATTGGCGGTGGGTTAAATTTTAAAAGAAATTCATTGAGATGATAATAGCTATGCTCCGGGGAGATATCGGAGTAATAGTTGTTGCACACAAAGATAGGTTATGTAGGTTCGCTTTTGATTTTGTCGAACAGCTAGCTAACCACTCTGACTGTAAAATTATTGTCGCTAACCAAACCCAATTATCACCGGAGTCAGAACTTTGTAACGACCTAATGTCTATAGTACATTGCTTTTCTTGTCGATTATACGGTTTAAGAAGCTATTCCAAAAATCTTAAAAAAGAACTTAAAGAAAGTATTAACAACCCTGCTAAGTATGAGTTAGGATGTAAGAGTAAAGAAATTCAGTGTTGAGGAGAGTTTGATGTCCGACTTTATGCTGCTTGGCGTTAAAACTAGATTAAATCTGTCCGACGAACAGAAAGTTTTGATGTCGAAGCACGCAGGCATCAAAAGATTTACCTACAATTGGGGACTTGCTACTTGGCAGGACTTGTACAAATCCGGATGTAAGTTTAATCATAGAACCCTCAGAACTTTCTTTAACAAACACGTTAAAACTGAATACCTTTGGATTAAAGAAAAAGGTATATGCCAAAAAATAACTGAGTTTGCTTTTGAAGAATTAAATAAAGCCTTTACTAACTTTTTTGAAGGTAGAACTAAGTATCCTCGCTTTAAAAAAAAAGGTAAAAACGACTCTTTAACTATAAATTGTGGAGGAAAACCTATGCCATTTGGTGGTAAGTCTATAAAACTACCTACTATCGGTTGGGTTAAAACTCACGAGGGCTTACCTCACGGGACTACTTCTAAAGTAACAATATCTAGAATCGCTGACGACTGGTATATTTCATTCTGCTACAACCAAAAGAAGCCCGAAAATACACCAAATAAAATAGATGTCGTCGGTGTTGACTTAGGGATAAAAACTTTAGCTACATTGTCTACAGGAGTTATTTTTAATAATGCTAAATACCTTAGAAGTTACTTAAAACAATTAGCTAGACTACAACAAAAATTAGCTAGAAAAGAATATGGGAGTAGTAATCGAAATAAGTTAAAAACCAAGCTACAAAGAATGTATCGAAGGATAGCTTTTCTCAGAAAAGACCTACTCCACAAAATCACTCATTACATATGTAAAAACCACGCTAAGATTGTAATAGAGGATTTAAACGTTTCTGGTATGCTGTCCAACGGTAACTTAGCTTTATCTATTTCTGATTGTGGATTCCATGAGTTTAAGCGCCAATTAGAATATAAATCCAAAAAGTTTAATTGTGAATTGATAGTAGCCGATAGATGGTACCCATCATCTAAATTGTGTTCGACTTGCGGACATAAACACGAAAACTTAACATTAAAAGACCGTGTTTATGAATGCACAAATTGCGGATTAGAGATGGATCGAGATTTAAACGCCGCACTTAATCTCGCCAAATTAGCTTACTCTATATAACATTTAAAAAATCGAGGATGGCTTGTCCTTGAAAGCCTGTGGAGGGATAACTGCTCCGATGCTCCCAGTGAAACAGGAAACAGAAGCAGTAAGAGTCAGGTGTCAGACCTGTCCAGGCTTTGTAAAGCAGAAAGAATCAGAACTACCCGAAAAACCATCAATTTGGAAGAGAAATTGCCGGGGTGAACGCTACGCACAATTTCCCCCGGTGTACGAGGAAGATCAACAAACGGGCGTGTTAACCCAAAAGCTAATGGACGAGTACGGGTTAATTCCTCAAGATATTCTTAGAAGTGCGATCGCCTTACTATATAAAAAAGTAGCGGATAAAGAAAGGCAGCAGGAAGAAAGTGCTGCTCAAGATGTGGATGATGTTGGTGTGAGAGATCCGAGCATCCGCGATCGCATCCATTATGATGACTTAATTACGTCAACCACCCCAACTCAAACAGTAAAACAAAAATGGCGGGAGCTAAACCAACGATTAGAAAACGACACTCAAACCCTCGGAAAATTAAGCCAAGAAACAGGACAGCTAATATTTGATAACTGTCAACAATGGGAGGCAGCAGTTCCTGTAGACAAAAAATGGAGTGCGATCGCCCATATTACCGGACGTTACTCGATATGGTTAAAGCATCTTTCCGATTACGCATATGGCAATCATCCTGAATGGAGAAAAAGTTGGGGTGCAATTCTCACAAGTTATCACAACTTCGAGCAAGAATTAGAGTGGGTAGGGACTGCCCTTCGTAACGAAGCACTTATTGCAATGGGTTACAAAATACCTGCTATCGTACAAGTTAATGTTGGGAATCTTCAATTTAAGCAAGGTAAGATAATTGAATTGCATGGGAAAAATGCCACACCCATTCTGGTAAAATTTGATGATTTTAAAGAATATTTTCATTGGAATCAGTTAGAAATAATTACTGAAGCAGAAACTTCCGAGCATCACATCAGTGTTGAAAAACTTCAAAAGGAAGAATATTTGCAAGAGCCAGAAGAGTCTGATTCGGAGTTAGAACCTACTTTACTTGATAAGGCAATCGATATTTTAATACAAGGTAGTTGGGAAGATATTAGAAACACGTTCAATCAATACCCGGAAATCAAGGGTAAGGCGTGGAATGCCTTATCTGCTAAGCAAAAAAGGAGGATAGTTGATATGACTCCTGAAACTACTAAACTGCTAGGTAAAGCGAAAAAAGAAGGTGTAATTCAAGAGTTTAAAGAGATAGCCGCAGGAGTCTATCAAATTAAATTACCGGGTGCATTATTGTGGGAGCAACGAGCATACCACGAAATAGAGATACGTCATTACCTAAGACAGTGGCGGGAATCGATTGCTCACACCAAAAACTAAGTCAGGATATCTGCTTTTTACTTGGGGATAGGTTAATAATCCCCAAGTAAGCCAATTTCAATTATGAAATAAGAAAGATTCCTTCTTGTCTGTGCTGCTATCTAATTCGCCTGGATGAGCCTCTAAGTAATCAAAGGCATAGCGTTCAATATTACCTTGGTTCGTGCGCCAACCTCAAAAAAAGATTTGAACTGCACTTAAAAGGTACTGGAACGGCATTTACTCGTGCAGCAGTAGAGAAGGGAATTACATTCGAGGTTATCTACGTTTGGCGCACAAAAACTAAACGAGAGGCGCGGCAATTGGAAATTAAATAGAAACACGTAAAACTTAATAAAATGAAAATTAAAAACGGTAGTAAAAAATTAATTGTTAGTTTATTTTGCGGTGTAGGCGGCTTAGATTTAGGTTTTGAAGCGGCAGGCTTTGAAATAGCTCTAGCGGTTGATAATAACCCCAAAGTACTCGCAGCGTATCAAAAAAACTTTCCCGATACGCTTACTCTATGTGAAAATATTGCTAACTTAAATCCAGAAAAAATTAAGGAATTAGTAAAACAGAAATATCCTCAATGGGATGGTAAATTAGCTGCGGTAATCGGGGGACCACCCTGCCAACCATTTAGCGCAGCGGGAAAGCAAAACCCTAACGACGAACGCAACCAATTAATAATTAAATATATTGAATTGGTAGTTGGATTACAGCCAGATAGTTTCGTAATGGAGAATGTTTTAGCGCTGGAATGGGAGAAATATTCGCACGTTACAAGCTTTGCTTGGAAAAACATTTGCGAACATTACCATGCTAAAAAGTGGTCGCTCGTCGCGTCAGACTATGGTGTGCCACAGAAACGGAAGCGCTTAATATGGATCGGTTATAAACAAGGTGAAATAAAAACTTAGTTTCAAAGTGAGAACAACTGTTTAGCTGCATTATTTGGTAAAGATATAGCGACTCGGTATTGTCTTTAGTTGAGATACTCTCAACCGTTGGAATATTCTCACTCGACTCAAATACCACAGAATTATTATTACTAGAAGCTAAAGGTTCCTCCTCATCATCTCTATTAACTGTATTTAAAAGCGTTGCAATAGAAGCACCAGCTACAGTGGCTGATACAAACCCAACAGTTCCAAGAAAGATAGAACCCATTCCCAGATGTAAAATTTGTTCAATCCGTTTTTCTGGTATAGTTTTTACTCCAGCTTTTTCAAGACAAAGTAAACCGCTACTACCAAATACTGTTAGCGCACCAACAGCAATAGCAGCTAAAGAAGATGCCCCTACTGTCAAATTCATTGTTTGAAATGCTTTTACACAAATTCTTCCTAACATAGTCTATCCCTCTATAAATATTGGTAACAAAAGCAAAAATTACTCTTGCCCCGGCATATTGAATTTGGGATTTGAGGAAAACAGTTAACCTACACCTTACTTTATTATTTTTCAGAATTAAGATAACTCCGTACTCATATTTTCAGTATCGGCAATTATTATCCCCAATGGTAATAGCAAGAATCGAACTTGCTTTTACTCACCAGAGATTACCTATTCTTGAGTCATCAAATAAAATACCTCTAAATATCGCTCTATTTCTACGTACTCTGAAGGATAAAATGAGTAAACTATCAAAAGTTGTTGTTTTAGCAAATTAATTCAGATAATTGTTCCATATCTAAATCAACTAATATAACGTTTCTAATACTGAATCTTAAAACATTAAGTGCTTCATGCTTAGGCGCAGCCAAGAATAAATATTCCAGCAGGTGTGAAACAGTAATTGTTTATCAACATCACAATCGGGTTGATCAACCGTGATGTAGCAAAAGGACAGCAAACAATCGTCATTAAATTTTTCAGAAGCCAAAAGACAATTATCTATCCTTTCGCAAAGTTCCTTTGTTGGTAGATTACTTAAATCTGTTTTAACTTGTTCCATTTTACCCTTCACTCAATGTTAATTGGATTTTACGCAATGCCTCAACTGCCAATTCTGCCCCCTCTCCTTCGCCAATCCACCTGTTAACTTTTTTGTGTCCGTAAGTAGAAACTGTACCCCAATTAGAATTATTGCCGTAATGCTTTAATGCTTCTAAGGCAAAATCTAAAGCTTCTTGCTTATTATCTATTTGCTCTTTCATGTTGTTTGTTAACTACAATTTGTTCTATTTTATTTGATGAAAAATGATTTGATAATAGAAAGTTATCCAATAAAAAATTAGGCGATGCTGATATTCTCAGCACTACAATATCAGCGTCAAGACAGCGGTGATAGTAGTGAACTACAGGGGATTGAATTACCATCAAATTGTCATTATGAATTGCTTTAGCGTTTACTAAAGCATCCATAATGAATTTTGCGGAGCTAGATACATTATCGGCATCCCTACCAAAATTACGCAAATACCAGTTAAATTCAAGCCATATTTTATCGTCTAGATTAAAATTGCATTCTTTAACGAAGCTTGCTATTTTATTAGTCCATTGTTTCTTTAAGTTATTGCTCGGTCGCCAACCACAACGAGCAGTATTAATAATTTCATTAAGTGTTGGTGGTAAAGGCATTTTTAATTCATAAATCATCTTCTTCACACCCCTGACTACTTAAAAAATCTTCTACCACAACTCGATATTTTTTGTAATATCTACCATCTTTTCGAGATACATTAAATATTGCTTTGACAATTTCATCAACGGCATACTCTTTCGACTGCAAATTCAATATCGAGTTCTTCGATTCATCATCAAGCTTGATTTCAAAACCAAAACTATTATCAAATGTAGCTTTATCGCTTTTAGTCTTAGTAATTTTAGAAACAATAGGTTTTTTAATATCTTCTGGTTCCCAAGCATTATAAATATCCTCTTGAATTATTGCTTCTTCTAATAGCTTTTCAAAGTATTCCGGTTCCTCCGCATCGCCAACATAAAGAGCTTGAAGTCGTGTAATTTGGGTAGAAGTTTTGTACAAAAAATCTCCATAGCCTAATAACTTTGCAGCTAAGGTGTTATCGTCGCCTAAGATAATGCAGCTATCTTCCGGACGAGTAGTTGCAAATGCGGTTTTGGCAGGGAAATTACTCCTAATTAAAGGGTTAATTACATTTCTATCCGGGCGTTGGGTGTAAAAGAACATATGAATTCCCGCACCCCCAGCCTTAGCTAAAAGCTTCATAGAATCGAGTTCAATAGCGTCGCAGTAAACTTTGTCCGTTAGCAAGTCAAAGCACTCGTCTGCCCATGCTGCTATCCGAGGCATAATCAATTCTGGGTAATGCTTACGGTTGAATTCGGCTATCGTCTCTACACCTACTTTCTCAAATTCTCGGTACCGGGCTTCCATATGCTCCACTAGCAAACTAAATAATTTGGCGCTCTTATCAGCATCTTTGGCTACGGGTGCAATTAGGTGAGGCAACTTAGAGAATTTGCTAAAGGTAACTCGCTTGACATCCGATAAAGCTAGTTGGAGTACCGACGGGGGATAGCGACGTGCTAGGTAAAGTATCGCTGCTTTCTCAAATTGTGATTTACCGCCTCTGGTTCTTCCACCATTATCTATATCACAACCTCTACAACCTATGCTATAAAAAGCTTTGACGTTGTGAATGTTTTCTATAACGTTGTTCATCAACCATACTCCGAAGATCGACTTTTCAACAATGGATAATTCAATCAGTTGGTTTTTTTATTAGTGAATATGCTCTCTGTGGTCGAAGTAACTCGTCTTCGGGGCAATTCTGCAAGACCGCCTTACGGCTTTTCACAATTTACCCACATAAAAGCGGGTAAATTGTTAAACTTGCAGAATTTTAGTTAGCGATTTACTCCATTAAATTTTTCGCTTCTATCCAAGACATCTGGTTATAAGGTAATCCGGATGCA
>JBARZF010000025.1:0-7587 GCA_049649675.1 Rivularia sp. (in: cyanobacteria) | reverse complement strand
GAACATAACTAACAGACTCATACTGTTTTACTTCTGTTCTATGAGTAAATTGTTGCTGTTTTTCCGGTTGTTCTTTTTTGTGGTTAATTTTATAAATCCAATAACCAACTGCTGTAATGATAAAAGCTATTAGTGCAATGATTTTCATATTGTTAACCCCCATATTTATTAGATTAAAAATATTTACAATCAAACTATTTAATCTACTCTTTTCGTAAATTGTATGTACAACCTGACTTAACCAATTTTTTTCTTCTTTCTTTTTTTCTTGCTGCCATTCGTTATAAACATAGTTTGTTAATTCTTTTATTTCATATATTTGATATCCTCTTAGAATATAGTTAGTGATTTCTTTAGATATCTCAAGTTGATGACACCAAATTTTGATAGCGTTAGATAAATAATCGTCAATATATCTACAGTGTTGACATTCTTTTTTGTTTTGATCTGTTACTTGATCTAATATTTTAACGAACATAATTTGTTATTCAACATCAGTAAATAAACTCTTTGAAAGAGAAGCAATATATTCTCTAAAATCGGATAAAAGCAGCATTAGCATTAACAAAAATCTTTTTCTAACTTTTGACAAATTGCTGTTGAATTTTCTTTCTGCAACTCAAGATTTTGCCAAAACTGCTTTTCTTGCTCAAAGTTATCTTCAATAATGAATAATTGCTTTTGTAAAGCACGTTCGGCTAAATTAGTAATATCATCAACTGAATCTTCAAAAGTGCTACTAACGTAATCTAAGCGTTGAAGAATCCAATCGAATAAAATATCCCATAAACTTGCTTTTCCTTTGGAAATTCCACTTAACCATTGCTTTGCCATTGAATCTGGAGATGGAAGGAAAAGTTCAACATATTCAACCTCTGCGATCACATCACGAGTTACAGCTTGTTTGTAGTGATGAGTTACAGGACGTTGTTTTGTTCTTGTTTTTGTACTTTGAAAGCACGAACCTTCTTGATAGGATTCAGTATACTTTTGATATTCTGTTTTTGTGCGTTCTACATATTCTGTTTTCTTACCAACTACTTCTGTTTCTTTAGAATTCTTTTGCTTAATATTATCTGAAATTTCAAAAAACTTCTCTGGTAAAGTTGGTAAATTTTGGGCTAGCTTTTGATGTAAATCACTAAATGCGGCGTTTTCAAGATTAATTAATGAAGCAAAAGTTTCTTCGGACAAGCAAATTTTTAATCTCTTAACTTGTTCATTAACTAATGATTCTAAAGCAGATTCAAACTGTTTCGCTTTACCTTGTAAAAAAAACTCCGCTCTAGCTGATATAGCTTGTCTCATAGTGTGATAAAAGAGTCGAACATGGCGCTCATCATGCTCAAGTTCCTTTTTAGCCTTATTATCATCAGCCTTTACACGCTTAACTAAATATTCTGCTTCACTAGAAAATTGATTTATTCTTCGACTAACATTATCGTAAGTTTTAGCAATATCATCAGCTGAAGAAGGTGATGTGACTTCCCGTAATTTATCTCTTAATTCAAAAGCTCCTTGATTATTCTTTAGAGCATCACGAACTGGGGCAATTAGAGATTTGGTTAAGTCTCCCTCGACTTCATTTACAGCATCAAAAATTAAAGAAAATCCCTTACGTCCTTTTTTTACAGCGTTTTGTTTGATTTGTATTTTAGCTTGAGGATCGTTCTTTTTTAATCCTGATATCAGTTGCTCAATCTCAGTCTTAAATTCTTTTCCAATTTTCTTGATATTTTTCTGTAAATTTTGCCGAATTTTAGCTATTTTCTCTCTTTCTTGTTCTACTTGTTCCTGATTGGAAATTTTTCGGGTTTGAATCAGAATATCAAGGCTTCCCGACAAGGCATTATAATTATCAAAAACTTCCATTAAAGCCGGAAGTATTACTAATTCTGCAAATGATTCCTCAACTCTTTCACGGAAGCATTTCCAAAGCTCTTTACCACCACTCCATTCTAGAGAATAGCGAAGAATTTGCCGCATGGTTTCATCATCGATAGCTTCATTATCTTCTACCGAATCTTCAACATCACGAAACCATCTTTTTAAATCTTTGTTTTCTTTAGTATTTAATTTAATTACACTCGCACAGTCTTGAAACATTGCATTCAGAAACATTAACCGAGTTTTTCCATCAATTTGCGATGGCTCGTTAAAAGCTCCCGAACCCCAAGCACATTGAGCATAATATAAGAGACGAGCATTAAAAGGAAGAACATCAGGAAGTTCGGGAAGTGATAAAACTTCTTTTATTTCTTCTCTCAACTTATTAATCCGCACTTCTAAAGGTAAATCATCTGTTCCACGTTGATCTACTCGATTTAAAATAAAAATCATTGAGTCTGTGCGACCTTGTAAATATTCTACTACTTTCTTTAATTCTTCTAATAAACGTTTTCTGTGATTATCATCCACCTGCATATAGTCCAAAGCTACTACGCTAAAAGCTTTATTAACTTGCTTTTGAATAGTTGCTAAGTTAGTCCTATCTTGAACAGATTTAAGTCCGGGTAAATCAAATAATTCTATCCCTACCCCTTGGGGTAAACCTAATAAAGAATTATCGCAAGCAGGTAAAAGAGGAACATAAGCTGTAACTTGTGGTGCAACATATTCCCGCTTTTTCCGTGCATCGTGATAAGAATGCATCACAGCACGAATACGTTGATATAAATCATCGTCACTTAATTCCGTCCATTCCCCAGTATCCCAAACAGCATCTTTTGTTTCTAGAATATTTAATTTTTGTTCCTGAGAATGTTTAACCGTTAGAACTCCACCACTCATTTCCCCTGCTTCAATAGGGGCAATTTTCCGTCCAATTAGCGCATTAACAATTGTTGATTTCCCAGAGGAAGTAGTACCAATAGTAGCAATCCGAAAACTAGGATTTTCTAATCTTTTAACTGCTTCTTGATAAACGGTTAAAAATTCTTTTAAAGAATATTTGATTCTTGAATCTGTAAAAATTTCTTCACAGGAATTAACTAAACCCGAAATTGAATTACCTAATTCTTTTAAGAGTTCGCGGGTGCTGTTTAACTTAGAATCAATATTGATTCCTTTAGAGATGCGCTCTTTACCTTGATTTATACTCACTATTTGTATGTACGATCGGCTACATTTAGAAAAATTACATCTTACTCGATAAAGTTTGTAACTGCCTCTACGTATTTACTCTATAGCTTTTAAATTTATTAATGCCAATTAGTAAATAACACTTAGTAATTAGTATTTTTTTTATTGCTTTCTTAAAACTATTCCCAAAAAAAATCCAGCGCATACCAAATACACTGGAAATTTTCTTAAAAATAAGCTAACAGTATTTACTCTGCTCGATTTTCAGTTTGATTACTTTGTAATTGCTGCACTTCTTCAATTGCTAAACCAGTGGTTTTCGTAATTAATTCAATTGAAAGTCCTTCTTTAAGAAGATTAACAGCAATTTCCCGAGTCGCTTCCTGACTACCTTCGGCTTTACCTTCGTTCACTAACAATTGATAAGTTACTGACTCTTGCATAATATCTCTCCTTAATAAACGTTGAATATCTTCTTGCTCTAATACTAGCCCAGCCAGAATAAATGCAGATGCAGCTACATCGGTTTGAATTTGTTTATCTTCGATATTCTCGATTTGGGTAGATAATATTTTTCTCTACTCCCTCACCATACGAGTATTTACAATAATAAAATCTTCGGACAGCAATTAATTTTAAAAGTAAGCAATACGAAGACTCTGTATTAAAAGAAAAAGTGACATAACTGTTATCAAAATTCCCCAAAACCAATGTGGTAAAATTAATATTTTAGCAATTTGAGCAGTATCAGAATTACCCCCGCAATAACGAAAAACGTAATTGAAATCGCGGAAGGTACTTATACAAGCCTGCACCCCAAGAAACTGAATTGCAAACACTTGTACTTCTGAAGATGCTTCTAATCCAATTCCTAAAATTAATAAACCAAGCAGACTAATTAATAAAATCCCAATCCCCGTTCGCACCCAAATTAGAACAGAGACTAACATAAAACTCCCCAAAATAATTAAAAGTTGTTGGGATGTTTGCCAACTACGAGAAGCCAAAATAAAGCCAGCACCGATGATAGGAGGTCCCATTGGACCAGCAGCAGAAACAAGTACATTACCAATTGGTCCTAAAAATAGCGAACCTCGATACGAATATTGAGCTAATCCATTTCCATTAGCAAAAATCTCTAATTTATTGAAGTTTGCTCCTAGGAAGACAGCCATTAAACCATGTGCCATTTCATGGTACCAGGTTGATAGTAAAGTTAAGGGATAGAGAATTTTTTTCCCACTTGGATTTTGCCATAATATTGCAGTAAATAAAGCAATTCCAACTAATAAAATTAACCCCGTGCGGTCATTTGATATCAAACTTTCGCTTTGATTCGAGTTCGTAAAAATATCCCACAATTTATTCATAAATATTTTTTACTGACTTAGCTTCTTAACTTACGTATTTTTTATAATTATTTTATAATATTGCTTGGTAAACAATAAAATTTAGCAATATTACATTGTATTAAAGATTACCAACATCATTAGTGCTTAAGTATTATTCCTAATGTATATGAATTATCTAGCTCATTTATTCTTATCTGATGGTACGCCAGAGTCTTTGATCGGAAATCTGTTAGGGGATTTTGTCAAAGGTTCGATAGAAAATATTTATCCTCATCAGATAATCAAAGGAATTTATTTACATCGAAAAATAGATAGTTTTACCGATTCTCATCCAATATTTCGGTCGAGTAAAAGGCTGATTAGTCTCAATAGACGCAGATTCTCAGGAATGATGATTGATGTATTTTACGACCATTTTTTAGCTAAGAATTGGTCTAATTATTCAAGTATTGCAATCGGTGAATTCACAAATCATGTTTATCAAGTATTGCAACAAAACAAAAATATACTTCCCGAACGATTAAAAAGTATTCTTCCAGATATGATTGCTTATGATTGGCTGGCATCATATAAAGAAATATCTACGATTGATAGAGCTATAAATGGACTTTCTCGTAGAATCAAAAGGGAAAATAATTTATTTGGTGGAGTCGAAGAATTATTTTCAAATTATCAGCAACTTCAAGCCGATTTTTCTGCGTTTTTTCCCGAACTTATTGATTACACTTTGACAGTTAGCAGTTAACAGTGAGCAGTTAACAGTAAGTCAATATTGTGCGGTGTTGAGAAACCGGGTTTCTTGATAATCGTGAATGATTTAAAAGCGCTGTAGACTTGAAATTCCACTGTCATAATAAAGTAAACGCTATATCGGCTCAAACTAATTATTATGAGCATACAAACAAAAATACCGACGGACACTTGGGTAGCAGTGTCTTGGGATGAATATATCCAAATAATCGAAAACCCAGCTTATGAAAAAGCTAAGGGTTACTACTATAACGGTAGAATGAGGATTGAAATGTCGGCATTAGGAAATGACCATTCACAAGATCATGCGCTAGTTATCTTAGCTGCTAGCAACTACGCAGCTATCAAAGGTATTCCGATGAATGTGAAAGATAACTGCACTTACCGTAAAATTGGCTGCAAAGAATCACAACCGGATGTTTCTTATTATATTGGTGATAATGCTGATGCAATTCCTTACGGAACTTCTATTATTAACCTTGATGAATTTCCAGCACCAAATTTAGTTATTGAGGTTGCGAATACTTCTCTTGCTGATGATAAAGGTGAAAAACGTCTGCTTTATGAAGAGCTAGGTGTAAATGAATACTGGATTGTCGATGTCAAAAACGTTCAACTTATAGCTTTTTTGATAGAAAATCAAGGTAGTCGGCGAATCACTCAATCTCAAGTGTTGCCAGGTTTAAATATTTCATTGCTGGAAGAAGCTTTTCGTCGCTCTCTTGACATACTCACCGACCTAAAGGCGCGGTGATTCTTGGCGCTTCAACGGATTATGCTACGGTCGTAGTCTTACAATTCCTCTGCGTCCGTTTAGAGTCGTGGCAATGCCCTATCCCGACTTTGTTTATATTTTTTGCTGCGTTTTCATCGCGGTCGTGTTCGGTTCTACAGTTTAAACATTGAACCGATCTGACTTTTAAATCAAGCTTTCCCCATCTATAGCCACACTCTGAACAAATTTGGCTTGTTGGTTCCCATCGACTTATAACGTGAAAATCTCGATTAAATTTTTTGGCTTTACTTTCGCATAAAGTCCTGAACTCTCTCCAACCTTGCTGACTAATTGCCCTAGAAAGCTTACAATTTTTTACCATGCCCTCTACGTTCAAATCTTCTAAAACAATAGCTTGATTTTCGCGTACTATTTGGGTGGATAACTTATGCAGAAAGTCTTTGCGGGTGTCGGCAATTTGGTTGTGCAGTTTTGCAATTCTAATCCGAGTTTTGTTTCTACGTCTTAAGTCTTTGGGCTGACGTGCTAATTTTTTCTGAAGTTTGCGAATTTTCTTATCTAAAGTTGAGTAACTGGGGCTTTCGGCTTTCATTCCATCCGACATTACAGCAAAAGTGTTAATTCCCAAATCAATACCAATGCTTTGGTTTTTAGCATCGACTTGAATAGGCTCAACCTCTACCACAAAGCTTAAAAAATAGCGATTAGCGCAATCTTTGATTACGGTTATTGAGCTAGGAACAGACGGTAAAACTCTTGACCAAATAGGTTTAACATGACCAATTTTTGCAAGATATATTTCATTGCCTTTAATTGAAAAGCCACCAACTCTAAACCGTGCTGACTGTTGATTAGTTTTTTTCTTAAAGTTAGGACTGCCAACTTTCTTACCCTTTCGTTTTCCTTTTAGAGATTTAAAAAAGTTTTTATAGGCAACACCTAAATCAGCAACCGATTGTTGCAATGGAATATTAGAAACTTCTGACAACCATTTACGTTCGACAGTTTTCTTCGCTTGAGTAATAACTAACTTTTGCAAATCGTTATTGCTTGGGAGCTTTTCTGACTGCTTGCAGATAGCCAAGGCATCGTTCCAAACCACACGAACACAACCAAACAACTGAGCTAAACTCTGTTGCTGTTGGTCTGTTGGATAAAAACGATACTGATACCTAGCTTTCATGGTTAATGCTATAGTTGGTCTGCTACCTGATTGTACATTGAACTTCGTATAATGACAACTATATTTAGAAGAGAAAGACACAGTGTTACAGATTTAAAAATACATTTGGTCTGTGTAACAAAATATCGTAAATCTGTCTTTAACGGTGAAAGCATTGACTTGATTGAAAAAACTTTCCGAGAAGTCGCGGAAAAAATGAATTTCCAAATACTTGAATTTAATGGAGAGGGGAATCATGTCCATGCACTAATTGAGTACCCTCCAAAATTATCTATTTCTCAAATTGTTAACACTTTAAAAGGAGTAAGTAGCCGACGTTATGGGCAAGCTGGCTATAAAAAACCACACAAACAATCATTGTGGAGTCCTAGTTATTTTGCTATATCTGTTAGTGGCGCACCTATTGAAATTTTAAAAGAATATATAAGAAATCAAGAAAAGCCGTCCTGAAAGGACGGGGCTTGTATCCCATTAGTTTCGGTCAA
>JBARZF010000024.1:0-2357 GCA_049649675.1 Rivularia sp. (in: cyanobacteria) | reverse complement strand
TGTTGTATTAAATTTAAGTTCATTGCTAGTAATTAAAACAAGTAAACTAATACACCTTTTTCAAATTTATTCTTTTTTTAATCTATTTTTAATCTATTTATCGTAGGGAATTATCGTTTCTAGGTATATTAGCGTTGTTTTGCTATTTGAAGTTTTATAGCAAATCTATTATAAATTTGATGTATTATAAATAACTTTATATATTTAACTATAAATAAGATTAAATCAAATATTCAAAAACCCGGTATCTTAAAGATACCGGGTTTCTTGTTCTAACTAATTACGAGGAGCAGAGGAGGGCGATAATTCTAGAAACTAAAAGTCGTACGCAATGTACCCACATAGATAGTGTCGTTATTTTCATTGTGTTCTGGGTTGAAGATAACCACTAATCCTGGTGTTACCGAAACGTTATCGTTTAGTTGCAGTCTGTACAGCGCTTCCAAATGATAGGAAGTTTCAGGATCTTCGCGATTGTTGACAGTGTTATCGGTCACTTTTGGTGGTTGTCCGAAAATAACACCTAAAAGACTATTTTTTGTACCGAAGTCTCTGATACCTAAATTTGCAGCCCAGTAAAATACCTGTGCATCCGCACCTTCATTTGGTCCGGATAACCCTTCAAGGGTAGAATAACCAGCCCAACCACCGACACTTATTTTAGAAGCAGGTCGGAAGTTTGCTTGTACGCCGTAGTGATTGCCTGTACTAGCTGCATTCCCAAAGGGGGCATTAGCAAAACTGCTACCCGTACTTCTAAACAAGTTTATTCTATTTCCTCTACCAGTATTGCGATAAGTTCGAGCAAAAGTAAAACCAACATTTAAAGAATCGGATGGCTCGAAGTCTACTTGACCGAAAATGCTATTGGCACCATTGAAAACTCCATTTGGATCTTCTGGATCGCTAGGTCTGCGTGCTAAATAAGCACCCGTGAATTTAATTTTTCCTTGAGGATTGGCAGTTACAGTTAAGCCAGCACCACCGGAAGCTTGGCGATAGATGGGGCTAAAACGTCCGTAACGTGATATTGCACCCGTTCCGCTATCTTCAAAGTTGGGATTGAAGGTATTAACGTTTTTAAATAATTCGGCATCACTAACGTCAACTTTTACCCGTAATGCTTTTCCTAAATTGAAGGCATAGTTAAGTTTATCAAGACCAACATCGTTATCAGTCTCCCCAAAAACATTATCAAAAGAAAGACGAGTCATATCGGTACCCGTAACACCGTCTACAAAAGGTCCCCGATTGTATCTGGTGATATTACCAGCATTTAAACGAACTTGCAACTGGTCTGTACCAGTAAAGCTACTGAGGAATTCTAATCGAACACGATTGGTGAAAGTTGTATTGCTCTCAATCTCGGGATTATTATTGGGGTTATTATCAATATCTGCTCGGCGATCGCCAAAAGCATTAGATAAGTTAAATATGGCTCGCCCTTTCAATTTGGTTGTTGTCGAAAATTGATTGGCTTCTAGTTGAGCGGTACTTGCTTCGAGTGCATCTACACGACCGCGCAAAGTTGCCAATTCTGCACTAAATTCCGACTGCAACCTTTGTAAAGTTATTAAATCTTCTCTAGTTAATAAATCCCTCGTTGCTATGGCAATAAGCTCGTTAATCCGATTCAAACAAGCATTTAAACCAGCAGCGAATTCATAACGAGTCATAGCGCGATTACCGCGATAGGTACCGTTAGGATAACCAGCTATACATCCATACCGCTCCACTAAAGATTGCAATGCTTGAAACGCCCAATCTGTTGGCTGTACGTCAGAAAATTGAGATACTGACGTTACCTGAGCCATTGGATCTGCTTCTTGTGATAGTTCGGCAACAGTTGTTAGCTGTTGTTCTTCTGCTGCTAATACAGGATTCACAACAACGAATGAAACTGCTGTGACTACTGGGCTTAATTGAAGAAGATTTTGAAAAAGTTTTTTCATAATATGATGATTGAACCTTGCAACATTGATATCGAAACATCTAATCATAAGTAGGAACATTAACTTATATTTGTTAAGTCAGCGATTTTACTTATGAAATAATTAAATATACTATCAGTATCGCATTGCAAGGTAATTATACTCTAGACATAGAATTTTAATTAGTCTGTTATTACCACAGCCTTCAAATAGAGTGTTACTTGCTGCACGCAAGGCACCATATGCCTCCCATAAACCTTTATATAGATATGGGTAGAAAGCTAGTAAACAGTTTCTACCCCGATTCCAAAAGGTGCGTTGCCGCGAAATTCATGTATATTTTCACAATCCAAATTATCGATCGCGCCGTAACCCAACCGACAAGAAAGCAACAAGCTATAGCCTTGACTAATTGAATAAAAAAAA
>JBARZF010000023.1:0-1688 GCA_049649675.1 Rivularia sp. (in: cyanobacteria) | reverse complement strand
GAAACAACTTATCAACAGCCAGATAAATTCATTCCCGAAAGATTTTTAAATAAAAAGTTTTCTGCATTTGAATATCTACCTTTTGGGGGAGGTTATCGCGGCTGTATTGGTGCGGCTTTTGCAACGTATGAAATGAAGTTGATTTTAGCAACTATTATCCAAAAATTTGAGTTGGAATTAGTGGATAAAAAACCAGTCAAACCAGTGCGTCGGGGGATTACAATTGTTCCTAGTGGTGGTGTTTCAATGATTGTAAAATCGCGCAATTATGGACTTGCAAATCAAAAAATATCCAATGCTCGCACTACCGCTGAATAAATTATTAGAATTTACGGCAATTATTAGACATCTCCGGAAAACATTTACTTCGTTGCATACCGCGAGCCCCCCTACCCCCCTTCCCGGAGCAGGGAAGTGGGGTTTGAAAGCCTCTCTCCCTGTGGGGGAGAGGTACTCTACGAGAAAACGCTTCGCGTTCATGGAGAGGGGTTTTTTTCTTTTCCGGAGATGTCTATTGGGAAAACTCAAACAAAGACGTAGCACTGCGGAAGTCTCTACATCTATGCATCTATAACTAGCCCCACCCTTGGAGGGTGAGGGCTTGCAAAATGTAAAATATTACTCCAACTTCACCCCTCTTATGGCTAAATCTAACAATTCCATCGGATGCATAACTTTCATTTCCTTACCCTGCTTCTCCAAATGCTTGCTAATCTGCAAACTACATCCAGGATTTGGGGAAGCAATCAACTCCGCACCCGTATTGACTAAATTCCTGGCTTTTTGCTCTCCCAATTCTTCGGCAACTTCGGGTTGCAGCATATTGTAAACACCTGCACTACCGCAACATAAAGCAGCATCTAAAGGCTCGCGTAATTTAATATTAGGAATTTGACGCAACAGTTGACGGGGTTGAACGCTGATTTTTTGCCCATGCAATAAATGACACGCATCTTGATAAACCATTGTCAGCGGTTCTTCTGTTAAAGGCGATAATTTAGCTGTTAAACCTACCATTGCTAAAAATTCTTGAGAATCTTTAACTTTATTGGCAAATTCTATCGCTTTATCCTTATATTCAGAGTCATTCTCTAAAATATGACCGTATTCTTTCAAAGTATGACCGCAACCGGCGGCATTAATAATTACATAGTCTACATTCATCTCTGCAAAACTATCAATCATCTGCCTTGCCAAAGCTTGCGCTTGTGCGGCTTGCCCCTGATGTTCGGGAAGTGCCGCACAACAGCCTTGTGATTTGGGGATTACAACTTCGCAACCGTTTGCAGTTAAAACTCTTACGGTGGCTTCATTTACGGGTGAGAAAAATAACCGCTGCACGCATCCTAATATTACTCCCACCCGGTAACGCTTTTCACCCTGCGCCGGAATTACGGTAGGATAATTATCTTGAAAAGATTTGCCAGTCACCTCCGGAAGAATAGATTCCATCGCTGCTAAACGAGGAGATATCTTTTCTAATAAGCCAGTTGAACGAATTAACTTTGGTAATCCCAACTTTTGATAAATCAATAATGGCACTAATAGAAAACGCAATCTCTGGGGATAAGGAAACAGCGAAAAAATTAATTGTCGAAACAACTTATCTGGTAAACTACGGGGAAAATTACGAGCAATTTGGTAACGAGTCGCGCTAATTAACTTGTCATATTCCACTCCAGAAGGGC
>JBARZF010000022.1:0-13394 GCA_049649675.1 Rivularia sp. (in: cyanobacteria) | reverse complement strand
CATCAACATACCGAACCAACCGATGTATATACGGTTGTTGGTGCTGGTGATCCATCCGCAGAACTGTTCCCACGCATTGGCGCTCTCGCGTCTTTGTAATGTGGTTGTCATGGTTCGGATAATTGCGTTTGTTTTATGTATGTGTAAGCGATTTGCTTACCTATATTTATACATTAAAGCAAATTTTACGTTTTGTAAAGGTATTTTAATTTAGTTTGTTTTATACGACTCATTAGTTTCTGTTATCAGCGAACAATCAGTTAGCAGTTAATAGTTAACAGTGAGCAGTTAACAGTGAGCAGTTAAGAAATGGGAATTGGTAATTGGATGATGAGATGAAAAATCCTCGTCCCCTTGTCCCCTTGTCTCCCCATCTCCCCATCCCCCCATCCCCTCATCTCCTCAACCTGGCGGCCACTTCATATGTCTTCCGCCAAGGATATGTATATGCAAGTGATGGACGGTTTGTCCACCGTCGGCACCCGTGTTAATCACTGTGCGATAGCCGTTGGTTAATCCGGCAACTTCAGCGACTTTTTTGGCAGTTAATAAAAGATGTCCCATTAAAGCTTGGTCTTCGGGGGAAGCATCGGCTAGTTTGGGAATGGGCTTTTTAGGAATAACTAGGATGTGAACGGGTGCTTGAGGGCTAACGTCTTTGAAGGCTAATGCTAAGTCATCCTCATAAACAATGTCGGCTGGGATTTCTTTTCTAATAATTTTGCCGAAAATTGTATCTTGGGTAGTCATTTTTTATTTACTATGATTGCTCTTCGTCAATTGTTTATCATAGGACGGATGGATAACTGAGATAATTTCTATAAGAGTGTTTTCGCATCAATATATGTAGATACGACTGGCGTTTCTACTGCTACTGGCAATTCTGAATGTTCAAAGCTGTGTTGCGATCGCGCTAGCAAATCGGTTTCAGCAGCTATTCTCAGCTTTGACGCTAAGTTGAGAAACTCAATTTTTGCTTTTAAGTTGCCACAAATAAATTTGTGATAGATTCAGAAGTTGAGTTACCGTCAAAGTCCGTCCAGCATTTTTGTTCATAGTCGTAAAGCTTACAGGCTCTCGTAATTTGCAAATATTTTGTGAAAGTTAAATGCCAAATCACAATATTCTCAATATGAATTTCTTCAAGGTGCTTTTGAGCAGCATACAAGTTATACATTGGAATAGAAGGCTGAATGTGATGCGCTGTATGCTCCATTATGTTGTAAAACAATTTATTGAAGGGTTCGGGAAAAATCACATGGGTTGTTACATGAGTTTGAATCTGATTAAATGGAAATTTCTCATCTTTTCTAAACCACGGAATACTTGGATGGGTGTGATGAAGGTATATCAGGAACCCCATAATCCAATTCCAAGATAAAAAAGGAATTATCCAGCCCAAGAGTAAAACTTCTAGTGCTGGCTTACTAGGAGCGATCAAGCTGCCTAAATATAGAATTATGCAAGGCTGAATTATGAAAGCGGCAACAACCAAAAAACTATCTGGCAAGTGCTTTCGCCATTCAGAACGAGCATCAGGATTGATTGGCAAAATTAAGATTTTGAGCCATATTTCATTAATATAATAAACTCCTGAACCAAAACCGCTTCTGTAGAATCTTTCAAGCCATTGTCGAGCTTTTCTTTGTCGATCAAACTCCTTCTTTGTCATAGGAGTCCATACCGGATCTTTGTCTTTAATGTTTGTATAGCCGTGATGCTTTACATTGTGTTCAAGTGCCCAAAGAGTATATGAATGTAGAGTCAATAAAAAAGTGAACCGACCGAGAATTTTATTTAAAAGTGGACTTTTCGCAAAAGCTTGATGACAAGAGTCATGACCAATTAAAAAAAGTTGTCCAAGCACAAGACCAATGTAAACACTAAAAATAAAATTGGCGGCAATAGAGTAATCAGCAATCGCTCCAATGAGACACACTATGTAAATTGAAAATTGTCCTAGGAAAATTAGAATTGCTTTCCGGTTAGATTTCTGATTCAATTTTGCTCGTTTTGCTTTATCTTGCCAAGTATTCAGAGCGTAAGATTTATTCATAGGAAAAGTTTTAACTAATTACGAAAATATAATATTGACCGTGTTGCTCCCATCAAAGTATGAACTCAAGTGTAATGGGCACTTGTGCCTAAATAAGTCGGCATAAAAATTTCAAACTGTGTCATTGGTAGGGGAACGAAATGAAACTAAGCGTTAGGAATGTAATATTTTGCAGAATCACAATCATGGGATGTTGGGTTACGGCACTTTGATAATTTTTTTGTTGAAACCCTAGGGAATTAGTTTTTGGTCGTTATTAAGCTTCATAAAAAATAGTTAATTTTTAGTACAATGAATTGATTTTAAAGCTCTCAGTTTTATTTTATTTTTACCATAGTCTTATACAACTAAAAATTTTCAGATAAATATAAGGAGTGTACCCATGACTTCCAGCATTCCAAATAATACCGAAAGACATACTCCTCAGGTAGGAGATGTGAATAATAAAAGCGGAATTAGTTACCAAGCCAGCGGCACAGCGATCGCAGGATTTAATGGAATCCTAATGACAGGAGCAGAGGCTTATATCAATGGGCTAAAAATCCCCGAAAAAGTGCTTAAATCCCTTTTAAATCTCTCCATACAAATCAGCTACAAGCATTTTCCTTCTCTTTTAGTTCCCTATGAATGGCTGTTGCAAGAAAGCGATCGCCTAGCAGAAGGATCCCATGGATTAATGAAGGTTCAGTACGATCTGCCCGAAGAGATGTTCAGTCTCATGTTGAAAGAGACAGAACTCTTATATCCTAAATACACCATGGCTTTATGGGAAAAAGGAGCATCCAACCTTGAGCAAGCTCAAATGCATATGCTCGATGATTTAATTGAAAAAGCAGGTATTAAAGACGGAGACAAAATCTTAGATTTGGGATGCGGTTGGGGTTCTGCATCAAATTACATTCTCTCCCGATTTCCTCATGTTCAAGTGACGGCTTTGAATTTAAGTCACGAGCAATGCGAATATATAAGAAAAAAAATGCTGTCTGCTACCAGTTACCTCAGTTCAGATAGATTTACTCTATATGAAAAAGACTTTAATGATATTGATTTGGAGACTAAGTTTGATAAAATAATGGCGATTGGGTTGTTTGAACATATAGGTAATTTAACGAAATCATTCCAAAAACTGGCTTCTCTCCTCAAAGATGATGGCAAGGTCTTGATTCACATAATCACAACCAAATTACCTTACAACATAACCCATCCTTTTATCAACAAATATATTTTCCCGAATGGGCGGGTCTGGAGTTATGATGTCATCCCAAAGATTAATACAGACCTGAAAACCATTAATCAATGGTATTTAAATGGTGCTAACTATTCTAAGACTCTCAGAAATTGGTTGATCAATTTTGACCAAAATCAAGCAAAAGTCAAAGATTTAAATTATGGCATGAATTATGATAAGTTCTGCCGGATGTGGAGACTTTATTTGCTGTTGTGCATTTCCCTTTTTGACGGTTGTGATGGTGAAGTTCTTGGAAATGGTCAATATCTATTAGTTCATGGGTGAGAAGTTGTGAACTGTTACGGGTTTACAAGCAGCAATTCTAAATTTAACTGAAACTGGATTCATCCCACATCCTACTCTAAAACAGATGTGGGATGAATCCGCTTGTTAAAAGTTGTAGGTTGGATTAGACACAAAAATCAAACTTGACTTGTAACGAGAATTTTTTTCCGAAGTGTGGTGACTTAAGATTGCGATCGCGGACAAAGTAAAATTACCGTTTTTTTACTTTTTTCCTAAGTATTGTCTAGTTGTAGGTTGGGTTAGACACAAAAATCAAACTTGACTTGTAACGAGGATTTTTTCCGAAGTGTCGTAGCCCAACCGGAGCGATTGCGGACAAAAAGTATGTTCTGGAGCGCAAATAGAAGATATTTCAGAATACTGACAAGGCAATGTTGGGTTACGGCGATGCAGATAAATTTAGTGTTTAAACTAATTTTTTAGTGCGCCATGAAGCTAACCTACGAACTTTGTTTCACAAGCTTTGGGTAAGCTATATCCAAAACTAATACGATTAATGCGTGAATCGGTAGAATAATCAGTAGAAATATTAAAAACCATGCCGCAGTTATTGCAGCTTCAATGATAGGGGAGCGCGGTTTGAGCCAGTCAAAAGCGGAGTCCAAAAAGTTTGTAACTTCTTCCTTCCCTTCCACGCACAACCAAGGGCTGTGAGCTACTATTAAATGTTCGGCTTCCCAACCACGAACAGTATTAAAGGAATTACGTACAGATTTGCGGTTGAATATATGAACTAACTGCATTCCGCGTGGGGTATGTTTATACATTTGGTTCAACTGAGTAGTCACGCGGGAGATAGACGAAAAAACTGCGGCATCAAAATCCATAATCATATCGGTGAAAACTACGGTGTTTGACTCGCGATGGAAAAAGACGATTTCATCCAACAATCCATTACCCGAACCAAAAATGCATTGATCTATCTGCTCGCTCCATTCTGGTTCTGGCTCGTCTGTAGAAAGGGTTTTGTAGAAGTTTAAGTCTTTACGCTTTGAACTTAACCGTGGTGATGCATAAAGTCTCGCGTCTGGGTAAGCTTGACTCCAATCTCCCATATGCAAGTGGTGAATGTTATTTGGCGAAACAATATATTTTACACTTCCAAGTGCATCAATATCGGTGCGGATATCGTCAGTAAGGCGGATTGGGGAAACAATCAAAAGGCTGTTGTCTTTTAAGCGGATGACAACTGCGCGATGGGTATAAGGATAGCGGGGTTGCATCGGAGGGCGGTAGCATATACAATCGGGAGCCTCAATTGTCCAGATGTTCGTGGCCACCTCCACCAAACCACTTTTATTTTCGTTAGGAATTGGGCGGAAAGTTTGAGTTTGCATGACACAATATCTCCTAGCCTATATTTGAGTCGAACTGAATCATAAAGACGAATAGGGAATTTCGCGTTTCGGATTTAAAATTCTTTTATTATATTATTCCCATGCGAGTTGTAATTGTAGGTTGGGTTAGACACGTTAGCGAAGCGTGTCCGGAGGACATAAACCAAACTTGATTCGTAACGAGATTTTTTTTTAATCGTGTCGTAACCCAACATCACTATTGCGGACAAGAATTATAAACAAATAATTTAATGTTGGGTTACAGCGCTATGATAAATCTCTTGCAAAAACTAATTTATTCGTGCGCCGTGAAGCCAACCTACGGAGTGTTATATCAAGAAAAAGCAAAACAATATAATTTTCAGCTATAACTGATGAATTAAAAGTTTAATATTCAAGGTTTTACATAAATGCTTGCTAGAGTTTGGAGTGCGTCAATTGTCGGCATCGATGCCATTAAGGTGGGTGTGGAAGTCGATGTATCGGGTGGTTTACCGGCAATTGTCATGTTAGGTTTACCCGATAGTGCAGTACAGGAATCAAAGGAAAGGGTAAAAGCAACTTTGAAAAATGCGGGTTTTGGTTTCCCAATGCGAAAGATTGTAATTAACTTGACTCCTGCCGATTTGCGTAAGGAAGGCCCTTGTTTTGATTTGCCTATCAGCGTGGGTATTTTGGCTGCTTCGGATCAGGTTAATGCCGATTTACTGGGTGATTATTTATTCCTGGGGGAAGTTTCGTTAGATGGTAGTTTGCGCCCTGTGGCTGGTGTATTACCTATCGCTGCTGCGGCGCAAAATATGGGAATTACGGCTTTGGTGGTACCTGCGGATAATGCACAAGAGGCGGCAGTTGTCAAAGGATTGCAAGTTTATGGTTTTGAGAATATCTCTGAGGTAGCCGATTTTTTAAATAATCCCGCACGTCATCAACCTGTAGAACTCGATCAAACTATAGAAACTTCATCTGATGACGCGACACCTCTTTACAATTTGGATTTAAAAGATGTCAAAGGACAAGCTCACGCACGTCGGGCTTTAGAAATAGCTGCTGCTGGAGGTCATAATTTGATTTTTGTTGGGCCGCCTGGAAGCGGTAAAACTATGTTGGCAAGGCGTTTACCTCATATTTTGCCGACCTTGGGTTTCGATGAATCTTTGGAAGTTACCCGCATCTATTCCGTTGCTGGCTTATTGAAAAATCGCGGTAAATTAATTCGCGATCGCCCTTTCCGCAGTCCCCATCATTCGGCGAGTGGCCCTTCTTTGGTGGGTGGTGGCAGCTATCCCCGTCCTGGGGAAATCTCTTTATCACATCGAGGGGTACTTTTCTTAGATGAGTTAACAGAATTTAAAAGAGATGTTTTAGAATTTCTGCGTCAACCTTTGGAAGATGGGCAAGTAACAATTTCCCGCACCAAACAATCCGTGATGTTTCCCGCACAGTTTACCTTGGTGGCGAGTACAAATCCTTGCCCCTGCGGCTTTTATGGCGATACCATCGAGCCGTGTACCTGTTCCCCTAATAAAAGAGAAAATTATTGGGGCAAGTTATCGGGGCCGTTGATGGATAGAATCGATCTACAAGTTGCGGTGAATCGTTTGAAACCTGAAGAAATTACCCAGCAACCCAATGGAGAATCATCGGAAGTCGTTAGGGAAAGAGTTTTAGTTGCACGGAAGCGAGCATCCGAAAGGTTTGCAAAAGAAAAAACTTTACGCTGCAATGCTCAAATGCAAAGTCGTCATCTTCAAAAATGGTGCAAACTAGATGATGCATCTCGCAATTTATTAGAAATGGCTATAAGAAAATTGAGTTTATCAGCAAGAGCTAGCGATCGCATTTTAAAAGTAGCGAGAACTATTGCAGATTTAGCTGGTGATGAAAACTTGCAACCCCATCATGTTGCCGAAGCCGTTCAATATCGCACCATAGATAGAATGCAGTAAGTAAGGTTAAAGGTTAAAGGTTAAAGGTTAAAGGTTAAAGGTTAAAGGTAAGTTTTTTGTAGGGTGTGTGACGCTTTTATTAATTTTGTTAGCTAAATTAGAATTTTAAAGCGTCACGCACCAATGTTAATCAAAAATGACTATGCAAACAGTTCAAGCAAGAGATATCAATCTTCGTTACCTGATAGATAACTTTGGCATTGAATTAATCAGAAACCCTGACTTCTTCCCCGAATGGCAAAATGATTTACTGGAATTAAGCGAATACGATAAACAACTGCTCGATAAAATAAAAGATGGTTATTTCAACCTGCTTAATTATCCACCCTTACTCGAAGGAGTTGTTCGTCAAGCAATAGTCGATCCATTACTTTTTATCGGTGATTTTTATCTTGCACCATTCTACGTTAAATCAGAAGAATCAATTGATATTGAAGTCCCCGACAAAGATACAATTATCAAAGGTCGTATTGATACTTTGGTGTTGTGCGATCAACTTTGGGTGATGATTATCGAATCAAAAAAAGCTTCATTCTCGATTGAAGAAGGGTTAGCGCAATTGCTGTCGTATATGCTTGGCAGCCCTATCAAAGACAAGCCGACTTTTGGTGCGATCGCCACGGGCAGCGAATTTATTTTTATCAAATTAGTTAAAGGTGATACGCCACAATACGGAACATCAAAAGTTTTCTCAATGCGTAATCCCGGAAACGATCTATATGATGTATTGAAAATTTTGAAAAAATTAATTCAAATTGCCAGCGTTGAAAGTTTCAAAATTTCTTAGGTATAATTACTTTCATCTTTACTGATAGTTGATACTAATCTAAAATAAATAAACCCCAAAGATGCAGAACTTTTAGATGGATTGGAGTAGCTTGCTGCGAAGTTTACAATCAGACTTTATCAAGCGTTTGGCTGATGGTTGTTTGCTGCATTGTCAAAGTGTTGGTCAATATAGTGAGTTAAGTATTATCAGCGGGGAGAGGTTAAAACAGCTACGCGAGTTTTGCTGGATGATGGCGGAAAAATATAAGCGCGTTTCTTCGGTGCGTGATGTTTTTATTAGCTATCTTAAGGGAAAGTTGGGTGAGGAAGTTGTTAAGGAAAGGTTGGCTGATTTTATTACCGAAGTCGATTATGAAAAACGCTTCGGTGGTGATGGTAATGTTGATTTTACGTTGACTGCTAATCCTTTAATTGGGATTGAAGTTAAATCTCGTTACGGTTATTTTAATAAGGTAAGATGGTCGGTTTCTGTTGATGAAGTACAAAAAAATGCGGTTATTGTTTGCGTTTTAATTCAGGAAGAGGTAAATGAAGCGCAGTCTAAATATAATATGGTTTTGGCTGGATTTTTACCAACTGAAATGATTAAGTTGAAAACTGGTAAAATCTCTTTTGGTATTGAGCAGTTGTTTTATGCTGGTGGGTTACGTTCGTATTTAGAAAATTTACAGGCTTCGACAAGTTATATATCTCCAAATGTTTCTCCGAATTCTCCTCAGCAACAATTATTGGGGAAACCAGTAAATCATAATTTTATTACGTCAGTTAAAACCGAAGAAAATTTAAATCAACTTTATATTCAGCAAGGTGATGAATGTTTTGACAAAAAGCTTTATGATGCTGCGATTGAAAATTATAGTCAAGCGTTAGAAATTCATCATGGTGATGCTACTACTTTTTACAAGCGCGGTAATGTCTTTTACTGTTTAAAAGATTATAGTCAAGCAATTGTAGATTTTACTCAAGCAATTAATGTAAATCCTAATTTTGCCAAAGCTTATATAAGAAGCGGGTTAACTCGATATAAATTAGCAGATTATTACGGAGCCATTGAAGATTATACTCAAGCAATTAAAATTAATTCTTACGATGCGGTAGCTTTTCAAAACCGTGGTGATGTTCGTTCTATTATTGGTGATAGTCAAGGTGCGATTGAAGATTATACTGAAGCTAAAAAAATTAATCCCCATTTATTAAAACCGCAGGAAGTTACTCAAAATATTGAGGATAATTCTCATAATTCTACAACGGATGATAACAACAGTAATTTAGAACGCGAAAATCACCAACGAGCTATTGAAGTTTTTACGCAGGTAATTGAAATCAGTCCAGATGATGCAGTTGGTTACAAAAAACGCGGTAATGCTCGTTGTGATTTGGGAGATTATTTACAAGCCGTTGAAGATTTTACTAAAGCAATTCAGATAAATCCTTATGATGCAGATGCTTATTTTTATCGGGGAAATGCTTTTTACGAGTTAGGAGATAAACCCGAAGCTATTGAAGATTATACCCAAGCAATTAAAATCAATGCCAACGATGCAGATACCTATATTAATCGCGGAAATGTCCGAGATGAATTAGGAGATACCCAAGGAGCAGTTGCCGATTTTCAAGTAGCAGCAGATTTATATCAAAAAGCTGGTAAAGTACAAGAACATAAGGATACGAGAGAAAAGATTTTAGATTTGGAAATTGAAGAATCTCTTGATGTTTTGGATTTTTGATAATTGGGATTGAGATAATTTTGTCTTATATTGTCATGCTGTAAAATGCGTTCTTACTCAGTAAAATATTGTCTAGTAGAGCTTAGGTGCGTCACCATCGACTAATCCAGTTGTGAGATATTGGCTGTGGAAGAATTGCCCGCACTGCTACTATATTATGTTGTATATGCCAGCGAACAGCAATTATCATTAGTTCCTATCTTTGAACAAGATTCTAGCCCAAACTGGATTTGATAAATAAGCCATGTGAGTTGTTCCTGATAGTCTATCTATGAAAGAACATTGAATAGGAAATTCATGAAGCTTAATTTTGTTTGAATTCCTTCCCAGAGAAACTGGAGTTTTCCCTCCTAACCAATCTTGCATTGAGTAGTAATCATCCCATTTTGAAACAAATTTGTTGCTCAAACATTTGTCAATCTCTTGCTTAATCCATTTTGAGCGATAAGAAAGTACGTTGAGAGTGCCTCCTAAAGTAATATATTCTATTTTTTTTGTAGAACTATAATCAGCTAAAAAATCAGTCGCAATTATTACACCAAAACTATGAGCTACAATTGTTAATTTCTCGTAGTTATGCAAAACATCATCAGTAATTCTTTTAACTCGACAGCGAATTTTATTTCTTAATACAATTCCTCCAACATTTCCTAAATATTTTTTAACAATGTGAGCTTTATCTATAAGTTTATCTACAGAAATACTTCCGAAAATAGATAAGATAATACCGATAAATATGAACAAAGACCATTGATCAAAAATTTGTTCAACAACTTTGGCATATTCACTCCAGCTTTCGGGAACCATTTGCCCAAAGATATTACTTGTTTCTGCTACATCTTTGATAATTGTTACTAGTATTCCGTAATACCAAAATACTAAAATTAATAAAGATAAAAACAATCCTATAATTAAAGAAGGAACTTCATAAAAAGCCTTCCAAACAGGAGAAAATATCCAATAGACTAGTAGGTCGGCACCCTCGATTAATTTGGTTCTATAGTCTTTATTACTTAATCTTTCTTCAGCAATTATATCAAGCCAAAATGCTTCGTAAATATCGATTTTCTTTAATAAAGTTTCTCCTGAATAAACACCAAATCTTTTACTAGAATGACCGGGAATATCAACTTCACCTATTAATTGAAAATCTAACCGCTCTTGATTTTCTATTCCTTCACAAAGAATGTCCAATAAATATCCTTTTTCTTGTTCTGATAACCCAGGAACAAAAATTACAGCTTCAGTAGGAACTGTATTAGTTCTAGAATTGCTTTTTTCGTTGACTTTCATCAAAATTCACTCCTTTCTAATAATCTTTCTAAGCAACGGATTGTGATGGCACAAGTGTTGATTTACCACTTAAAGTCAATTGTGGCTTGTCCTATCGAAACATGACACATACAGAAATACTTATAAATACAAGTACAAGTAAGAGTATTTTTATATTTTTAGTATTTCTTCAATTGGTTGTGTAAAGCTTATTTTTCCTTATAAATTCAAGTTAATAACACTTCTAATGCCGATTAGTTTTGTCAGTCTTTTCACTGAATTGCACTGATTTCAGTGTAGCTTTAATGTACTTTTAAAATATGAAGAACTTGTGAGCAAGCCAACTATTTTACATAGATTTACATATATTTACTTGGATTTTATCGCTGTTTTCGGTTGAGTCCAATACATGAGATTTATCTTTATTCCATATTCCATGCAAGTGAAAACCCCCAATTCCAAAAAAAAATAGGAGCTAGATAATTCCTAGCTCCTAACTCATAATTACCGAATAGACGTAGCAATGCTACGTCTCTACATTAATATCCGCCTTCTTCTTCGTATTCTGGCTGTTTTTCTTTGACTTTCTTGGGAATAACAATTGGCTGGGGTGCTTCTTCGTCTTCCCAAGCGTCTTTTTCTAAGTCGTCGTCGTATGTTTCGTAGTCTTCTGTATATGCTTTAGTGGGCAAAGGTTCGAGTGGCGCATTATACCTATCTTTACCCGTTGCCTCGCTCCAATTGTCCGCTTCTTCTTCTTCGTAACGGATGGTTTCTTCTTCGTAAGGACGTGCTTCCATGACTCGACGACGGGGGGCTTCTTCGTAAGCGTCGTCTTCTGTCCAAACTTCTTCTGCTACGGGTTCTGGGCGGCGTACTCTGGGTTGGGGTGCTTCTAAGGGTACTCCCGATGGTAGCTGATTTTCTGGCGCTACGGTTTTAGGAGTGGCGTTGTAGTATTCGTCGTCGCGTTCCCAAGGTGCTTTGCCGATACCTAAACGTTCTAGTACACCAACGCTTAATTGAGTAACTCGTTCTTCTGCTCCTTCAAATACTATCAGTCGGTTAGCGCCGACGCTGGCTACTTCGTCCATTGATAGTTCGTAGGTGCTGAGAACTTGGTCGGGTATTTGTGGTAGTCCTAAAGATGCAATAATTATCGAACTGATTCTACCGCTGATGCCGTCAAATTTGAAGCCGCGTACTCTTCCTAATACTTCCCCAGATTCTGTAATTACTTCCCAATTAACTAAATTACTATATAGCTGGGTGTCAATATCTTCGATTACATCTTCATTATTAACTAAAATCACGTCGCCAATTTGGTCAACGCTGCCTAAATACATATAACGCGGTATTCCAGAAACGGAGATCAGGCTGTCTCGCAATCCAAGTGCCACAACTTCTCGTCTATCAATATCAACCCACAGTTGGTTGACAATGCCGAGCCTTCTCCCGTTGTCGCGGGTGATGACTTGGGTGTTTAAAATGTCCGAGCGTCTAATAATTTGTTCAGAGGTCATTATTTACCGAGTCCCGATCTCGAATCCGGTTTATATATACACTATTATTAACAGATACTCAAGCAGAAGTATTGTCGGTTTTTAACTTAATCCCCAAAACTTGCGTATAAGCTCCACGGGCTTGAGTTACTCCGATTGTACGTTCGGCTGATTCTATCATTGGGCGGCGCAAGCTTACAACAATAAATTGTGCTAGCTCTGCCTGTTGCTTAATCATTTTAGCTAATCGTTCTACGTTTGCCCCGTCCAAAAACATATCTACTTCATCAAATGCGTAAAACGGCGATGGGCGATATCTTTGTAAAGCGAAAATAAAGCTTAATGCTGTTAATGATTTTTCTCCCCCTGACATAGATGCTAAGCGCTGTACTGGTTTACCTTTGGGATGCGCGACTAAGTTTAAACCGCTGACAAATGGATCTTCTTCATTATCTAATTGTAAGTAACCATCGCCGTCGGAAAGGGTAGCAAAAATTGATTTAAAGTTTTCATTCACAGCGTCAAATGCTTCTTTAAATGCTCTTTGACGTAAAGTTGTAAAGTTTTCAATTCTTAATAATAATTCGGTTCGTTCTGCTTCTAATGTTTCTAATTTTTCGGTAAGCTCTGCTAAACGTTGTTGAGTACGTTCATATTGTTCCAGAGCCAACATATTAACTGGTTCCATCGCTTGTAAACGTTTGGAAAGAGATTTCAATTCTTTTTGTAGTTCTTCTAAATCTACGTTTTCGGGTACTTCTGGTAAGGGATTTGGTAATTCTGAGGATATTGTCTGTAATTCTGCCAACACTCTATCTAGTTCTTCGCGGCGGTTTTGTTGGCTTTCTTGCAGTTTTTGTACTTCCCATTCCAACTGCTGTTGACGTAATAATAGTTTTCTTAATTCAGCTTCTACAGCATCGCGTTTTTGTTTTTCTTCACCTAAATTCGCTTCCATTTCCTGGATGCGTTGACGAATTTCGGCGATTGCTGCTGTTAATGTTGCTTCTTGTTGTTTGAGGCTATCAGTTTGATTTTGTTGGTTTAGTTGCTCTTGTTGATATTCTTCAACTCGTCGTACTCCATCGGCAATTTTTTCTTGCAATACCTGCTGTTGAACTTCGAGATTTTTTAATTTTTCTGCTGTTTCTCGTAATGCTGTATCTTGTTGCTGCAACAGCTGCTCTTGACTTTTAATTGTTGCTTGAATTTGCTGCCATTCGCTTGG
>JBARZF010000021.1:0-49558 GCA_049649675.1 Rivularia sp. (in: cyanobacteria) | reverse complement strand
TTACTACGACCTTTACCTCCACCGTAGAATTGACCATCTACATAAACTTTAGAGAAAAACTCTGGTGCATGATCTTCTCCACCTAGTTTTTCTGTGAAATACTTTGGAGGATTCTTTGCACCATTTGCCTGTACAATTTCCTGGAATTTATTTTTTGAGTCTATATTTGAACGAATTACCATGACATCTTTAGGCACGGAGTCAAATAATTGTTCTACTAAAGGACGTAGTGCTTCAATGTTTCGCTTTTTATCTAAATAATAAGCTCCGATAACTGCTTCAAAAGTGCTGCTTTGAAGATTCGGATTATAATAACCACCATCACGTATTGCACCTTGTCCAAGTCGCATTCTCAGATCCAACCCAACTTCAACAGCAAATTTAGCTAATTGTTTTTCGTCTACAAGTGCTGCTCGTCGTCTTGTCATCTCGTCTTCTTCCATTTCAGGATAAATTTGATAAAGATATTCACCACTGATGAAATTGAGAATTGCATCGCCAAGAAATTCTAAACGCTCGTTATGTCCAACTTCTCCAGGATTTTCGTTGATATAGGAACGGTGAGTTAGAGAACGGCGTAGAAGTTTTTCGTCGTTAAATATCAAGAGTTTATGCATTTTTCCTCCTTATATAGCAAATAAAAATTAAAAATTGAAAAATGAAAATTGATTTCAGCGCGAATAACCGTGGAGGTAAAAAGTGTCTATTACCACGAGACTTATTGCATGG
This sequence comes from Rivularia sp. (in: cyanobacteria), assembly GCA_049649675.1. Classification (GTDB taxonomy): domain Bacteria; phylum Cyanobacteriota; class Cyanobacteriia; order Cyanobacteriales; family Nostocaceae; genus Rivularia. Next base: position 48,829 of record JBARZF010000021.1, on the reverse strand, counting down.
AACACAAGCCAGTCGTAAATTCTCCAGGGAATTTGAACCACCTTTACTTTTAGGTTTTAAATGTTCGAGAGTCAGCTTTTCTGCGGGCAAGCAACACCCACACCAGCAACAACACGAACCATACTCGCTAAGAAGTTGAGCCTTTTTAGACCATTTTTGCTTGGAATTCATATTGAATTTCCTTTACTACAGATTTAGTAGCATCGGAATATCAAGCAGCCAGCAGCGAAGTTCCCCATTTATAAGGAAAATCGCTAACTTGCCACCTATTGATAAAAGTCTCAAACGCACTATCTCTAAGCCTCAAACCAGTGCATACCCAGTATGCTGAACTAGCCATTTACCTAAAGAATCTCGCATCTCGGATAAACGCTAAACCAGAATACTGGGTATGCATCAATCTGAGGAATAGAGATAGTGGGCATGAGACAAACATCAATAAATTGATATTCGTTTGCATGAGTCAATAAAACCATGACCAACTTTCATTGTCAAGTCCTAATTTTCTAAGAAAGCAAAAATTATACTGGTTTTAATAGTTACTAAGAAACGATTAGTATTTTGTGCGATTTTTCTAGTGCGATCGCATTACGGTGTCGTCTTCCCCTATCGTCAATCCCATGAAAAAAATTTTCTCCAGTCAAACAATAAAATGAGAAAATAAAATTAACCCTAATTGTATCGCAATAGTTATTTTTCAACCATGTATGTAGGTACCACCGAAGCAGCAAAAATTCTAAATATCTCAACTTCTGCAATGCGCTACTTGATTTCTCAAGGTAGAGTCAAGGGAGCTTACAAAGCTGGGAGAAATTGGATAATGCCTTTATTTAACGGAATGCCGATTATAAGTAAGGGAAAACGAGGGCCAAAACCTAAATGGCGTAAAAGAATTCCTGCGAAAACTAAAATTCATGTAAATAGAAATAATATTCGAGACAATATCAATAAAAATCCAGAAGATTTTATTCCCGTGCTGAGCGTGAAACACACCGCTAGCAATGTTTACGGTTATTCGCTAAAGATTAATGGTCCTTGCGAAATCGTTTATCGACCTCAAGAACCATTGGATTGCGGTGCCGTACTTTGGGTGGAAACTTTTTCCCAAGTTGAAGTTGGATGTACAAATCCAAATAAGAAATCAAATGATAAATCAAATATCGAATTAATTGGAGAACATTCTTTAATTGTTAACGCGGCTTGATCGGGTTTTATCGTAAAATGATTTTATAAATTAAAAAATTAATTTAAATTACCATGTCGGATCGCAATTGCGTTCTGATGAAAGCTGCTGTTAGTAAGTAATTCTAATAATCAACTATAAGACTATAAATAATATCTAGAGTTTCTTAAAGTATCTGGCAACGGGAAACAATTCAAAGCCTGCCTTTTCATAAGTATGACGTGCCCTCTCATGACCAGAATCACCTGCGGTTTCAACCATAGCAATGGACATCCCAGCATTTTTCATCCAATCCAAAGCGAATTCTATCAAAGCGCTACCAATACCTTGTCTTTGAAAATCTGGATCGACAGCGACCATATAAATTTCACCCATGCTATCTTCTTGATGTAGTTTTACGGCTACAAAGCCGATAGTAAAACCGTTATCAATAGCAACCCATACTTTAGTATCTTCATCCGAACAAACATCTTCGACAGCTTTTTGCTGACTTAGCTGCCAACTATCGGGATAAAAGGCTTGGTAAACATAACTCTTCAGGGATTTCTGAAGCGAATCAAAAACCGGAGTCCATGCCCTAAGTGAAAGCCGAATGACTGCATCAAGTTGATTAGCCTCGTATGGTTCAATCTGCATTTTCACGCCGCCAGTTATTTGCGGTATTTATTTTATCAGATAACCGAAACGTTTGTAGATACTTAATAATATGAGCGTCTCTACATCATCTAATCATCAACTCAAACCTTTCTTTCCGCTGCACCAGCCATAAACTTAATTTGTCAAGTCACACTTGACATTTAGTTATCCAAAGATGTAAAGTAATACTTGACAGCGAACGATAAAAGCGATGAAAAACCGACTCAAAGAACTTCGACAACTGCATAAACGGTCACAATCTGATCTTGCTAGAGAATTAGGAGTGAGTCGTCAGGCAGTAAATGGATTTGAATCTGGTAAGTTTGACCCCAGTTTAGATATGGCTTTTAAAATTGCTAGTTTGTTCGATGTCGCGATTGAGGACGTTTTTATTTATGAGGCAAAATCTATGCAGACACTATTGGATAGAGTTAAAAATTTCTTTGGTTTAGATTTTGGTTTCGAGCGGTTCACACAAAAGGCAATTAATGCAATTAAGTTTGCTCAAAATCACGCAGTATTAGGGGAATCGCAAGTTAAGCCAGAACATCTACTAGCTGGATTATTGGCAGATCCAACGACTACTTCGGCTCAATTACTTAGAGCGAATGGTGTAACAGTAGACATTGCGATCGATGAGCATTCTTTTGAATCTGGCGAGAATGTGAAACTCAATCCACAGAGCAAGTTTATTATAGAGCTTGCTTTGCAGGTTGTTCGGCTTCAGGGTAAAAAGTCGATAGGGACAGAACATATTTTATGGGGTTTAGTCCGATTGGCTGATACTGATAAAACTATTGTGAGTGAACTGTTTGAGCGTTACGGAATCAATCTCGAAACTTTGAGCGCTCAAGTTTCAGAAACGGTTTAGCTTAATCCAAAAACTAACTGAGACTATTAGTCGATTGCATTAATTTTAAGTGGTTTGTCTTCTTTCAAACGTCAGGAGACGTAGCAGTGCTACGTCTCTACACCCAACGCACCATTACCTATTAGAACCCTGAAAATCTGGTGGGTAATTTCTTTTCCCACTAACTCATCCAAACCTCAACCTCTCAACTTCCAACTTCAACTTTTCATTCTCCATCCTTAAAGCTATTATTTGATTTTTTTGTAATTCAATAACTGACTTCTGACTAACTACTTCACCAAAGGCTTTTTTACGATTCTCCATCCCAAACCAGCGCTGGTAGGTTTTTGTATGTTCGTCAACTGTATGACCTAAGTTATCTGCTGCGGCTTTGATGGGTATTCCCTGAAGGTGCGAACGAATCGCGCAAGCATGACGCAAATCGTAGGGTTGAAATTCTATGCCAATTTTTCTAAACCATCTCGATATATCTCTCCGCATCCAATTGATGTTTTGTACCGATTTAATTTGAGAAATTTTCTTATCTAATATTTTTAAAACTTGGGGATTTTTTAAATCAAATAATTCTATCCATTCAGGTATAAAGGGGATAACTTCTCGATATCCAGTTTTTGTATTTTTATCAACTTTCCAGGTATTGTCTGTATTTTGCTCGGATATCCACCAGTTAATATCTGGTTTGACAAATAACTCTCTGGGGCGTAATCCAAAAGTTGCCAGCATTCCGTATGCCCAGCGCCACATTTCCCAGGTGTCGGTGGTATCGCGATGATTTGTATTTTTTCTATTTAAGGCAAATTTTTCAAATAATTGATAAGAATGAATGATTTTCTGATCGTCAGGAATTTCTCGGAATTTAGGAGTAACGCGATCGCGCTTGACATCGAGAGTAAATCCTAAATCGAAGGTTTTGATAAAAACGGAAGATATCGCAATTAGTTCGTTTTTTTTATTTCCCTTACAACTATTAATTACTGATTCAAAATTATTCTTTGTTGCTAAATTAGTTAATGAAAAATTTCTTTTAATAACCGATGTATAGTTAGCGAAAGTATTTTGACTGGTGATAGTTTTTTGACGATTTTTATAATAATTATCCTCGAATTTATCTAATAATTCTCCAATAGTTTTTATCTTCTGCTTCTCTTGATTCTTTTCTTTAAACTTGATTCCTAAATATTTTTCGTTCCATGTAAAAGTATGACGAGCGATTAATTTACCTAACTCGTAACTTTCTTCAATGGCGGTTTTGAGTCCGTTATTATTTGCTGGAATACCCAAGGATAAATCGTACTGCTTTTTACTTTTATTAGATTGGCGATACTCCGGCAGGGAGTCGCTATTGCGATCGTCTGGTTTTAACGGAAGGGTTGCTCGTAACTGTAGAGAATTCCCAGTTTGTTTGATGCTAACTCTAACTCTATCTCTTTTTAAATTAGAATTTGCTTCAACTAATTTTTGCTCAAATATTTTCGCCATTCCCTATAGCTATCGTCTGTGGTGTTTTACGCGATAAATTCGTAAATATATCGAACGGTTGATGCGCGATTTACATACTCACTGGCTGAGATGTTGCGTTATTCCGACAGATGTAGAGACGTGATATATCACGTCTCTACAAGTTTATTCCCTAAATATTCCCTTATTTATAAGCTCAAACACTCAAAAAAAACTGTTAGCAAATATCATCAAAGCCTTATCAATAAGTTATTTCCGAACATTTTAAGTAAATTGCCCGTTCCCATAGCAGTTATATGGTGCCTGGTGGGGTGATGTGCGCTCCGACTTTAACCGACGTAACCCGCGCTTGGTCAATTTTGGAATATTTCCGTACCAATTGGCTTGAACCAGTTTGGTTGGGTTGTTCTTTGGAACGCTATGAAGAAATTCAAACCTATGAGGATTTTATGATTTGGCTGGATGAAAATCCGAATCATGCTAATTCCGATTTGGGTTTTTATTGGCGAATGGGTTTGGATATCGGTTTGCATAAATATGGTGCGGGCTTGGGTAAATATGTCACTTGGGGATATTTACCTCATGAAGTGAAATACCAAAATCCTACCGTCGAAGGGCGAAATGCCGCTATGATTATGAAGAGTGGAGTGTATGACAGCGGAGGCGATACTCACACTCCCATGAATCATGGTTTTGTCCGCGAAAACACCACGCATTCCTGGTATGACGAAGGTACGGGAGACGTTCACCCTTACGATCGCAATACTCGACCAACTCAAAACAATACCAAAGATTTTGAAAACGCCTATTCCTGGGGAACTGCGGTAACTCACATCGATTACGGACGCTTGGAAGCTGGCCCCTTAGCGCGTCAATTGGTAGCTGGTGGTACTCACGGCGAACCTTGGCAGCACTATGATGGATTTATCCTCGATGCTTTTAAACAAATGGGTGGTGCTAGTATCCATCTACGACAGCTAGCAAGAGTCCATGAAGTTGTCAAACTTTACCGTCAAGCCGAACGTTGTTTGAGAGAATTTCGCTTAAATGATTCTTGGTATATCAAGCCACAAGAACAAGACGGACGCGGTTGGGGTGCTACCGAAGCATCGCGAGGAGCTTTGTGTCACTGGATAGATATCGAAGGTGGCAAGATCAAGAATTATCAAATTATGGCTCCTTCAACTTGGAATATTGGACCTCGTGACGGTGAAGGAAAACGCGGCCCCATCGAAGAAGCTTTAATCGGTACACCTGTTTTTGACTCAACAGATCCAGTAGAAATAGGTCATGTAGCGCGTTCCTTTGATTCTTGTTTGGTATGTACCGTACACGCCCATGACGCGAAAACGGGTGAAGAATTAGCTCGTTTTCGTACAGCTTAAAGATGGGGAATGGGCATGGGGGATGGGGCATTAGGGATATGAAGGAATATTTTACTTTATTTCCAATCCCCAATCTTCAATTTTCAATTTTCAATTTTCAATTACCAATCCCCAATTCCCTATGCCCAATCCCCTATGCCCAAATACAATTCAAAAACTAACTATGTCGAATATTGCATTACACGAACATCTTGCCAATCTTCCGGAGGCAGCACTTCAAGAATTTACCCAGTGGTGCGTTACTCAACAAGCTAGGGAAGCGGGATACGAATTTACTCCTAATGAAACAAAATTAGGAGAATTACCAACAGCAGACTATATTCCGGAACTTGTTGGTCAATTTATGGATACGACAAGAAAGGATATTAGAACTGGATTAATCGCAACATTTGCAGGAAAGCAAGCTGATAACCATTCTTTACCCGATCTACCGGCGATGGTTGATTTTGTTTCGCTTTACGTAAAGCATTTGTTTCCTTCTGAAGGAACCGACGAAACACAAGCGGAAGAGTTAATAACCAAAGCTTCCGAACAGCAATTTGAAAAGCTTTCTCAAATTGCTCAAGAACATAACGTTAAATTGTCGGTATAAATTAGGTATAAATACAGTAATTCTCTATTAAATGAATTATCAACCCGGTTTTGTATCCCAAAACCGGGTTTTTTTAATAAAATCAGTATCTTCAACTAATCAATAAAAATTTATCAAACAAAATTAGTTATTTTCCACAGTTGTATGTATCAGTTAATTTGTGTTAATCAATCGATAATATATACACGGTTAAACTAGTATATTTATAAATTCAAGATAGCGAAAGCCTTGCTCCCAAAGCATTTTCAGTCTATTTATTTTGAGTCCAGTCTCGTATCAAAACGGTGATTTTCATCTATAATGCTGTTGGTGGAACTACTATAGGTAAATGTTTAAAGTTTTGTTAAATCGTTGACTATTTAGACTTAAGTCAGTTACAACCAATGAAGAAATCATCACATACGAGTTTATTCTCTTTAAATCTACCCAAGTCACACAGTTTAAACTAGACGGCTAAGTAGAAAATTAACAGAATTTGCGCTTCTTGAAACAAGAATAATTCTTTCCAAGAAGATAAATAAAAATGTCGTCAATGTTTATTGTTAATAGCTTTTAGTTAGGTTTAAATACTTATGAGCTATTGACTCAGGCTTTGCTGTATCTACTTATTCTATCTCGAACAAAAATTTCATCTATTGATTTACAGGGAGTAAACAAAAATGTCTCATTTAATTCAAAACGTACTATCGGGCTACGAAAAAAATCATTTATGTGAATTTGCTAGCCTATTACGTCAATCCGAGAAGCGTTATCTACTTCGTAACGATATATTGATTGCTTTTTATAAATATTGCGATATTAATCAAGATAATAAGGATTTATATAGCAACTCGGATTTAGGTAAGTTAGTTTACTCAATTCAAGAAATTATTTTAGATAAGGAAAGTCTTTATTTAGTCATTCGTCCTACAATAGCGACTCAAGAAGCTTATCGTCTGCTGCACGATCTGACGTTAGAACCTATAGATATTCAAGAGTTATTCAATTTACGAGATAAACTGGTTGATTCTAACCATTCTCAAGACGATGTATTAAAGATTGATTTTCAAGCTTTGTTAGATTCCTCTGGGAGCCTCCGAGACTCGAAAAAAATTGGTAATGGAGTTGATTATCTCAATCGCTATTTATCCAGTAAATTGTTTGATCGCAACTGCGGTACTTGGCAAGAAGCTTTATTCAATTTTCTCAAGCTGCACAAATATAACGGTCAACAGCTATTAATTAACGAACGTATCAACAATTTTTCTCAGCTATCTGAAAAGGTAAAGCGAGTAATTGACCTTTTAGACAAATACCCCGGTCGCACAAGTTATGAAAACTTTCGCTTTGAATTGCGGAGTTTTGGATTTGAACCTGGTTGGGGAAATACGGCTGCTCGGGCACGGGAAACTCTGGAATTGTTAGATCGGTTAATTGATTCGGCAGACGATGAAATATTAGAAAAATTCATGTCCCGAATTCCCTTGATTTTCAAGGTTTTGGTAACTTCTCCCCACGGATGGTTTGGACAAGAAGGCGTTTTAGGAACACCTGAGACTGACGGGCAAGTTGTTTATGTTCTCGATCGAGTAAAGGAATTAGAAAAACAAATTGAGGAAAATGCCAAACTCGGTGGACTTGATGTACTCGGTAAAATCGAACCGAAAATAATTGTACTTACACCTTTGATTCCGAATAGCGAAGATACCAGTTGCGAACGACGGTTGGAGAAAATACATGGTAGTAAAAACTGCTGGATTTTACGAGTTCCCGGAGGCGAATCTCAACCAGAAATTACCCAAAACTGGATTTCTCGCTTTGAAATCTATCCTTCCACCGAAAGCTTTGCTACTGATTCCGAAAGAAAATTATTAGAAGAGTTTACAGGTAAGCCAGATTTAATTATTGGTAACTATACTGACGAAAACTTAGTGTTTTCAGCCACCTCAACTGGCAAAACCTCGAACAGCAGTACCATTTCTCACCTCAATTCACTGCCGATTTAATTACCATGAATGCTGCTAATTTCGTTATTAGCAGCACACCTAAAGAAATTATCGGTACCGTACCGTTACCCCATCAATAAATCGAGGGGTCTTAGTTGTGGAAATAATTTTTCCTCTCCACGGGTAAATCCGGGGGCTTGTATCCTGTTTATTTTTTGGTCAGTATGAGTCTTACCAATCTTTCACCATGCCTAACTACCTCTACTTTATTTATGGTTGTAATTAAAGGATTAGAGCCAGGAAAAGGATTTTTTATAAGTTTCAACATATTTTATTATTCCCAATTTTTGTAAATCTGCATACTAAAAAATATCTCTATAAATGTTAATCGAAATGTTAACGAAATATTATTATTCTATTTTTATTTCAAAATAAAAAAATATTATTCCAAAAGTATGTAGAATAGGAAAACACACAAAATGCCTGAGAAAAAGAAATTTTGGTTATTCAGGGTTCTTTGTGTAATTCTGTGTAAATCTGGCAATAAGGCGCGTAAACCTGTTTTGTCACGCCCGATAGTCTATATGTTCGCTGATTATTCTGGCGGTAAAGAATCTACCGATCGGAACGAATTGATTTAGAAATAATAATTGTAGATGACTAATGACCAAAAAAACCTCACAATTATTGGTTGCGGAAGCCTTAACCGCAATGATGATGCCGTAGGCGTAATTATAGCTCAACGCCTACAGCAATATCTCGCCACATATCCTCATCCCCATGTGAAAGTTTATGACTGCGGAACCGCAGGGATGGAAGTTATGTTCAAAGCAAGAGGTAGCAAACACCTAATAATTATTGATGCGAGTTCGACTAATTCCGAACCAGGTGCTGTATTTAAAGTTCCAGGCAAAGAATTAGAAGCTTTACCAGAACCCAGTTACAACTTACATGATTTTCGCTGGGATAATGCAATAGCTGCTGGAAGAAAAATCTTTAAAGAAGATTTTCCGCTTGTTGTCACTGTCTATTTAATTGAAGCAGCAAATCTTGATTTTGGTTGGGAGTTGAGTCATGCCGTAAAGCATTCTGCCGATGTCGTGTTTGAACAAATTAAGGCGATCTTTGAAAAATAGCAGGTCGTGCGATGGAACTGTTTCAAGCTGAGTCTTGGTGATAAACAGATAATTCATCTACCCTCATTTCAAAAGGCATTCCTTCGCTACTGGGGGGACAAACGCGAATTTTCGCATTGCTAGTAATATTGTCCAGTAATGATGCCATCGGCACCATTTTTTGGAGAATCCGCCAATTGGTAACTTGATCGGGACATTCAATCACCAAAGTCATTGCAGAGGTGTGAGTAGTAACATACCAGCGGCAGACAGATAGCAAATCTCGAATTTTGCGATCGCAATTGTCATAGAAGAATCTACTTAGAGATTTTTCCAACTGCTGGCGCAACATAATATCAGCTGATGAAGGCTGAAACGGTCCCAAATCATCATTCTGAAAGAAATACTTGTTGTTCATTTGTAAGTGGTGTTTATTGATTCTTTCAAGCTCAAATCACGATACCATACACATTGTTTATTGATTTGTAACTAAATATTCTATATTTTCTGTCGGCATGAAATACTGTTGTACCAGTAATCATCGCAAACAAAAAAACTAGCTAAATATATATTTACCCGGAGAATATTTACTTATAATCTAATATTTCTACAATTGAAATAGTTCCTCAACTATTATAATCATATACACCCAAAAAAGTTAGTATATGATATTTAAAGTAAAGGACTTTAACGGATAGATAACCTATATTTTGATTAAAGTTATCTTCCTTAATTTAATCCTTACCTTTACATAAACTGAGGCTATATTTTACCCATAGTTAATCATAGAAGGATTATTAATTCTTTTTTGTTCATTGCGTAAAATAGATAAACTTCTTGGTGTAATAGATAAACTATTGAAGTAACGATCCCGACTCATGAATGATGTTTGAGCAAGCCGATATGAAATGAATTAGAGTTGCTATAAATTGCGAGGCTTTTCCATTTTCCAATATATGCCGGAAATTCCTGGGTGATGTAACATGAACAAGTCATCCCAAACTATCACTGACATCAAAACAGAATCTGTCATTTCAGTTATCAGTTGTCAGTTATCAGTCAAAATCGCATAACAACTGTAAAACTATGTTTTTAACATAAGTTAAGGTAGTAATTGTACCTGGTTGAGTATCCGTTACCAAAAAAAGGAATATAAAGCCGAAACAGGTCTCTATGTCTTGAGCTAGACCTATAATAAACATAACCAATAAAAAAAAAGAATCCACTGATACTATTTTTTTGTAACATATAAATTCGATCGTCTTCATCAATAGATTTGTAAGCTAATATACGATAATTATTTTCAATATTTCTCTCGTTACAATCGCGATTCCGGCGTTGTAATGTCTTTTAAAAGGCTCTGCCTTATAACTTCTTTCTAGCCAGAGCCTGGAAACAAGTTAGTAAGTAGTTAAGCCCGCATTTATATAATTACTACTCAGTTATATAACTGTTCCCCCCAACCCTGTTCCCCCCAACCCTGCCTAAAGAAAATGTTAAATTAATTTTGCACGGGTACTCATTAGATATTTATGATTTACGGATTATTTTTTACGTGCGACAATGTGAAAAATATGCCAATGCTTTTCCTTGCCTAAAGCAGTTTTGCCGTCACTCGCTTCTTCCTTGAGTGATTCGATTTCAAAAAGTTGTAGGAGTGATTCGACATCCGACAAAGTATGATGATTGATGGTTGAATCTGCCGCCCATGAATCGCGATATGCCGGAGGCATCACGCTCCGCGTATCGCCAAATAACTGACCGCTGAAACGACCGCCATGAGCTAAACTACAGACAATTTTGTTCCATAAATCGGCAAAACTTTTCGGCTCGCAAAATGGAAGGCTAAAGCTGGCGTTGATTAAATTTACTGATTCTGGTAGCCTTATATTTTCAAACTGAGCAACATGAGTTTGCAGCAGTTTGGTATTGATATCGGAACGTTGTAACAACCGGGTAATAGCTTCTTCTTCTGCATCAATCGCGATAACATTCCAACCGCGACGCAACAACTCTACCGTATCTCGCCCTTCTCCACAGCCCAAATCAACAGCTATTTTCGATTCAGCTTTGGAAAGATCGCGTTCAAAATTTGTTAAAGCAGTAAGTAAAGTTTCTCTAGGTGGACGATTCGCAATAGCTTTGTAATAATCCGACCAACTCCGAGGAGCAACATTATTATTTGACATTTTGTTAAAGTTAATACCCGTAATTAAAAGTAAAGAATGATTGATTAATCATGAATAAAAGTTGAAATAACTCATATAAATAATCTTGTTTTGATAAGATAATAAAGTATAAAATTTCTAAACAAAAATAAAACCATGAAAGTGAGCGCTCGCAATAACTTAAAAGGAACTGTCAAAAAGATTATACCTGGAGTTGTTAGTACTGAAGTAACTTTAGAAATAGCACCTGGAGTAGAAGTAGTTTCAGTTATTACTAAATCATCCGCAGACCAAATGCATCTTTCTTTAGGAAAAGAGGCTTATATTGTAGTTAAAGCAACAGACGTTATGGTTGGTATAGATTAATAAAATTAGGGAATAGGGAGTAGGGAGTAGGGAAAAGGGAACAGGGAAAAGGCAACAGTTCCCAATCCCCAATGCCCAATTACCAATGCCCAATTCCCCAATTAATAAAAAAGCCATAGCTAATTAAAGCTATGACAAAAAATTAAACTCTAAATGTAATTGTTAAATCAAAACTCTATACCAAGTAAGGTTCTTGATGAGTTTTAATTGTGCAGTTGGAGCGGGGATAGGTGACGCAAAGTAGAGCGAATCCTTTGGACATTTGCTCGTCATCCAAAAAGATTTGGTCTGATTGATCGATTTCGCCTTCAACTACTTTACCAACACAGCTTGAGCAAGAACCACTTGAGCAACTGAAAGGTAATTCAATACCAGCTTCTTCTGCTCCTTCTAAGATGGTGCTTTCTTCGTCAATTTCTACTGTGGTGTCTAAATCTTCCTTTTTGTTGATCAATCTAACTTCATAACTAGCCATGTTTCTGTTCTCCTCAAACTACGTATAAGTTTTGGTTGTTAGTTGTTAATTGTTAGTTGTTAGTTATTAGTTATTAGTTGATGAACCGCGCCTAGCAGCCAAAGTTGTCCTTTTCATTTAATTTGATGGGTTTTCTCTCGCATCCGAGCGGGAATGTAATTGCCACTCTAATAGCTCAAGTTCATTAAAATGGACTGAAATACAACCTATCAAAACGGTTAGAAAAAGACTGTTAGGTGTTATTTGATGAAGGGCAACTAACTGATTTGACAGCTTACGCTAAGGAACTGCAAGCTACTAACCACTAACCACTAACCACTAACTACTAACTACTAATTAACAATTTATTCATTGCAAGGTGTACCGCTAGGGGTACCGTCACCAGCTTCAAATGACTTGCCACAACCGCAGGTGCTGGTTGCATTGGGATTGGTAAACTTAAAGCCGCTTTCCATCATGCCTTCGATAAAATCGATTACCATCCCTTCCAATAACGGCGCACTTTTTGCATCGACATAAATAGTGATGTCGTCTTGTTTAACCACCAAGTCATCCGCAGCAGGTTTACTGGTAGTGTTCATTGCATATTCGTAGCCGTTACAACCACCATCTTTAGCGGAGACTCGGATACCTTTAGGATTTTCGTTTTCCGAAGTTGAAGTATCTTGTAAAAACGAACTTAAACGTTGTGCTGCTGTTTCTGTCAAACTAATGGTCATGATGTTTCTCCGTATTTGTAGATGATGATTGTTTTGTTTAAGGAATCAAAAATTATCTCTATTGGCAATGCTGGAATTGCGTTCCGTTTTAACTAAAGCTTCAAACTATGTAAAATCGGCTTGCATCGACTTTGATGAGATGTAGAAGCTAAGATTTGATGTTACCAGTGGCTTCAAGAGGTTGAGAGTGCGAATACCTCCAAGGAGCGCTATTACCGCATACCGGACATTCGCGATCGCGATAAGAACGACGTTTAGCGAAGTCCATTCTGATAAAATCTATCGTCAGTAATTGCGATAGTAGAGGCTGACTAAACCCGGTGATTAACTTGATAGCTTCCAAAGCTGTTAGACAAGCTAAAGTACCGGAAACTACACCTAACACTGAAAATGCACGTCTATCCCAATCGGGTTTCTCTGGAAATAGACATGATAGACAGGGGGTTACACCAGGAATAATTGTAGTTAAATAAGCCTCCATTGAATCCATCGCGGCTTCTACCATTGGCTTTCGCCAGCGAACGCAAGCTTCATTTAACAAATTACGCTCTGTAAAGTTATGAGCGCAATCCAAAGCCATATCGGCTTGCTGCACTAATGAGTCTACATTATCCGGATTGATGTAATCGTGAATTGTTTCGATCTCAATGTCAGGATTGATAGCTTGTAGTGTTTCCTTGGCTTTGTTAACCCTTGGCTTTCCTACCCAATCGTGAGTCATGAGAATTTGACGATTCATATCATCAAGCCGCAAGTCACCTCCTCTAACGAGGATTAGTCTTCCTACGCCTGCAACCGCAAGGTAAAGTGCAGCCGTACCACCTAATCCTCCCACACCCGTAACCAGAACCGTAGCTGACTTCAAACGCTTTTGTGCTAATTCACCAAAATTAGGGAGTGACATCTGGCGACTATAGCGTTCCAACTCGGTAGGCGTTAGGTTTACCACAATATTTACCTCCTAATCGGAATCAATTTCTGTCAGCTTAACTACATTTTTTGGCTTCTGGTGAAACACTTTGAAAAGTTTTTGTTCTTGGGGTGTTGACTCTATAAATAGCTGATAAGCATTCTGTAATGCTTCACGATATTTACCTAATAATTCCGAGTCTTCAAGTTCGGAATTATTCTTATCAATTTCCTTGATAAATTCAGAAAACTTTTGTAAGATATGCAGACGATTGACCTGTACGACTTTTTGGTCGTATTCCAATTCAAAAAATTTGAAATAATCTTCTGCATTTACTAGCTTCTTGAATTCTGACAAGCTTTGAGCCATTATAAGTTACTCCATTGTTTTCAACTGTTGTTTGAGTTCGTTTAATTCACAATATATTTTGTAAGTAGCCTCAGCTACTCCCATCAGTTTTTCGTAATCGGTAGGTAAACCTTCTGCCAAATCGTGCAAGTCCATTTTCATTTGACCTGCTTTACTATTAAGACGCTTTATCTTTTTTTTTAACTCTTCAATATTTGTTGTTTCTTCGGTTTGAGCCATAGACATCTCCTTTAGGTGTTAGGTGTTAGTTGATAGTTGTTAGTTGTTAGTTGATTATCCACACCCTACGGGTGAAAGTTGATGAACCACACCTTAAAGAATGGAAGTTGTTGATTTTTCTACTAACCACTAACAACTAACCACTAACTACAATTTAGAGTTCTCCTACTTCGCGAAAGCGTTCAGCTAATTCAACGCCTTTGAGAACTAAACTATCTCCTTCTTCTGCTAGTTTTTCCAAAGAATTAAAACCAAATCTATGGACATCCCGCATAGTCTTTTTAACTAACAAAAGACGACCGGAAAATACTAATACCCATCCGAAACCTTCATGATTCAAATCGGCAACAACCTGTGATAGCAAACCAGTTTCCTGTTCGATGCGAATTGCTATAGCGCGGTAAAAAGCATTAATCCGCGATATTGTTCTGGGATCTACATCATCCTCGACAGAAATTTTGCGTTTATCTTGTTTGCTAACAACGTAGGGTTTAAGAAGTAAATCATCCGACCACTTCTTATAAGTTCCGTAAGTATCAAAACCTCGAATTTGCTGCACTAATGCCTTAATAAAAGAAGAACTTAAGACATCGCTAGTTGCCGTACCGTTCACACTATTATTGGGGTTCATACAGTTGCATCCTCTTCTAATTCATCTTCAAAGTTACGGTCTTTTTGTTGTAACGCTTTACGCAACCAAGGTGGGGGACTTCCTTTGAGAGTTTGCACCAATCTTTCTAAAAGATCTTTAATTTCATCTTGTTCGGAACGCGCTTTAACTGGAGTCACACCCTTTTTAATTAAGCGAGCAGCAGCGCTACCTCCGATTGCTGTCACATAAACGATGGTGCAATCTTCTAAGGCTTTTAGTTTCGGTACTAATTTATCTTCATTACCATCTTCTTTCAGTTCGCCACCAAAAGTAAGAGTTTCTAAAAAATGATAACCTTCGTCCGAAATTTCATAAACATCAATCGCTTTTGCCGATCCAAAATGAGCATTGATATGAACGTTATCGTTCGTGGTAAAGGCAATTTTCATGTGCATTACTCCTTTAAATTAGGTTAAAGGTTAAAGTAATAAGGTTTAAGACTTATGACTCTTAACTTTTTACTCTTGTTTTTACTCCTAACTCCCAAGCTCTAATTCCTAATTCCTAATTTTCAAGAAGAATGAGCGTGTTTTACACTCATTTCCTCTTGCTCTAAAAAGATGTTGCCAATGTCAAACAAAATTCGCATAGTTCCTCGATAGCCAACTTTATTGAATTGACCTATACCTAAACGGTCAAAAATAGGAATTCCTTGGCGATAAAGAGGAATATTTAACTTACGAGAAACTGTTTTAACGTTAGAGTTACCTATTAATAAGTCAGAACCCGTGGCAACTTGCTCAAAATCTTCTAAGTCACCAATAATCACTTTTTCGATCTTGAGTTTTTCCAGTAGAGGAGAACGTGTAGTGGTGACTGCGGCTTGAATTTCTGCTCCCATTGATTGCATAAAATTAGCCGTTGTGTAAAGCTGATCGGGTTCTAAAGCTAAGGATACCCGCTTGCGACCAAAGAAAAAGTGAGTATCGAGCATCGCGTCTTGTAATTGACGACGTTGCCGACGATATTTTTCTGGAACGCTAACACCACTAACATCAGATAGCGCTTGTAAAAAGTTATCTACAGCATCTAATCCAGTTAACTCTGTAAATAATTCGTAAGGAATTGCAAAGCGTTTATCTAAAATTTCCGCCGCACCTCGCATACTTTCACCGATCGCAATAGTAAAAGCCGAACTGCCCATTTCACGCAGTTGCTTCAAAGTAGTACCACCGCCAGTTATCGGACTCCAAGAATCATCTAGATGACCATCTAATGAACCGGAAAGATCGGGTACAACAATAGGAATTAATCCAAAAGCACCAACAATTTCTTTAACTTCCTGTAAATCCCCTGGAGTAAAAGCAGAACTCATCAAGATATTAACTTGATTGGGTTTAATTTCACCTTTTTGAGGAAGTTCGCGAACCATACTTTCTACAGCAGCAGCATATCCATCTTGCAGCGCTCCTTTAAAATCTGGTGAGGAGACTAACAAAATTGGTAACTCGTTCAAATGAGGATGGCTAGATCGGAAATCTCTGAGGATTTGTTCCATATCATCCCCTCTAGTTTCCGTCAGCCCCGTAGTACAAAGACCAATAATTTCAGGCTGTACCTTTTCTACTAAAGTTAAAATTGCTTGCTCGACATTATCCTCTCCACCCAAAATAGTAGAGACTTCCGTCATCGCCGTAGTAGAAAGAGGAATTACCTCTCGAAAATGCCGTACTAATACAACTTTAGCGAAAGCCGTACATCCTTGGCTGCCATGCACGAGTGGTATCATACCTTTCAATCCCAGGAAGGCTAAAGTTGCACCCAAGGTTTGGCTTTGCTTGAGAGGATTTACTATAACTGGTTTATTTTGAGTTGCGACAATAGCCATTGGTAATTTAAAGGTTAAAGGTTAAAGGTCAAAGATCAAAGGTTAGAGGTTAAAGGTTTTAGATTTTAGATTTTAAATTGGGATTGGGAGTTGGGAATTAAGAATAAGCAATGGGCAATTAGAAACAATAAATAGGAAATATGGGGAATAAGGTTAGAGATTAAAGATTTTAAATTGGGATTGGGAATTGGGAATTAAGAATAAGCAATGGGCAATTAGAAACAATAAATAGGAAATATGTGGAATAGGGAGCGAGACGCTCCCACTACGAAAGTTCAACACAATTTCCTAAATCGGTTGCGATGAATTAAAAAAAATTCTTGGTAACTGTTCACTGTTCACTGTTAACTGTTCACTGTTCACTGTTCACTGTTCACTGATTTCCCAAGGAGCGGGCTGACGTATTTGCTGCCAAACTGGACTGTAGAGCGCTTCGTCTAATTCTCGTGCCATATTAACCATTCCGTCATAGCCTGCATAAGCATGATGACGTTCTTGGTTGATGTCGAGGAAAGGAATTCTGGCTTTGAGGGCAGTGTATTGATTTCTACCGCCAGCAATCAGCATATCTGCTTTGGTTTCACCGATGACTCGGATCAATTCTTGAGGATTACCTTTAGACATGGTAATGCCGTCTTTACCGAGCAAGTTCTGAATTTTGGCTTTATCTTCTTCGGTACTTTTCTTTGTGCTGGTAGCAACAACTTCCATTCCTAAATCTTTAGCAGCCGAAATAATTGACCAGCTTTTCACTCCTCCGGTATAAAGTACAACGCGCTTGCCTTTCAACCGGGCACGATAGGGTGCTAATTTTTCATCTAGCTTTGCAGTTTCTTCGGCAATTAATTTTTCAGTCCGCTCTTGTAAATCTTTATCTCCCAACTTACTTGCTACAGTTCT
Source organism: Rivularia sp. (in: cyanobacteria) (assembly GCA_049649675.1). GTDB lineage: Bacteria > Cyanobacteriota > Cyanobacteriia > Cyanobacteriales > Nostocaceae > Rivularia. The sequence goes on along the minus strand of JBARZF010000021.1, from coordinate 31,058 downwards.
CAAAAAGCGGTTCATATCAGCTACGCCATAAAAAGATTCTTCTATATAAGGAATGCCGTAACGCTCCTCCATTTTCCGCGCCATATTGATCATGGCTTTGGAGCAAATCATTACGTTCAATTTGGCACGGTGAGCATAAGAGACTTCTTTATAACGAGCATCACCTGTAATTTTACTTAAAACGCGAACGCCTAATTTTTCTAATACTGGTATAACGTTCCACATCTCGCCAGCGATATTATATTCACCAATCAAATTAATATCTAATGGTGTTGTGTATTCCGGTTCCCCCAAACGCTTAGAACAACACCTTTTTTGTTCGGCAATAGCGCTGACTGCTGGTTGAGTTTAATCAAAGCCAATTACCAACTAAAACAAAAGCTGCCCAATAGTAAGGATGCTGAAACTTAGATTGTTGCAGAATTTTTATTTGAGCTTGACGTAAAGCTTCAGCTTTAGTAACTCCAGGCTGAGTTAATTGCTCGTACAAATTTACCATCATCTGAGAAGTTGACTCGTCATCCACAGCCCATAAACTCGCTATAGTACTGCGTGCCCCGGAGCGCACGGCTACACCAGCTAATCCCAAAGGAGCGCGTTTATCGCCGCTAGCTGTTTTACAAGCGCTGAGAACTAATAATTCGATGGGATTATTGCTAAGTTGTTCTCTGCTGTGGAGAATATTGCCTAACTCTTTCACGTCTAAACGGTTATCCCAAGTAAGAACAAATGTGTCTTCTGCTTTAGAACTAAATTCACCGTGGGTTGCTAAATGTACTACGGGGAAAGGTGTTTTGCTAATTTGTTTTTGCAAAGCTTGGCTGGTAAAGTTTTGATTGAAAAGTACCTGAGTAGGAATTTCGTTATTGATTTGATCGATTTCGGTTTTAACTCCAGGTAACGCGACAAAACCCTGCCTTCCTTCACTTAAAGCACCAACTAAAACTTTCATCTTCTGACTTTCCAAAGGTTGAGGTGATAGCAATTGCATTCCTGGAGCTAAAGCAAGATTATATTTTTCTAATAAATACTGCTTTCCATCATATAAGGCTGCTATTGGCACATTTTTTAATGAACCATCTAAAACAAATGCCAAAGTTTTAATTTCCGATGCTGCCAAATCTGCTTCTAATGGTTTAACAAGTAGATTATAAATTTCTTGACAGATAGCAAAATGTTGTTTTTTTAGATATTTACGTCTGATAGCACGGCGCATTGTCTGAACCTTTTTTTCCAATTCGTTTTGAGAAATAGCCGTCGCATAGTGTCTTAGAGGTTGATTTGGTAAGGAAAGAATAGTTTCTAAACGATGATCTAAAATAATTGGATAAATAACTGCTGCTTGAGGATCAATTTCATCAATTTGAGTAGGATTCGCTTTCAAACATGGCTCGTTAAAGAAATTATTTAATTCTGCTAGCTGTAGAGATTCAATCACTTTACGAGCTTTATTAAGTTTTTCTTGACTTGTTTCTTTCATTTCTGGAGTTAATAATAAACTTACAAACTCTCGATAAACTGGTTCTACGCTTTCACGAAACGAAAACTGGATATCAACATTGCTAGCAACTAACTCATTGCGAATAGAATCAAGAGTTTCAACAGCACTTTCATATGCTGAAATTGCTTCTGAAAAGCTATTTTGCTGTTTTAATAATCTTCCTAGCTGCCATTCCCAACGATAAGCAACATCGGGAGCATTACTTGTTTGTGCGAGCATTAATGCTTTTTCGGTTAAGGTTTTTGCTGATTCTAATTGTTGGGTTTGTTCGTAAATATGTCCTAAGTAACCAAGAGCGTAAGATTGCGCTCTATCATCTCCTATACTTTCGGCTTGTTGAACTGCTTTTGCAATATTACTTGCCATACTATTTGCAGTTTCTTGTTTATTGAATATATTCTGACTGTTTAATTTATCGATGCTTTGTACGTAGTTAACTAATGCATATACTGATGTTCTACTAGCTACTAAGCTCTGCAACTGAGGCTGTATTTGCGCTGCTAAGACTTTAGCTTCCGATCGTTTTTGACTATCTACTAAAAGACGCAGTTTATTTAACTCTGCTTGAAGTTTTATCGCTGGAGATTTTGATTTTTCAATTGCTCGACTGTAATATTTTAAAGCTTCCTGAGTTTTTCTTTCAAAACGAGAGGTATTACCCAAAGCTAAAAGAATTTTGCTGATATTAGTCTCGGAGTTAAGTTTTTGAGCTATAGCTAAGCTTTCTTGTAAGGTTTTCTTGGAATCGCGAAGATTTCCTGTCAACCTTAAAGTATCTCCCTTCTGAAGCAAACTAACAATTTTTAAGGGAGAATCTGGTTGATTCTCTAAAGTTTGATTAACCTCATTTAAAGTATTTAATGCACGATTATGCATTCCCAATCGACTGTAGGCTTGAGTTTGATTGAGCAAACAGCGAGTTAATCCGTTTTTATCTCCAGCTTTTTCGTATATTTTTAGCGCACGCTGCCAAACAATTAATGCATCTTCAGTTTTACCTTCAGACAACAGTAAACTTCCTTGAATGTTTAGTGCAGCAGCGAAAAGACTTGGATTATCTTTTGGAAGAGACGATAAAAGCTCAATACTTTTGTCGATCACCTTTTTTGCTTCGGTGAATTTTCCTAATTTTTGATATGCTTGTGCCAAGTTACCCAGCACCATTGCTTGATTTACTGTATCGCCTTGAGAAATCAGAATTTTTAGCGCCTGCTGCCACCGTACAATTGCTTCAGTAAACTGTTGATTTTGATAGTTTTGTTTACCGGCTTGTGTCAATGAGGCTGGGGAATCAACAATTTTGTTTGTTTGTAAATCTACTGTATTTGATAGTGGTATTGTTTGTACGTATTCATATTTTGGAGTTGATGCAGCGGCACTTGATATAAATAGACTCAAGTCGAAATTTTTATTGAATATGGTAATAGTAAAGAATAAAGTTAATAACCCCAAAAAAATATTATATTTAGTTTTCTTTTTTAGATGTACTGTAAACTTTAAGTTCAAATCTACAATAAGCTTTTTCCAATTATTTTTCACATTCATTTGAAATTATTAATAATTTTTTATTCAATATATAGCGGAACAAATTATCTTATCTATCAAGGCTTTAAAAATATAAGTATAAATAGAATAACTGTATAACACAGCTTATTTAATGCAAATAATAAAGTTTAAATACACCCTTGATTCGGATGAGAATATTCCTGTTACTAAGACACAGTTGCATTTATTGGGTTAAAATTTTTGTCAAAAAACGCTGATGATGAAAAATCAAATTCTTGACCTCTTTCTATAAAACCACAAAAACCATCTTTTTTGGCATCGGGAAGTTTATTTGGTTGATAGTGGTAAAGCCACATTTTATTTTTTATAGATAATGGCAAAGTTAATAATTCCTGGTAATGAGCATGAACCCCGCTAGGAAATTTCGCAGTTTCACAATCTTGAAAAATAATATCTGCTTCCTGATAGAATTTATCTAAAACATTTAAACGCATTTGTGTATCTGTAGTTAAAAATATTTTTATGCCATTAATTTCAAAAAATAAACCGTAGCTAGGCATAATAGCATGGTGAGAATCTACATGAATAACTTTAATTAAGTTAATTTTAATATCGTCCCAGATAAAATTTCTATTCTCATCTATTTTTACTTCTTCAAAAAAAGTGTCTAAAGTAGCTACTTCATTTTCTATATATCTCATTCCTCCGGATAATGAATGAATCCAAAGGTTTTTAGCTAGTTCAGTATCTAGATAAAGCTTTGGTTTCTCGCATCTTGGATCGAATTTGGTACTGAAGCCAATAAATTCAAGTCCACCAACATGATCTGCATGAATATGACTAATATAAATATCGGTGATATCAAGATGAGAAAATCCTGTTCTGTACAAAGAGTATCTAATATCTGAACCACAATCGATCAATAATTTTTTTCCAGCATCACTTACTAAAAGCATATTTGATTGATAATTATCCGTGCCAAAAGTAAAAGCACAGCCAGAACCTAAAAACAGTAATTTTGTCATCAGTTTAAATCAACTTTTTATATCTTTTTTTTAATTCGTTAGAGTCTCTGTTTTTAAGCTTTCATTAATTTTTTTTTTAAATTAATCTAAATCTCGATTCCTAACTCTCTCGACGTAAATATCGAGAGAGCAATGGAATAAACTGGTATTTAAAATATTATGCACCCAACTGCAAACCAAAGACGGTTTACATATTTATCTTAACTTTCAACTTTACAAACCTGATTCATCGATTCAGAAACTACCTGGTTTAAACCCACAGAAGTTAATAATTGATTCCAATAAAACATCGTAGTAGAGTCATTAGGATCTATACAGCGTTGTTGAGCTACATTATCGATAGCTTCGTGCCAAATACCAGCATCAGCATAAACCTTAGAACGATGTTTTGGTTCTAATTTATTTAACTTCATCCGCACAGCTAAACTCGGTTTTGTTCGTTCTACCCAGCCTTCAACAGTTACAGTTTCATCTGTTTGAGAACTGCAATTTACTTCCAGGAACCAATGATATTGCTTATTCACCTTCAATCCTGGAACTTCGGCAGGGAGGGTAAATGCAAAAATTCCCGGCTTTTGAGGAAGCGTTAAATCGGTTTCATAAACGACATCTTCGTTATCATCTAATAACATAAATGCAGCTTCACGAACATCAGATTCAGATATATGCCAGTAAAATGTTGGTCGTTCGTTGAAAGTTAGCCCCACTTGTTTTTCAGGTATCAAAGAAATTAAACGGTTTTCTTTTTGCGTACAACCACCACGAGTTGCTCCACCAGCAGTTGAATTCGGTGCCCCTTCGCGATTTCCAGGTTTAAAACTCTGGCTAATTAACATCGGGGCTTCCCCCTTACCCACAAACTGGTTGGAAGAATTTGCTTGCACTGAAACCAGAGAAACGGTAGACAGTGCCATAGATATGGGAATCCCTGCAAGATATAGATTTTTTTTAATCCAATTCATTGGCAAACCTCTTCGCTTATTAATATTATTTGCCGAATTAAAATTCGTGTTTTCGTTTTTGTTATCAAGATAATGTCTGAAAAACACTACCAATCATTCTTAGTATTCCCACAGCCAAGCTAAAACTCTCAATATCTATTTAAATTGTTTTCCGTAGAGGGGATTAAGGAGCAGGGAAAATATTTTTGGTTTGTTAATTATTTTTTTCTTCCCCCTCCCCGTGCTTACCCCTGATAACTTGTGTAACAAAGTATTAGCCATGAAAGCCAATTCTAGATTCATGCTTTCCTGTTAAATCTAGAATTACAGTCACAATGCAGGCGATCGCCACAAGTAAAGACAAGACTACAGGGGAAATGTAGCTACCGCCTATAGCAAGAGCTAAGCTGCGTAGCAGCTTAACTTGTTCTGAACAATGTAAAAGCATTGGTTGTATTATCTTCTCCGAGAGAGTACTATCTGAAAGATGACAATTAAATACAAAGTAGATTACATTTTTATAAGTGAGTATAAGTTAAGACTAATGCTTAGCGCGATATCAATATTTATTCTGAAAAGGATTAAGTTACCCGCAAGCAATAGTCATTATCAACACACAGCAATTTCCAGAAATAGCACATTAAAATTATGGCTTTTGTAATAGACACTGATATTATTATTAACGCACCAGCAGAGCAAGTTTTTGCTGTATTGACTGACCTAAGAAATTATTCGCAATGGAACGAACAGCTTTTTTGTCATAGTGGTGAGCCTCAAGTCGGTTCTAAGCTAAAACTGGAATTACGGTTGCCAGAAGGAAAAGGTTTTTCTTTCGAGCCAACAGTTATTACATATGAGGAAAACTGCCGCTTTGCATGGCTAGCTACAACTATGCTCAAAGGTATTTTTGATGGTGAACATCGTTTTGAACTCACGTTACTTGAGAGTAACCGGACTAAGTTACGCAACACGGAGTATTATAGTGGTTTACTCAGTCCGTTGTTTCAACGAATGCCTATGATGCAGGATGCGGACAAAGGTTTCGAGAGAATGAATGAGGCCCTAAAAGTGCGAGTAGAATCGTTATCAAAAACATTGTCACAGAGCTAAAGAGTATTTTTTTACTACGCTTATAAAAAATATTTAAGGCGGCATTTATAGTTAATAATTGCCGCTTTAAAATGGTTCATACAGTCCAAAGGATAGCAACTCGAAAATATATAACTTTTAAACTACACTGTTTTCCATTTTGAATACGACATCGTTGAAATCTGTGTCACCACCCCCTAATAAATCCTCAAAACCGAAGATATTGTCCCCTAATTTGCGAATATGGGTTATTCCATCTGGATTGATACCCATGTAAGAGAAATAAGCTGGTGAGTCGTTATCATCACTATCATCGAAAAAGTCTCCGATTTGACCGTCAGCAATTAGAAATGGTGCAAACAAGAAACCACCTGTTAATTCTGTCTCAAATCCTTGAATTTTTTCCATGTTCTGGCTGCTGGTATTAAATCCTGCTCCAACTTCTTGACTCAGACGAAGCGCGGCTTGAACATATTCATTGCGATTTTCTGCTGTCGCTGCTATTAAGTTACCTGTAAGGGGGTCGCGTACAGTTCCTGATACATCTTCAATGCGATATAAACCAAAAATATTATTGTAACTAGCCTCTCTTTCAACGATTGGTAATACAGTTTTTACCAAACGTCCTGCTAAATCATTTCCTTGTATATCAGTTCTAAAATCGACCAGAACATCTTCTTGAAAACTGCCTAAAGGAGGGTTAGTTTCAGTTATTTGGACAGTTAATTCTATATCTGTAAAATCAATATTTCCCAAATAGTCTTCAAATTGCAAGCGGATGGAACCATCTTCTAAACTTGAAATTTGCAAAGATTCACTGCTATTTGTACCAAAGCTTGAACCAAAGAGGACTTGTGATGAAAGATTACTATTATTTAGTACGTTCTGAATGGTTGTGTCTTTAATTAAAACAAAGGCTAGGTTATCACTTTTTAATCCTTGAATAATACTGCTTTGTCCTTCAACGGCTTTAAAATTGTCTGTAATCGTAGATAATATGACTTTAGCCGAACTAAGTGCTGCTTGCAAATAACCTATTTGATTTGGAAGAATACCATCAACCGCGCCATTTTCATCAACTGAAAATACAGCGATTTGATGTGCCTGTCCTTTCTCAATACTTTTACTGCTTAATTGGAATTTAACCTTAGTTTTGCTAACATCACCATTAATAACTAATAGCTTCTTATCTTCTAATATTGAGAGATTAGATACTTGAGTAGCCGGGGGATTGCTCTTCTCTTTATTGAGGCTAAATATATCATTATCAAAAGAGAAGTTGTTTTCACTTAGGTCAGATAAATTTACATTTTGTAGAGTAGCTAGAAGAGAATTTTGAGCGCTAATGATAATATTTTGACCTTCTTGCTTCAGTTTTAGGTCATTAAAAGTTAAATTTAAACCGTTAATAATTAAAACATCTGCGCTGGGATCAAAATCCGTAATGATATTTTCAGTTTCTGGAAATTCCCCTGTAGCCAACACAAAGCAGTCAGAATCTTCACCACCTGTGAGAGTCGCACCACCAGACCCAGCAACTAAAATATCTTCCCCTTCTCCTCCAAATAATTCGTCTTTACTGCTTCCGATTAAAGTATCATTTCCATTTCCACCGTAGAGTTTATTTTCACCTCCATTCTGAATTTGAGTACCTTCTGAAGTATCGATAATATCATCGCCATCTTCTCCAAATAAGCTATCACCTTTTGCACCTAATAGCTCATCATTGCCATTTCCACCACGAACCTGATTCTTACCTAATATACTTTGGGAAACATCAATAATATCATTACCATCTTTGCCATCAATTTCATATGATTCTGTTGATTCCAAAAGTGTATCGATATTAATCTCGTCGTCTCCAGGAGTACCAAAAAACTCAGCCATGTCTATTTTATTCCTCAAGTTAGATAAAATGCAGATAAATTTAGATTCTATTTTCAGTAAGTAGGTATAATTTATTTCTCTCAAACAATAAAATATACAGATTTTAGATTGAGAAACCTTTGAAAATGGTAATTACTTATGATCGCCTGTATTTAGAATCATGAAAAAATATTTTGATTATCTTTAGAACAGATATTAAAAAATTTAAAAATGATTAATAAAAAATAATTTACTCTAGACACTCAAGATTGTGAATAATTTTAATTTATAGTTTTGACTAAGTTTAAATGGAGATTAGTATCAATGTATATAGCAGTTTAGTTTATTCCATATTAATTACTTGAGCATAGACATAAATTGCCTAATTGCTATTTTTATAAAAGGATAAAAATAGATTAAGACTGACAAACTTGTATAGCAAAGCCAAAATTACTAAAATATAAACATTTTTCCAAAATTAAAATTGGATTCGTGCAAGGTAATTTTTTGCCCCGAATTACTTCAATAAACCCTATACGATTCCACCTGTCACGCGAATATTTTGTCCTGTAATCCAACGAGCATCTTCTGAGACTAATAATGCAACAGCACTAGCAATATCACTGGGTTCTCCCAATCTTCCGAGAGGAGTTTGAGCAATCATTTGGTTTACTTGTTCTTGATTAAGTACTAAACCATCGGTTTTCGTGACTCCGGGAGCAACGGTATTAACAGTAATACCTCTTGAACCTATTTCCTTAGCTAGTGCCATGCTAAACTGCTCAATTGCAGCTTTACTACCCGTATAAGCTCCACTTGTAGGAATTGCCCTTGATGTACCTCCAGTGGAAATACTAACGATGCGACCATTATCTGTTAGTTGTTTTGCTGCTTCTTGAAGAGCAAAATATACACCTCTGGTAATATCAAACATACTGTCATAGTCTTCTTCGCTCATGACAGCAGTTGGTTGAAAGATGTTTTTTCCAGCCGCATTATTAACTAAAATATCAACCTTACCAAAATGTTCAAAGGTTTGCTGGAAAAGACGACGGACATCAGCAATTTTTCGCATATCAACCTGCACCGCAATTGCTTCTGTTCCACTTAAATGAATCTTAGCAACAACTTCTTCTGCTCGTTCTTTATTACCCATATAGGTAACGACAACTTTTGCACCATCTTGTCCCAATCGTTCTGCAATCGCTCTTCCAATACCTCTAGAAGAACCTGTAACAATAGCAACTTTACCAGTCAATGGAGATCTTCCCGCTATTTGATTTTGAGTATTAGCCACGATTGTCTCTCCTGAAATTTTTAGCCGATTTGATTATTAATGAACAGTAAGAGGACAGACTTTTTTATATTTGTCTTTCTTACTTTAAGCTACCTGCATGAATTCAAAATCACTAGCACTTAGTTCGTTGAAATAAATTCCATCCACATTTGCTAAGGATATTTCTTTGGTGACTCCATCTTCAGTGAAATCAATGATAATACTTGTACTACCTAATGCTTCAAAAGTGGGTAGCAGTTCTAAATCTTCAAATTTTGAAATATTTAAACTGACATTTTTGCCATTAATTAATGTATCAAAGACACCATTAATAACAATTTTGTCACGACCTATTTCAAAGTCAGCGATGGTGTTCTGTGCATCCATTAATTCTGGGAATGATAAATTTGGTGATAAAAGAGACTTCGCAGAATCTGAATATTCGACTGCTACCCCGTCAGGTAATCTATCATCCAAAATTCCAAATTTATCCGCACCGGAGCCGCCATAAAGGACGTTATTGCTACCGTTAATACTGATTAAATCATCACCATTACCGCCACGCAACTCATCATAACTCGCTGCAAATAGTTTATCGTTACCGTTGCCGCCATCAAGAAGATTATATCCTTTACCATTAGAAGCATCAATGATGTCATTTCCATCTCCACCAAAGCCACGGTCTTCAGTATTAAGATTTATTTCATCGTCTCCTTTGCCACCGTAAAGTCTATTTCCACCTTTACCTTGAGAAGCATTTAAAATATCATTTCCTGCTCGACCAAAAATGCGATCGCCGTTATGAGCATAAAGTTCATCTTTTGCATCACCACCATAGATACGACGGCGAGTAGGAAGCTCTTCTGATGAAGAATCTGGTTTAAAAACGTTATCCTGATTTCTATCGAGGAAGTTAACTTCTTTAGGTAATTGAGCTTGCTGAGCTTTTAGGGGTGATGGTAATGGCTCATGATTATGATCTTCACTATCTTCGTGATTGGGTTCTTCTGGAATTACTGTAACAGCTAAAGACTCTACTGTTTCATTTCCAAAATTTGCAAATGAGTATTCATTTCCTGGGGCGACATAAACATAAGTGTCTTCTTCAGCCAGCCGAACTTCATCATTAATTTTGACAGATAATTGACCTTCTTTTATATAAAAAATCTCGTGGTTTTCGCTTGTAATTTGGTCGGGGAAGTCGTTAGTTGTACTAGCAATTTGCCCTCGGATCTCACCTTCTGGATTACCCTTGGTGTGAACTTGGACATAAAATTCGCTTTCTTGTCCGGGAATAGCACTATTATTGTTGTTAAAAAAATCGGTTACTTGTGAGGGAATTTCCTTTTCTTCTGAACTCCATGTGCCACCAACTGTAATAGAACCATCATCGTTAACACTAAATACTAAGCCAGTTTCATCCTGATTTTGCAAATCCAGAATATTAAAAACATGTGAACCATTACTACCCCTTTCCCCAGAATGAATATGAATAGCGGTAATATCATCAAGGAGATTATCGGGAGTCAGAAAAGTTGAATCTTTTAGTGTTTGTTCCACCGACCAACCTTCACCAATAATGATAGCAGGATTACCCTGAGTATCCCTGAAAACATCAAAAGCAAATTCTTCAGAAGGAGTAACTATCCAATCATAAGTTTCTACAGCCTCCCCAAATGGTAGCTTGACTAATTGGTCATCTAAAGGGATTCCTTGGGATAAGTTTTCTTGTATATATGTGGGAAAATCTTTAATTTCATCGAGGACATTATCGTCAATAGGTCTTGCGGATTCAAAAAATTCCCAAATAAAAGCCCCTCCAGCGACACCAACCTTATCACCCTCATCATTGATTGAGTTGTAATAATCATCTCGCAATACTTCAATCAGAGCATTTGGGTCGGCTAAAGAACCATCTAGAAGCCGATATACACCATTAGCATAAATTAACTCTTGAGTAGCTGCATTAACAGTAGCAGTAGTAAAGTACCCATCATATTCGACAGGATTACCATCATCGCCAGTAATAGTAATTGGGTTTACCGTAAAGTCTGAAAATCCTGGTGCAGCATCATATATATACCTATAGGAATCTGAGATGAATTCGCCAAAGTCTAGACCCTTGATTGTGACTCTGTAGTCGATACCACCTTGGTCGTTCAGTAAAAAAGTCGCATCACCAGTTGCATCCGATTCTGTAGAATAAACTACCTGGCTACCTGTTAAATTAGCTTCAACAAAGGTATCAGAATCTTGGGCTTCCAGGGAAAACTGATTATATAATGATTTGTTTCCTGTTTCTTCTAAATTTACTAAAGAAATATACTCAATACCAAAATCTCCAGTAAATGTTGGTCGTTTCTGGATATCTTCGCTATCACCAGTTGTCCAAACGCTAAAACCATCTATTCCTGCGAGAGTCTTAGCTTCCTGTATTGTCTCTTCTTTAGCGTCCTCTGGAAGCACTAATACATAATTAAGAGTACCTTCTGGTGGTGTATAGCCTGGAGTTGGAAATAGTATACCAGCATTAGTTCGCGCACTAAATTTGGCTAGGTTAATGAAATCATCAGCAGTAGCACCATTGAATTCTGGTATAGACTCATCCCTATCTACTACCCGCGCAGCTACAGCATCGAAGAAAAGGTCTAATGCCCCCGGAGTAGTCATCGATAGTGTTCTTGCACCCGGAGTTGATCCTGACATTGATGCTATCGAATCAATGTTTCTATAACCGTGAGTTCTATTTATTGGACCGAAGATAGTTGTCCCTTTAGGAAGAACTATACTATTAGTTCCTTCATTACCTAAGTTAAATTGAATTTCTCCATCGATTATATGCCATGTTTCATTCTCAAAAGGATGGTAGTGTGCTGGTGGACCACCACCAACGGGAAGAAAGAAGTCAAAGAAGTTGAAATTATTATTACTTTCCCTAGTAGTTGTATAAAAAGTATATAAATCGCCAGAAGCGTAAACTGCTGGACGAATTGGATCGTCTTGTTTAAAGAGCAAGTAATTATCAACTTTTTTAATTGGTGTGCTTGTTCCAGAAACTTTAGCAATAGGTTGCGTAGGATGTGTCATTTTTTTATTTTTTCTAATTGGCGTTCTTATAACTTGAGAATACAGACACTATTGGCTCTGCAATTCCAAAGGGATTATTTAGTAAATTACGATACTAATTGCAGTAAAATATCCATAACAGATTAACTTCTATATAAGCATATTTCCTCAGTATAAACTCGGATTTGGTACGCATTATACTATAGCCATGTCAAGGCTTAATAGTTCGTGTAAATTGCAGATATATTTCATTGTATTTACCAGTATATTATGTACGATTATCAGTATTTTAGTCACTATTAGTTCGTATTCATCAAAATAGACAATTTTCCTATTGCTTTCCCGCCAAAGCTTTTGAGCATTTTTGCTTATGAAAGTACCAATTGCTTGTGTATAATAGTTTGCGGTTCCATACAATAAAGAATCTTTATCGAAACTAAAAAAGTATCAATCCCGATCTATCTAAGTAATGGCTAAAATATTGGCGTTTGGTAATGAGTCATAAGTATTACTTAATACTTTCTCAGAAGGATATTAAATTTGGGTACAAAGGCACGATTTACTATTTGCCAGTTCCCCAGTGATTCAAGTGTGTGATGTGAGAATAAGGAGATGTTTGAGTTGAGAAAATTAGCGACCAGTCCAATTTTGATAACCGTTGCGATTGCAGTTTTATCTGTAATTACTAGCGCAAATAAATCTAAGGCAGGAATAATAGATAGTACGGAGGCGACCCAAGCACCTCACTCTAAAACTGTTCCCAAAGAAAAAGCTGAAATATCAGTTAGAACTCAAACCTCAACTTCATCACGTTTAATTAAAATTCTCAAGCTTCAGAAGAGCCAAGATAAGTTTTCCCCTAAATCTGGAATAGTTAATAATTCTTTACCAAAAGCTATAGAAACAAAGAGCGATTCCTTCGAGGAAAGTCCTAAGATTCTGAGTCAAGAGTTGGATAATTCCACCACGTTCGACTCTAGTTTAAACCTTGTTCAGGACGTTGACCTCAACGGTAATGAAGAGAATACAAATAATGGGATGGCACAAATTAACAGTGTTTCCCAATTTACTGATGTACAACCCACAGACTGGGCATTTCAAGCTTTACAATCTCTAGTCGAGCGTTACGGTTGTATTGCTGGTTATCCTAACGGTACCTATCGTGGGAACCGTGCTTTAACCCGTTATGAATTTGCTGCGGGCTTAAATGCTTGTTTAGATCGAGTGAACGAACTGATTGCTACTGCAACTTCTGACATTTTAAGTCAAGATGACCTCACGACTTTAGGACGTTTGCAAAATGAATTTTCCGCAGAGTTGGCAACTCTCCGGGGTCGTGTAGATTCCCTTGAAGCAAGCACTGCCAAATTAGAAGCAAATCAGTTTTCCACTACCACTAGATTGTTAGGAAATTTAAGGTTTCAAACTAATACCTATTTTTCAGGTGAAGGTAATCCTCAAACAACCCTTCAATATAATCTCTTTCTGGGTCTGCTAACTAGTTTCACTGGTCGAGATTTGTTGTTAACCGCAATTGGTTCTACAAATACTGAGTTTCCTAATCTTGTCACAACCAACAATGGTAGAAATGTAGGCTCAACAAGAGAAGGTGCTAGCGATACAGCGGGTTCGGGTAGTACTGGTAACGATGCTCGATTAATCGGTTTAGAGTATCATTTCCCTGTCGGCAAAAAATTAATGGTGGATATCATTGCCGGTAATAGATATCGTTTTAGTCCAGTTTTATTACCTAGATTTGTTCCTTACTACAGTATTGGTGGTGGTCCTGCGAGTACATTTGCAGAGGCTCCACCTCTTTATCTTGTAGGTGCTGGTTCTGGAATTGGTCTAAATTATGAGTTTTTAGATTCCACAGTACTAACTTTGACCTATCTGGCCACTTTTGCTAACAATCCAGGACAAGGAACGGGTATATTTAATGGAGATTATGTTGCCTCTGCCCAGATAAATTACAATCCCAGTCCAAGTTTCTTTCTTTCTGCTGTATACCAACATGGTTACTTTGCTCCTGGTAATTTTGGCTATTTTAACGGTCAAACTTTTAGAGGAAACGGTTTTGTAGGAAGTGCCTTAGCAAATCGCTTTGATGATGCAGGGATTTTCTTTGATGAAGCATCGGCTGTAAAAACAAATGCTTATCAGGTTGGAGGTTATGTTGCTATTACCCCCAAAATACTAATCGGTGGTTGGGCTAATTTAATTAAAGCCAGATTGCTGGGCAAAGGTGATGCTGATATTTGGACTTACTCAGTACAAGCTGCTTTTCCTGACTTATTCAAAACAGGAAATCAGGGAGGGTTAGTTGTGGGTATGGAACCCACTCTTACATCTCTTGAAACTGACTTAGAAACTCCAAGTTTCAAAAACGATACATCGCTACACGTTGAAGCCTACTACAAGCATCAGATTACAGACCATATCTCAATTACTCCTTCTGTAATATGGATTACAGCACCTAACCAAGATGCCGAGAATGAAGATATCGTGATTGGTGGGCTGAGAACAACTTTCAATTTTTAACACTCTTCGGTGAGAAGTCTCTCAAGGAAATTGACGTATTTTTATGGGATGGGCATCGCTGCCCTCCCTAATTTTAACGTTCGCAATATGCTTTCGAGCTAACCGAAAACCACTCTATCTTAATCAAGTTTGCTGAATCTAACAACAATTTCAAAGTTTTATTAAGTATTAGTATTTACTATTTATTGAATATATGCAAATACTCATAAAGCCTTATATCTAAGGATTTACTTACTTAAAGCTATTATCATTTAAGTAAATAAAAAGTTATTATTGTTATATGTATTGCGCTTAGCAATAATGGTAGTTATACTTAGCAAGTACTGGTCACAGCTTAAGTGTTAACAATGCAAACAATCAATCATTGCCAGAAAAGTGAGTTGTCAATACTTGATTTAAACACGGTGGTCTAATTAATATATATTGCTTTAATTCTTCTGTAGGTAATTACTATACGGACTTTTTTTCAGATTTAATCCTGTATATTTACCTAATCTGATTTACAAACAAATCAGATTAGGTAAATATTTGCCACCAAAAATACATGAAAAAACTTCCGAAATATTTTTCTAAGTTTATGCTAGATATTGACTAAATTTAGCGTTGCACTCTTAGGTAAAAAATTGCAATACAGAGTTAGTAATATATATCTTTCGTACCTTACATATATATCTACGACACACAATAAGTAAGTATGAAAATAAAAGTAGTCTGTTCCTAAATAATTAAAATATTTCACGTATAGTAGAAAATATTGCTAGCTTCTAATTATTGATTTTCATTTTTTAGTAGTAGACGCATTTAAGGAGGAATACATCAGATGCAAGTGGAAAATAAGAAGTACGATAACGCGGTATTGGATGATATCGAACTTCAACAAGGTTTGAAGCAGATAAACCCAAAGTTCGGTGATTTTGTAACTCGGGTCGCTGGTGAAGCTTGGGGTTTACCATTGATTGACCAAAAAACTAAGGCTTTTATTACTATTGCTGTGGATATAGTGAATCAGGATCAGGTCGGACCGGGAAATCCTTTCGGCGCTCATGTAAATATGGCTCTCCAACAAGGAGCAACTCCCGCAGAAATTGAAGAACTGTTGTTGTTCATGTGCGTTTATGCTGGTTTCAATAAGGTTGCTGGTTGTTTTGGGATGCTAAACGAAATCTTGGAAAAATAATTTATTCGCTGACAACAGTTATTACAACAGCAGTGGGAAGTAATAAGGCAACAGTAATATCTCTTAATATTCATCGAACTGTAAGACCTAGTTATGAATATTTTTATTACTTCTTTGTCCTCAGTTAAGATTGTTTACCCGCGAGTTTTTTTATGGTAATTACAGTGGAGGAGAGTAACTATGGTTTCAACAATAAATAAAGTTGCTAGAGCTAATTATTCAGGACGTGACGCTCGAGGAAAAGTTTCTTTTTATGTTCTTTTATGGAAGAGACAAGGAATTTCTCTAGAACTTTTCGATGAATACTGGAAAGATGTACACGGCCCAGTTTGTGCGAGATTGCCAGGTCAGCATCAATACTGGCAGTTCCATGTTGCTCACAACGAAGGTGGTTTTTTCCCAGCAATTAAGGGTTTAAATTGCGATCGCAATTCAGAAGACAATTTTGATGGCATTGCAGAGTTAACCTTTGAGAGCGAAGCGGAGCGTCAAACTTGGTTTGAAGCAGCCGGTATATTGATGGATGACGAACGTAACGTATTTAGAAAAGCCATTGGTTACAATACCAATCCAGGGAATTCTATTACTTATGTAGATAGTATTCCCAACGGAGAGCCTAATGGTGAAACCGGGATACTGAAATTTCATGTGATGGTTAAAAAAGCCGATGGAGTTAGTACCCAAGCTTTTCGTCGTTATTTGACTGATGTGTTTGCACAAAACATTAGCAATCATGAGTCAGTGCTTAAGTTGCGCCTGCATTTATTTGAAGAAGTAGATAATTCCCGTCCCGATGCTGATGGAGTTAGCCATTACGAACCAGAAGAAAAGCAATATCATGCTGCTTATGAAATAGCTTTTTCAAATCAGCTCGAAAGAGAAAAGTTTTTTGCTTCTGCTCAGTATAAAGCTGCTACTCGTGATGCTGCTAAGCATATTAAACAAATGCAGGCATTTCCAGAAAGAACTGCTTATACTTTTGTCTACGATGGCGAAATGACCCTTGCTGGGGAGCGCAGCTCTTCAGTTGCAGAATTAATCTCCGGAATCGGAGCAGTAAATCAACTTAAAGAGGATATTAAATCTCTAATGCTAAATTCTACCCTTTACACCCCACAGAGTAACGGTTTTTCTGCTCAAAATACCCAAAATAAGTCACAACCGACTAAAAAGCGCACCAATTATTATGAAGGTTTGTCTGCCGATTATTCTCGTCCGGGACTTGTAACTTCCTACGTTGCCAAAAAGTTGATTGAGGATGCTGAAAAAATTGTGGCAATGAAAGAATCTAGATTGCCAGAAATCAATTATAATTATTCCCTCGAACAGATTGAAGCAGAAAATAAAGAATGGTGGCCCACTCACTGCGAAGCATTAAGACAAGGACGCGGAGACATCTTAACTGGTGAATATCGCGACGATTTAGTTTACTTTTGCCAGGATGGTCCTTATAGAGGTTTAGAACAACAAAAAGCAAGAGAACAGCATTGGTGGGCATTAATTGCTCAGCCAGGAGTTACCATGTGCTGGCCTATTGTGATGTTCTGGGGCGAACACACTTACTTTGAGTGGAAATGTGTGGATGATGAAACTAACGAAACTCTTGCGAAAGGAAATGTAACTTGGGTACGTCGCGGACATCGGGGCGCTTGTTATCTAAAGACCGAACAACTGACATTTTATCGTGATGTTTTTGCTGCGAATGAATTATTAAAGCTGATTGCAACTGCTTGAGATGAAAGAAGAGACCGCATATAAAAATGCTGTCCTGGATGACAAAGAACTTCAATTAGGTTTAAAAAAAATCAATCCTAAGTTTGGTGACTTTGTAACTCGGGTAGCAGGTGAAGTTTGGGGTTTGCCATTAATTGACCAAAAAACAAAAGCTCTGGTTAGCATCGCTATTGATGTTGTTAATCAGAGTCACCGGGGTTCTGGCAACCCATTCCCCGCTCATATCAATATGGCTCTCAAGCAAGGAAGCAGCCGCGAAGAAATTGAAGAACTTTTACTGTTTCTATGCGTATACGCAGGCTTCAATAAAGTCGCGGGTTGCTTCGGCACCTTGAATGAAATTTTTGGCAGTACACAAAGGACAGCAGCAATGCTTGCAGAGAGCAATAACCCAAGAGAAACTGATTATTCAGCACGCGATGCTAGGGGAAAAGTAGCTTTTTACGTACTTTTATGGAAAAGAGAAGGTATTCCCCTAAAACTTTTTGATAACTATTGGAAAGACGTACACGGCCCAGTTTGCGCGAGATTACCCGGTCAGTATCAATATTGGCAATATCATGTAGCTCACAACGAAGGAGGATTTTGTCCCAATATTGCGGGTTTAAATTATTCTTTTGATGTAGAAGATAACTTTGACGGTATTGCAGAATTAACCTTTGAGAGCGAACAAGAGCGGCAGATATGGTTTCAAGCCGCTGGAATATTGATGGATGACGAACACAATGTGTTTAGAAAAGCCATCGGATATAATACCAGTCCGGGTAATTCCATTACTTACTTAGATAGAATTAGCAACGGCGCTCCTAATGGTGAAGTTGCAGCCATCAAGTTTCACGTCATGGTTAAAAAAGCCGATGGAATTAGTACTCAGGCTTTTCGGCAATACTTAAAAGAAAGTTTTGCTCCACAGGTAATAAAAAATGATGCTGTACTCAAATTCCGCTTGCATCTATTTGAAGAAGTAGATAACTCCCGTCCCGATGCATCAGGGGTAAGTCATTATGAGCCAGCAGACAAGCAATATCAGGCAGCTTATGAGATTGCTTTTGCGAATAATTTAGAAAGGGAAAAGTTCTTTGCTTCTTCTGAGTATGCAGCAGCGATTAAAGATGCAGCTAAATATATCAAGCAAATTCAACCATTTCCAGAAAGAACAGCTTATACCTTTGTTTACGATAGCAAAATTACCCTAGCTGGGCTGCGGAGTTCAAAGGTTGCCGATTTAATTTCAACAATCGGAGCAGCGAATCAACTCCAAGATAATATAGTTTCACTGATGACTAACAGCCAAAATAACTACCCAAATAATATAACTTCTACTCATAATAGCGATGCGAATGTGAGTTCTGGCTTGGGTAGTTTATTACAGGGTGTACAGCACGTAGGTGTCACGGTTAGTGACATGGCTAACTCAGTAAAATTTTATACGGAAGTGCTGGGAGGCAAATTAGTAGTCGAAGAAAGTGAGTTAGTAGGTGATGTAATCCAGAATACTCTCTTTCAAAAAGAAGAACTGGATGCTAACGCTCAAGGTTTCGACCCAAAAGCCCTGGATATCCCCAATCTCAGAAGTAGTAACGAAGATGCTTTAGACGTTAAATTTATCTCTTTTGGCAACACAGTTGTTGAACTGATCTACTTTAGAGAAGCAGGTAACAAGAACGCAACTCATAGTTCAATTGGGAGCAATCCTTCCCATATTGGTCATGTTAATGCAATGCACATTTCTTTTAATGTTAAAGAAGGCATTGACTTAAATGTGTTTGCCAATATGTTGGAATCAGAATGTCATAAGCGAGGAATGACGAATGTAGTTTCAAACCGCGTTGTTCGGGTCAAATCTGAAGCAGAAAGAAGAGCTGTAGCCCTCAGATATAATTCGTTTAAATTCTGGAATGAGCCGGAATCTTTAGCAGCAGGAGAACCGGAAGTAGACTGGAGTCACGACCCTATGGAAGGGTGGTCATTATTCTACTGCAAAGGACCAAATGGGGAACAGTTAGAATTTAACCAAGTTACCCGTAAAGTTAAAAATAGTTTTCAAGAAGCCATGCAAACGTATAATAGAAGCAACGGAACCTCTTTCACTTTTCCAGACGGTAAAGTTTCCCCAAATATTCAGGGAAACAATATAGTTACAACAAATGGAAAAACAAGCACATCCGCAGAACAATTTCCAGGAAAAAATACTGATTTAGTTAAGCGCTTATTCTCCAGAGGAGAAGCATTTGATTCGGAAGGTTTTATTACCTTCTTTACCGATAAGCCAGTTTACCAATTTGGTAATTTTGATATCTGCCTGGATAAAGAATCAATCAGAAAATCTGCTGACAATTTTTTCAGTCAAATCAGTGCGGTTTACCACGAAATCAAAATGATGTGGGAAATCGGAAACGTGGTATTTGTGGAAATGGATGTGCTTTACTGGCGTAAAGATGGCTCGATGATTTCACTACCTTGTTGCGATATCTTCCGTGTTGAAGGAGATAAATTCAGCGAACTGCGAATCTTTATGGATGTAAATCCAGTATTTAATCCCAGTATTCCCGTTCCTAGTTCTGCTTCTATCTTGACAGTTAGTCAAGGGCAAACAATGGTACCTCCTGGAACAATGAGGAAACATTTTGCCGAGCATCCAGAAGCTCAAGAAAGAATTAAACAGGGATATGTCCCAAAATGGTCAATTTCTGGCCCTAGATGGGAAATTGGTTCAACTGGTGCTAGCGGAAATGGCAATTCTCAGGAACAGTTTCAAGCAGTTGGAGAACTAGCTAGCGCAGTCATCGCTCAAGATTGGAATAAAGTTAAAAGTTACTTAAGTGATGACATCTTTTACAAAGTAGGTTCGGGTGAACCTCGTTACGGTCGTCAAGAGGTTGTAGATTTCTTCCAAGATACCTTTAGAAACATCGCAGTATTTACAGGTCATAGAGTCAGAAAAGTTTGGCAGGAACCGGATATTATTACTTTAGAAATGGATGCTTTTTACGAAATGGTAGGAAGTAGAAAGCGAGTCACAATTTCCTGTTGCGATATTTACCGTATGAGAGGCAACAAAGTCAGCGAATGGCGAGTATACGCAGATATGTCTCCGTGGAGCCGCTCTTAACCGCGAATAATTTAAAACAAAATCAAGTAACAAGGTAATTATGTCCAATAAAGTTCTGAATTTATTAACGGCTGCTTTTGAAAATCCTGGTTTACAGCAGCAACTCCACACAGCAAAAACACTTGAAACTTTCGTTAGTATTGCAGGAGAAAACGGCTTTAACTTGACCCAAGAAGAATTGGCAGCAGCCCTTGGTAAAGTTCATGTGGTGTTTGGCCAAGTTGCACAGTCAATGATGGGTGAGTTAATCGCTGCCACCGAAACTCCAAATGGAACAAGTCCGTCAATCGAAAAAATTTCTGGGACGAATGTAGATTTAGTTAAGCGTTTGTTCTCTAGAGGAGAAGCATTTGACTCAGAAGGATTTATTACCTTCTTTACCGACACACCAGTATATCAATTTGGTAACTTTGATGTTTGTCTAGATAAAGAATCAATTAAAAAATCTGCGGACAACTTTTTCAGTCAAATTGATGCGGTATATCATGAAATCAAAGTGATATGGGAAGCAGGAGATTTAGTATTCGTGGAAATGGATGTGCTTTACTGGCGTAAAGACGGTTCAATGATATCGCTACCTTGCATGGATATCTTCCGCGTTGAAGGAGACAAGTTCAGCGAACTGCGGATTTTCATGGATGTAAATCCTGTATTTGACCCTACCATCCCCGTTCCTCCATCGGCTTCTGTAATGACAGCAAGCGAAGGAAAGCAAGTACTAGCTCCTGGTACAATGAGAAGACACTTTGCGGAACATCCCGAAGCAAAACAACGCATAGCACAGGGATATGTACCCAAATGGTCAACTGCTGGTCCTAGATGGTCGATAGAGGGAGAAACTCAAGCTCCAGAAATATCATCACAACAGTTTCAAGCAGTTGGAGAACTTGCAAGCGCAGTAATAGCTCAAAACTGGGACAAGGTGAAGAGTTGCTTGACAGATGACATTTTTTACAAAGTGGGTTCCGGGGAACCACGCTATGGTCAGCAAAACGTTGTAGATTTCTTTAGAGAGACTTTTAAGAATATCGCAGTGTTTACAGGTCATAAAGTAAGGAAAGTTTGGCAAGAGCCAGATATCATTACTTTGGAAATGGATGCCTATTATGAAATGGTTGGCAGCAAAAAGCAGGTGACAATCTCCTGTTGTGATATCTATCGTATGAGAGGCAACAAAGTAAGTGAATGGCGAGTATACGCAGATATGTCCCCTTGGGGTGCTGCTGCTGGTGAAGCTGTAACTATCCGGTAATTGTTATTTCCTAATTCGAGCTATCGCAACAGCATAAGCTTCTGGATAACATCATAGAGTACATGGAAGGATATGTGAAGCATTAACCAGGCTTTATTTCGTCCAGTCTGCATAAGAGTGTAGACGGTACAAGGGTAATAAATTATGCCCAGTGGTAATAAGCGTTAATATATTTCAACAACTCTCTCCAGATGGACATATGTACCAGATTTATCACCAAGCCGTAAAAAAATAGCATCAGTTTAAAGCGCTCTATATATTAGTTTTCTACAGATAGAGCGCTCTACCAAACTTTCCCAACTCCAGCAGATAATTTGCCAAAATTATCCCAACGAGCTAGTGATTTTATTCAATCTACAGGAATCAAAAAAATGACAACTGAAAAAAAAGGCAAAATTGGCGTATTAATTGAAGAACATTTCGATCCAACGGAATTTATTCGCTTTAATGAATACTTTCCCACACAAGGTTATGAAGTAGAATACATCTCTCACTTATGGGGTAATAAAGAATTACGCTTTGGTTCTAATCCCGAAAATGACAAAGTAGAATATCATGTTACAGTTTCTACAGAAGTAAATGATATTAACCCGGAAGATTATAAAGGAATAATTTGTATTGGAGCTTATGCAACTGACCGTCTAAGATATCAAGCAACTGTTAAAAAAGGTCAGAAAAATCAAGCTCCCGCTGTAGAATTTCTGCGTAAAGTAAATGCAACAGAAAATGTTAAGGTAGGTACTATTTGTCATAGCCTATGGCTTTTGTGTGCCGATACAGATTTAATCAAAGGTAAGAAAGTTACCTGCGCTCATAACATTATTTGCGATGTGGAAAATGCTGGAGCAGATGTAGTTTATGAGGGAGATGGAACCGCTGAATTAGTTATAGATGGTAACTTAATCACCGGCAAACATCCCGGCATGGTTGACGAATTCATGAAAGTTTTTGTCGAAGAAATTGAAAAAAGCAGTAGCCGAAAAACCGCAACCGCAGCAGCAGTTTGAGCTAATTAATTATTCACACAAATAGGAGTCCTATATCATGGCAGATAAGGTTAATTTTCCCTTTTCGGATTTAATCGCTGGTTATGTTACCGAGTACGATAAAGATACCGATATTTTTGGTCTAAAAACCTCCGACGGTAGAGAGTTCAAAGCAAAATTGAGTCCAATGGCATATGCCAAAGTGATTCAGAATTTCGACGAAGGCTATCCCGATGCTACTGGAAACATGAGAGCTATGCTCGTTCCCGGACGGTATTTATTTACCTATGGGTCATTTTATCCAGATAGCGATATCTTTGATGCCAAGCAGATTGTTTTTGCTGGTGCGAAGAAAGATGATTACGTTTTCGAGAAACAAAACTGGTGGGTTAATCAGATAGATGCTTTGGGTAAGTTTTATCTCAAAGCTCAGTTTGGTGAAGGAGAGTACGACTACCGCAATTATCGTACTAGTCTCAGTTTGAGCGGTCAGCAATCAACTACTAACTTCCGCCAAGAAACCGATACAATCTCTCGTTTAGTATACGGTTTTGCTACTGCCTTCATGATGACAGGCAACGATAGCTTCCTAAAAGCTGCTGAAAGAGGAACCGAATACTTGCGCGAACATATGCGGTTTGTGGATTTAGACGAAGGTATCGTCTATTGGTATCACGGTATTGACGTACAGGGAGAAAAAGAACAAAAAATCTTTGCTTCTGAATTCGGCGATGATTACGATGCAATCCCAGCTTACGAACAGATTTATGCTCTTGCAGGCCCCATTCAGACTTACCGCTGTACCGGGGACCCCAGAATCATGGACGATACCGAGAAAACCATTAAACTGTTTAACGAGTTTTTCCTTGATAAGGGAGAACACGGCGGCTATTTTTCTCACATCGATCCTGTAATGCTCGATCCCTTGAGCGATACTTTAGGACGTAATAAGGGAACCAAGAACTGGAACTCAGTTGGCGACCACGCTCCAGCTTACTTAATAAACCTATGGTTGGCTACAGGTAAGCAAGAATACGCTGATATGTTAGAGTATACCTTCGACACAATTGAACAGCGTTTCCCCGACTATGATAATAGTCCTTTTGTTCAAGAAAGATTTTACCAAGACTGGTCTGCTGATACAACTTGGGGATGGCAGCAAAATCGGGCTGTAGTTGGTCACAACTTGAAGATTGCTTGGAACTTGATGCGGATGCAGAGCCTCAAACCCAAGGATAGTTACGTTAAATTGGCAAGAAAGATTGCCGATATTATGCCAGCAGTTGGCAGCGATCAACAGCGTGGAGGTTGGTACGATGTGGTTGAACGTGTCCTTGCTGAAGGTGAAGAATCATACCGCTTTGTTTGGCACGATCGCAAAGCTTGGTGGCAGCAAGAACAGTCAATTTTGGCTTACTTGATTCTAGCGGGTATTGAGAAAGAAGACGATTACAAACGTTTAAGTCGCGAAGCTTCTGCATTTTATAATGCTTGGTTCCTCGATTTAGAAGAAGGTGGAGTTTACTTTAATGTTCTTGCAAATGGTATTCCTTACCTTGCAGGTGGTAACGAAAGAGGTAAAGGTTCTCACTCCATGAGCGGTTATCACTCTTTTGAATTGTCCTACTTAGCTGCGGTTTATACCAACTTGCTAATTACCAGACAGCCAATGGACTTTTACTTTAAGCCTATTCCAGGTGGTTTCCCCGACAATATTCTCCGCGTTTCTCCAGATATTCTTCCTCCTGGAAGTATCAAGATTGCTAAGTGTGAAATTGACGGAGAACCTTACAGTAACTTTGATGCTGAGGCATTAACTGTTACTTTACCAAAAACTGACGAGCGCGTGAAAGTTAAAGTACAAATTGTACCAGTTTAATTACGAATGTAGAGACGGCGTGCATACTGCAACGTCTCTCTACAATTTAATGTTTAAAAATTTAATCGGAATTACAACATGGAAATTAATATTAAAACAGTTGATGATGTCAAGATAGCAGTACTCCAAGGTGATATAGATGCCACTACTGCACCTTCAGTAACTCAAGAGATTTTACCTTTAGTTGAACCAGGAAAAAGAATAATTCTTGATATGACTGAAGTTCCTTTCATGTCTAGTGCTGGTTTGCGGGTACTATTGTCACTCTACCGACAAGCAAGCGTCAAGGAAGCAAAACTATTATTAGTTGGTTTGAATGAAGAACTTCAAGACACCATGTCCGTAACTGGATTTCTAGAACATTTTCAAGTTAGCGATACTCTCGACGAAGCATTAGCAGCAAAAGTCTAGATAAATTTTGGATTAGTAGTTGATTGCATAAATTATGAAGGGTTCGTTTTTCCGGCAACCGTTGGGAGACTTTATGTATAACGTCTCTACAACCATTCAGAACAAATGAAATTAATTTTGATATTTGTAGAGACGTAAAATTTTACGTCTCCAAAGGTTACACAAACAACGAACCCATTGCAATCCAAAATCTAAAATAATTTGCCATATTAGGATTAATAATAATGGAACGTATTGATGTTCATCCAACGCATACTTATGAAGGTTATAAGTTACGTTGCGGAAAGGCATTTCCTTTTGGTGCTGATTTAGTACCTGGAGGAGTTAACTTCTCAATTTTCTCTAGTTACGCTACATCTTGTACTTTAGTTCTGTTTGAGAAGCACGCTAAAGAACCACTAGTGGAAATTCCTTTTCCAGAAGAATTTCGCATTGGTAATGTCTACTGTATGACCGTATTTGACTTAGATTACGAAAATCTAGAATACGGCTATCGGATGGATGGCCCAAATAACTTTCAGGAAGGTCATTGGTTCGATACAAGCAAAATTGTTATGGACCCCTACGCTAAGGTTATTGGTGGTAGAGATGTTTGGGGAGTCACTCCAGATTGGAATGATATTTATCATCATCGGGGAAGAATTATTTTCGATGATTTTGACTGGGAAGGCGATCGCCCTTTGGAGATTCCCCCAGAGGATCAAATCATCTATGAAATGCACGTTCGTAGCTTTACCCAGGATTCTTCTTCTGGAGTTAAAGAAAAGCATCAGGGAACGTTTGCAGGTATCCGGGATAAAATTCCTTACCTCAAAGAATTGGGTGTCAATGCTGTTGAGTTGATGCCGATTTATGAATTTGATGAGTTTGAAAATAGTCGTCCCAATCCTGAAACTGGGGAGACGCTTTTCAACTATTGGGGTTATAGTACCGTTGGCTTCTTTGCTCCCAAAGCTGGTTACGCTGCTACAGGCAAATTT
Source organism: Rivularia sp. (in: cyanobacteria) (assembly GCA_049649675.1). Taxonomy (GTDB): domain Bacteria; phylum Cyanobacteriota; class Cyanobacteriia; order Cyanobacteriales; family Nostocaceae; genus Rivularia. The sequence goes on along the minus strand of JBARZF010000021.1, from coordinate 4,716 downwards.
GGGATGCAGGTTGATGAGTTAAAAACTCTGATTAAGGAATTACACAAAAACGGCATTGAGGTAATTCTAGATGTAGTTTTCAATCATACAGCAGAAGGTAACGAGCGCGGTCCGACAATTTCTTTCCGAGGAATTGATAATAAGACTTACTATATGCTGACCCCAGAGGGTTATTACTATAACTTTAGCGGAACTGGCAATACTCTCAACTGCAACAATCCAGTTGTGCGGGGAATAGTACTTGATTGTCTGCGCTACTGGGCTTCTGAATACCATATTGATGGGTTTAGATTTGACTTAGCTGCTATCTTAGGACGCGACCCTTGGGGGGCACCTCTAGCAAATCCACCTTTGCTTGAATCCTTAGCTTTTGACCCGATTCTGGCTAAATGTAAACTGATTGCTGAAGCTTGGGATGCAGGCGGTTTATATCAAGTTGGTTCTTTCCCGGCTTACGGGCGTTGGGCTGAGTGGAATGGGAAGTACCGCGATGGTATCCGTAAATTCCTCAAGGGTGATGGTAGTATTGGAGATGTAGCCCAATGCGTTCAAGGTTCTCCCGACCTTTACGCATGGTCTGGTAGAGCGCCAGCAACATCAATTAATTTTATTACCGCTCACGACGGTTTTACCTTGATGGATATGGTTTCCTACGATGGAAAACATAATGATGCCAATGGGGAAAACAACAACGACGGTACTAATGATAATGATAGTTGGAACTGCGGTTGGGAAGGTCCAACAGATGATGCTGGCATTAACGCTTTGCGCCGTCGGCAGATAAAAAATGCTTTGGCGATATTAATGGTCAGCCAAGGTGTACCGATGATTCTCATGGGTGATGAGATGGGTCGGACTAAGCATGGTAATAATAATACCTATTGCCACGACAACCAATTAAATTGGTTAGATTGGAATCTGCTGGAAAAAAATGCAGATTTATTCAACTTCTCTAAAAATTGCATTAATTTCCGTAAAGCCCACCCAGTACTCAGAAACCAATGGCACTTCCAAAACCGCGACTATATGGGTAGCGGCTATGCAGATATTACATGGCATGGTACTCAAGCTTGGAATGCAGATTGGAATTCTAATCATACTTTAGCGTTTATGCTTTGTGGAAAACACGCAAAGCAAGGGAATGCAGAAGATAGCTATATTTACGTAGCAATGAATATGCATTGGGAATCTCATTGGTTTGAACTTCCCCAATTACACCCAGGCATGAATTGGCGAGTCTTTGCTAATACTGGAGTAGTTCCACCTCAAGATAGCTGGGAACCAGGAACAGAACCAGTATTGGAAAATCAATCGGGATTGCTGATGGGCGATCGCTCTATAGCAATCTTAGTCGGCAAATAAAATCAGCGAGCAGCGAGCAATGAACAGTGAACAGTTAGATTTATTAACTAGTAACTGATAGCTCTACAAACTTTCGCTTTCAAATTTCAAATACTTACAATCTACACAATAACTAACAGGAAATTATGGCTTTCGACGCATCTTTAGAAGTAATCAATAACGTAGCTAAAATTACCGTCAACGGAGAACTGGATGCAAGTACTGCACCACAGTTAAAAACAAAATTAGAAGAAGCTGCTGCCGAAGAACCCAAGCGCTTGGTTTTAATGATGGAAGGTTTAGAATACATGGCTAGTGCTGGCTTGCGGATGCTGATATTCGCTAAGCAAAAAATGGGTAATGCTGTTGATATTTATATGGTAGGTACTCAGGAAATGGTACTGGATACTATTACCAAAACCGGCTTTGATAAAAGCGTATTTTTGGTAGATAAGTACGATGAAGCGCAGTTAGAAGCTGTGTAGAAAAAGTTTTTTGGGGAATGCAATAAAGGAGTTGGACAGACTTGTTCGCTCGTTACGATCGAGGAGCGAGACGCTGCTACTACCAATAATATTACCCATCAAAATAATGAAATAATGCTGGGTTGAGTAGAAGTTATATTCCTTTCTCAGCCCACCTAAAGGCTGCATCAAAGTTGCCACAGAATTAATTAGAAGTCGATTAGTACTTGCACAACTGTTTATGGAAAACTTAAGCGTATCGGGAACACTAGACTCTTTGAAAGCAATTGCAGACTATGTAGTCGAAGCTGCAAAAGCTGCTGGTTTGGATAAAAAATCCACCTACAGATTACGTTTAGCTGTAGATGAAGTTGCTACTAATATCATTACCCACGGTTATCAAGAAGCAAACTTGTCAGGCAAGTTAGATTTGTTTGTTGATATTAATGACTCAGCTTTAACTCTTTCAGTAGAGGATACTGGGGCTAGATACGACCCTTACGAAGGTGGTAGCATTGAAGAAGAATTTAATAAGCCTTTAGAAGAACGTGCTATGGGTGGTTTAGGAGTATATTTAGCAATTCAAGGTGTCGATAAGTATTTTTATGAGCGGGTGGGAGAGCGAAATAGAAATATTTTTGTGGTAAATTGTCCAGCAGCTGTAGCTATGTAATGCCCTGGGTTGGATGCAGTACAAATTTTGTTTGTAAAAATTAGGACGGGCAGGGATGCTCATCTCACTAATATTGTTGAATAAGAGTGAAATTTGTTCTAGATCCTTCCCCTTAAATATTCCGAGCGACTTTAATCTTTGTAAAACGCCTGTCAATGCGGATTGCATTTAAAAAATCTCTTCTCAAAATTTGTATCTAGGTGCGTTTCGAGCTTAAAGGGGATGGATATTGGGCATTCTCGCATAATTTAAGTTTTTGAGTTAAGTTGATTGTTTTAAACATTGTTTGAAGGGGAATATGGGCGTTAAAAATCAATACGAAAAAGTCGATTATACAGAATTACAATTACTACGTCGAGAAATAGCAGAACTTAGAAATGAAGCTGCTGCTTTCAAGGCACAAAGTAAACTGCTGGAAAACTTGATATCAATAGCGGGTTCTTCTACAGAAGGGGAAGTATTAAAAGCAGCATTACAAACTACATTAGATGTTGCTACAGAACAAACTGACTCGGAGAAAGGAAGTTTATTTCTACTTAGTTCTTCTGGAAAGGTGACTGACGCAATTTTATCGCGCACGGAAGTTACACCAGAAACGCGAAAAAAACTAATTGGTAATGTATTAGATAAAGGTTTAGCTGGCTGGGTAATTCGCAATCGTCAAATCGGATTAATTACAGATACCGAAGAAGATGAGCGCTGGTTAACTTTACCCAATCAGCCTTATGTTGTGCGTTCGGCTTTAGGAGTTCCTATTCTTAGTGGTAAAGAATTATTAGGTATTATCAGCCTATTACATTCAGAACCAAGACATTTTAGTGAAGAAACGGCTCGTCTGATGCAGCTAACTGCCAATCAAATGGCTTTAGTAATAGAAAATGCTCGTCTTTACTCCAAACTCGATAAATATTCCAAAGCACTCGATGCCGAACTAGAAAAAGGACGGCAAATTCAAATTGATTTTCTGCCTTACGAAATCGTTCAAAAACCCAATTTGGAAGTAGTAGCTTGTTTTCATCCGGCTCGTCAGGTGGCTGGAGATTTTTATGATACTTTCGAGATTGACAACCATGTAGGTTTAGTAATTGCTGATGTATGTGATAAAGGTGTAGGTGCGGCATTATTTATGGCATTGATGCGTAGTATAATGCGTATTTTTTCATTGCAGAATCAATTACTAGAAATTCCGTTAACTATTTTAGAAGAAAATCAACCTATTCAGGGTGAATGGATTGGTGATTTTCATACAAAACTAATTCACTATAAAGCTCTACAAGCAGTTTCTCAAACTAATGAATACGTTGCCCAAAATCATTGGCAAATGAGTATGTTTGCTACAATGTTTTTTGGAGTATTAGAGCCAAAAACTGGAGTCCTTACCTATATTAACGGAGGGCACGAACCGCTTTTTATTATCAATAATTCTGGGATAAAACAAACTCTCAAATCCACAGGGCCAGCGGTGGGAATGATGCCTGGAATGGAGTTTAAAATGGGGCAAATTCAACTCGAAGAGGGGGACATATTAATTGGTTATACTGACGGTGTAACTGAAGGTAAAAATCCCGATGGTAAGTTATTTACAGATAAAAGATTGCAAACACTTTTAGAACAGCCATCACCTTCTGCTTCTGAATTACTTGAACGTGTTAAAAGCAATTTATTTAATTTTATTGACGATGCACCACAGTTTGATGATATTACGATGTTAGCAGTGCGATGGACTCCGTTAACAAAGTAAGAGTTAGGTATTTTAATATTTTATTTTTCATAATTAATAAACCCGGTTTTTCAAAAAGCCGGGTTTTTCAATATTTCAGAGTTTAGATTAGTTTTCCGCAGAAAAGCTTTCACAATCAACTGAAGAATGCACAGAACTTTGTGAATTATTATCAGGCATTTTTGCAACGAATATCACATTACCATCAGAATCTTTTATCCATCCAGTAGCTTCGACAATTTTATTTTTTTGATTATCAAGATTAACATTGCTATTTTCATTTCTAATATTCGATGAAGATTCTTCTGTTGGAACTAAATCAAATAACTCAGTTACAGTTGTTTTTCCACTAAATAAATCATCGGGGCTTTGTGGTAGTCCACCCTTTCCACTAACAACAAAGTTATTTCCTTCACTAGCGGCACATCCAGCCTTAATTCCAGTTGTTCCGACTAACGTTGATGGTAATTCTATCAAACCAGAAGCAGGATTTACGTTAAGTTGATCTACCGTTACTT
>JBARZF010000020.1:0-2083 GCA_049649675.1 Rivularia sp. (in: cyanobacteria) | reverse complement strand
CTGTTTCTAAAGTGACAACCTCTATTGATATAACAGCGTGTTTTTTTGCTAAAAATACTGAATTTGCAATTTATCGGTGATTTTATTTACCAAAAAGATGTATATTAACAATGAATAATCAATAATCGCAATATTTTTAAATCAATTATATCTTTCAATTTAAATAAAATCGAAAAAAAATGAATATTCCGAGCAATATCAAGCTTAAACATTTACTATTATGTTGTTTGGGATTATTCGTAGCAGGAATTTGTTATTTAATCGTAAGCGCCAATATGTCAGAAAAAATTACAGTTACAAAAACCAATTACCAAGGTTGGGAAGATTCTTATATTTTGAGTAACTCCCAAGTAGAAGCAATTATAGTTCCAGAAATTGGCAGAATAATGCAATTTCGTTTTGAAGGTGGAGAAAATACATTTTGGGAAGATTCGCAGCTATACGGTAAAACACCAAATCTCAAATCTGAAGAATGGAATAACTATGGAGGTGATAAAACTTGGCCAGCACCACAATCTGAATGGGAAGAAATTACGATTAGGAGTTGGCCACCACCAACTACATTTGATTCCGTACCAATTAAAGCTAAACTCGAAAATAATGAGATAACGCTGATTTCAGAAATTGACCCTTTTTACGGGATTAGATTTTATCGTACAATCACACTTGAACCAAATCAACCGATAATGAAAGTCACCACAACTTTTGAAAAAGTCAAAGGTGATTCACAAGAAGTCTCGGTTTGGACGATCGCACAGTTAAACGAACCAGTTTCAGTTTACGCAGCAATACCCCCAAATTCGATTTTTCCTCAAGGTTATAACAAGCAATCGGAAGACTTACCAGCTAACTTGAAAGTAGACAACGGCATTTTATCCTTGAAGCGCGATCGCAATAAAGCTCATAAAATCGGCAGCGATGCCAGTACTTTATTATGGGTTGGCGAAAATGTCGCAGTTAGGATGGATTCACCAAGAATAGATCGAGAAATTTATCCCGACAATAATAGTAGCGCTGAAATTTACACCAATTACGATCCAAAAGCTTACGTTGAATTAGAATTCCTCAGTCCCCTAAAAACTTTGCAGGTAGGGGAAAAAATGGATTTAACCGTTACATACACTTTAATTAAAACCACATCTGAGAATATTGAAGAACAAGTTAGGAAAATTCTGCAACGATAAGGATATATGCTCCCAGTTTATTTACTACTCCTAGCAAAATCGTATTCACCTCCCTGCTCAATTCCGCGTTTGTAAGCTGCTCGTTCGTGAATGCGAGCTAGAAATTCTTTTATTTTTGGTCTACTCTCAAGCTGTTGTGGAAGACTCGCGAGCAATTCTAAAGGAAAGCTCATTTGAATATCGGCAGCAGTGAATTCCTCACCCGCAAACCATTTACTCTTATTCAATTCGCTTTCTATATAGTCAAAGTGCAGTTTAATTTGAGGTGCAATAAATCCATCCATCGCTTTGCTGTCTTTGATTTCAAAAAGATTAAAAATCAAATTCATAAGCAGCGGCGGCATTGCAGAGCCTTCAGCGTAATGCAGCCAATAAGTATAGCGCAGGTGTTCCGGTGTATCTGTTGCCGGTACTAATTTACCGTTGCCGTAACGACTCACTATATATTCAACGATCGCACCTGTTTCGGCAATAGTTAGTTCTGCATCTGTAATTACCGGCGACTTTCCTAACGGATGAACTTCTTTTAGCGATGGTGGTGCGAGCATCGTTTCTGCATCGCGTTGGTAATGCTTGATTTCGTAATCGACACCCAATTCTTCAAGCAGCCACAATATACGTTGCGATCGCGAATTATTTAGATGATGAACAACAATCATGATTCTTCCTGTATTAATTAACTATTCCTCCTCAAAAGCAAACCATAAATAGTGTCGATTACGCATCCTGCTATCTAACAATTGTTTACTTGGAAAATAGATATCAAAAGGGTGTTTTTGTCAATATCAGTAAATGAATCGGAGATTTTTAGTATTTTAAATCACAGCTAACTTTACATTTATTAATACGAACATCAAAAATTTTCAGTGTTTTTTGCTCGTGTATTATTCTTGTAGTGT
>JBARZF010000019.1:0-14141 GCA_049649675.1 Rivularia sp. (in: cyanobacteria) | reverse complement strand
TTTAGTAACGTTATCTGTAAGAACTAGTTTAGATTTATTATTACAAGCGCTAAATCTACCTCCGGAATCGGAAGTATTAATGAGCGCTGTTAATATCCGAGAAATGGCGGAAATTATCCGCAGTCATGGTTTAATTCCGGTTCCTATTGATATTTCTATTGATACTATTGCGCCTAATTTAGAATTATTAGAGCAGCTAGTTTCTTCTCGAAGCAAAGTATTATTAATCGCGCATTTATTTGGTGTAATTATCCCTTTACAGCCTTACGTTGATTTCTGTAAAAAACATAATATTCTACTTGTTGAAGACTGCGCTCAAGCTTTTGCAGGAAAACAATATTTTGGATATCCGCAAGCTGATGTTAGTCTATTTAGCTTTGGTGCGATTAAATCTTGTACTGCTTTGGGTGGAGCAGTGGCATTAATTAGAGATAAACAGTTAGCTCAAAAAATGGCACTTATTGAGCAAAAATATCCCCAAAAAAGCGAATTTTGGTATTTACAAAGGGTATTTAAATTCTATTGGTTAAAATTGCTTTCGCTGCCGAGCTTGTATTATCAAATTCTTAATTTAATGCGGTTGTTAAATTTGGATGTAGAGTCAACCATTAAAAAAGCAACTCTTGGTTTTCCTACAGGTGACATACTCGCAAAAATTCGCTATCGTACTCCCAAACATTTATTGTGGTTTTTAAACTATAGATTGAGCCACTGTGACAATTTTGAAGAGCGTATTCAGCGAGGCAAATATTTTTTACAAATGTTACCAAATAATCTTACTATCCCTGGTAACAAAGCTGAATATAATTCCTTTTGGGTAATGCCAATTTTAATAGATTCCCCCGATGCTATGGCGAAGATACTGCGTGCGGAAGGTTTTGATAGTGCGAGGGGAAACCGCAGTTTATTTGCTATTGATGCAAAACCAAATACACCAAATCATCTTTTACCAATTCAAAGCCAGCATTCAATGGCGCATATTTTATGTGTACCATTTTCACCTTTATTAACGGTACAAGAATTAGAATATTTAGCGCAATTAATTACGGTAAATATTGATTGTGAATTTGATGAAACACAAAATATCGCAATTCAAAATAATTCGATATCCGACGGTTGAATAGCCTCGTTCCTAGCCTCCAGGCTGGGAACGCATTCTCCGAGGCTCTGCCTCTCGTTAAATCCTTGCTTAGAGGCGGAGCCTCACTTCGGGGATTCCTAGTCAAAGACTAGGAACCAGGTAGTAGATAAAGTAACCTTTTTACTCACTTAGGGTTATTTTGATTTGCATTGGAGTTAAAAGAAGATTAGACCAAGTTGAGGCAGAACGACCAAAGAAAGCTGGATTTCCTCTTCCTTCATTTTTGTAAGCTGCTAATAAGTTAGTAACAAGAGTAGTTCCCATTTTATTCCACAACTCTTGGGGAGGATGTTCCCACTCTCCATCTTTAACGAATACACGGAATGCAGCAAGAATAGGAAAAATAAAAGGTAGGGCAAGTGTATGATCAAATTTCTTACCTGTTATAAATTTATAATCCTTCTTTTCGATGCCGTTGTACCTGCTAATTCCCTTTGTATTATCGTATTCTTTACGAAGAAGTTCTTCGATTTGAAGAAGACCGTTAAGTAGAGGAACAACTTGTATAAAATCTTCTTTTTTCCAGTTTTTTATCAGACGACCATAAGAAGTAAAAGCTGGAGTTGGATTTTTAGTTGTTCCATCTGCTCCACGCCAAGGGTAAAGTTTATTATTTATGCAAGCAAGACGACGAACTAAATCAGTAACATCAAATTTTTTATCTTCTCCATCTCTGAAAGCCACATATTGTTTATATTGAGGAGAAAGATTCTGCTGAATAATATCCCATTCTCCAGCTAAGTTCTTCAAACTAAACTCTTCTACACTTTCACTAGTGTTACGATATCTGCTAATTTCTGATATTTGTTCTTGACTCACATTGATTAGCACAGATACCTGGACTAGAGCTTGCTCTAAATCTGAATAATCTATTTTTCCCGTTTCTGAATTAACTTTGGCTTTAAAATTTTTCGACTTTAAATCTTCGTAGTGATGACGGGCTTTCATAATGGCGGTGTAGGTATGCCCACCATTAACAATTCCATTGCCAATAAATTTTTCTTCTTCGTTTTCATTAGGACTTACTAGCAAAAGTTCAACATTAAATCCGCCTCCAGCACCATGACCTTTTACTTCAATAGAATCTGCAATAATTAGAATACCATTGTTGTAATATATAAACTCTTGCGGCTTCTGGGCGAGAGTTGTCAACATATCCTTCACTGTTCGCCGCTTCTCATTGGCTTCTCTGGCATTCGGATCTAATGGTAAACCTTCTGGTAGTTGATGTACTGGCACTGTAAGATTCCAAAGAACCCTACCGGAATCCATACTTTCTTTATGAGCTCTACAAGCCACAGTAGCAAAGAAAGGGCGTGTTATTTTAATAGACATTTTTTCTCCTACGCTCAACAGAACGTTTAAAAACTATATGCCCAACAGGACATACACTGAAATCTAAGTGCCCAACAGGACACTCAAAATATTATAACTACAAATCCGCATATTTTCTTATCTACAAATATAAAAATTTCTACTACACCAGCAAGGTAAACTAACATAGACTACTGATTTCCAGTCCACGCAGGTGGACTTTGCTTGTGTAGATGCGGTTTCAACCGCCGGATTATTAAATATATAATACAAAATCCCCCCCCTCACAAAACACTCGGCAATCCCACCTGCTTCGGCTCTACAAACTTACCTTTAAAATCCACTGTTTTATCTTCAATAGTTCTAGCTTTCGCTAAATCTGTCCTCAATTCCGCTTTTTCCATCTTATCTTTAACTCCACCCAAAATATAAACGAGTAACCGCGTTGCTAATTCTTTCCCCGCAACTAATACCCGCTTGCGATTCGCGTCATACAAAACCCCATACCAAAGAGATTTGGGAAATTCCATTCCACTAAAACCGCCTTTACTATCAAAGAGTTGCAGCTTGGCAAAAATTTCTTCGATAGAAAAACCTTTTTCAAATATTAAGATACCTAAAGCCTTCGCTAATGCCATTTGTCCGACGGGACGAAATAAAATATTACCTTCTCCCTCATCTTTTTCAAAACTAAACCTGCGGAACATTGGGGTATCTTCGTGCTCTAAAAGTTTATAACTTGGTAAAGTTGCTAAATGATCGAATAGCTCGTTAAAATCTTCGATCGCCTCTTCTAATTCTTCATCCTCTGGGCGCATGGGAATTAAACCTTTATCCAAGGGTTTCCAATGAGGATATTTGTGTTCTAAATAACGTTCTGACATCTCTTTTAAAGCTTGTAAAGTTGTCAAAACTGTAGACTTTGCTGCCACCGTAGCACTATTCCAATTTACGCGGGATTTCCGATCTTTACGCTGTTCTAAAAGTGGATGGCTAACGGCTATCTTTCTGGCAACAATAGAAAAACCATCGTCTTCATTTAACTGTGCTAACTGTCCTTTACTCAAGGGTACAGCCATTAAGTTAACGTGTACAAAAATTGACCTTACCCTGCGTCTTGCTTCCTCGCGGGTTTCTCCTTGGGCAACTGCACAAATAAATTCTATACCGATTTTTTCTTGGGGTAATTGTTGTAAATATTCGGCTTCAACTCCGTATTTTTCTGTTAAATTATCAATCGTAATAAAATTGTTAGCAGCGGCTTTATCTTTCTTGTAGCGCGGTAACTTACCAGTTTTGAGTATCTCCATCAAACCCTGTACCGCCATCAATCGATGTTGTCCATCTAATGCATAAATAGTTACATTTTCTTCTCTAATATCAAGCAAGCCAAATTGACCATTTTCATCTAAACTAGTAAATTCTGTAGTAGATTTTTTCGCTCGTCCTTTACTATCCCATTCAGATGATTTGGAATCATTTACCCAAGGCTGACTAATTACAGCTAATACAGGGGGGAACTTATGATTTTTACGCGCTGCTAAATACTGAACTAAAGGTGCTTGACGCGACCAATCTAAGGGGCGCTGTTGGATATCATCTATACTTTCTGCGTCAATTTCGATATTATCAGTATTGGGATTGTACTTACTTCGCAATAATGGTAACAAAGATGCAAAGCGAACTTGAGATGCAAACCATTCTAAAGTCACTGAACCAACATAAGCTTGAGTCCCGCCCATTTCTGTTTTTTGGACTAATAGCTGTTGATTTTCACCAAGATATTTGGTTAATAAAGTAGAAAATTTATTTTTATCTGGACTAGTAATAACTGAGAAAGGTTCGGATACACTCTTTTTCATCACAAAACTTTAAAAAATTCAATACTCACATCCAAACACTATATATAAAAACGATTAAAAAAAGAAATATTAAATTAAAAGTTTTTAAAAACCGCTATTGGTACAAAAATATGTAATACTAGTTTTTGCTCTTATATAAAAATTTGCTTTGATTAATAAAACTATTTGTTGAGAAAGGGAACGGGGAACAGGGAACAGAAAAGTGTGCCAGTATTTAAAATCCAAGCACGGGCTATGCTAACAATATCCTGTGGAGTTTTCGTTTTCCTATATAAATACAAATATTTAGTAATAAATTATCGCGATTAATCGAAAATCCAAAATCCAAAATCTAAAATCGAATGACTCTTGCCCAACAATCAGAAAAAAGCCAGCCAGCACCTGCGACGGTAATTGATAAAATTCCTCTTATTACCAAAGAAATTCAGGAGTTATATTTACTAGACGAAATACCTTGGATTATTGGCGTATCTTGGGGAAAAGATTCCAGCACGATTTTGCAACTTATTTGGAATGCGATCGCAACTCTACCACCAAAGAAACGCGGTAAAACAATTCACGTAATTACTACGGATACGCTGGTAGAAAATCCCATAGTTTCGGCATGGGTTCGCAATTCGATCGAGTTATTGGGATCTGCTGCGAAAGAAAAAGGGATGCCCATCGAACCTCATTTGCTGTTGCCAGTAATTCAAGATACATTTTGGGTGAATTTAATTGGCAGAGGTTATCCGGCTCCCCGCAATCAATTTCGCTGGTGTACGCCGCGTTTGAAAATTAATCCAGCTAACCAGTTTATTCGGGAAATGGTTAGAGCCAGTGGCGAAACAATTTTAGTATTAGGTACTCGCAAAGCCGAAAGTTCGAGACGGGCTGCCACTATGCTAAAGCATCAAGCAGGTAGAATACGCGATCGTTTAAGTCCGAATGCCAGTTTACCAAACTCTTTGATTTATACTCCCATCGAAGATTGGAGCAATAACGATGTGTGGATTTACCTCAATCAATGTGAAAATCCTTGGGGTGGTAATAACAAAGATTTATTTTCGATGTATCGTGGTGCGACGGCAGATAACGAATGTCCTTTAGTTGTCGATACTTCTACCCCCAGTTGCGGCGATTCGCGGTTTGGCTGTTGGGTTTGCACGATGGTAACTAAAGATAAATCAATGGAGGCAATGATTCAAAATGATGAAGAAAAAGAATGGATGCAACCGCTTTTAGATATTCGTAACGAGCTAGATATTCAAGACGACCACGATAAGCGAGATTTTCGCCGAATTTGGGGTAAAGTACAGCTTTTCGAGCGTAATAAAGATGGTCAAACATCAGTGCAACCAGTACCAGGTCCCTATACAAAATATTGGCGCGAACATTGGTTAACGAGGGTATTGTCAGCGCAAACCCAAGCTCGTCAAACTGCGCCGGAAGATATGCGCGATATTACCTTAATTACCCCAGATGAGCTGAGTGAAATCAGACGCATTTGGTTGGAAGAAAAACATGAATTTGACGATAGTTTACCCCGGATTTATCAAGAAGTGACAGGAGAATCTTTTGTGGACTCCCGCCCCGGTGCGGGTTACAGCTTATTAGGCAACGATGAGTGGGCAGTATTAGAAGAAATCTGCGACAACGACGCAATGCATTTAGAATTGATGGCGAAACTGTTAGATACAGAGCGGCAATATCGTAAAAAATCGCGTCGCGTAGGAATCTATGATGCTTTAGAAAAATGCTTTGAAACAAGCTCCCGAACTCAAGAAGACGCAATTAAAAACGCCCACTTTAAACGTGACTTAAAAGATGCTGCTGGCAAAGGAGATATTGACAAAGTAAAACAGTTGACTTTAGGCGATGTTACAGCAGAAAAACCCCAAAGTTGGGCAGACAAGAAATTTAAGAAACAGTAAACAGTGAGCAGTCAACAGTCAACAGTTAACAGTGAGCAGTTATCAATTAACATTCAAGATTATATACTGCTATGGTTTGCTGAGACAATCCGATAAATTATTGAGGAAATTTAATTTTATGTTCGCACTTAATAGGTTAATAAATGATAACTATCGATCTAAAATACTGCTCACGGCAAAATCTAAAATTGTAATGACTGTTAACTGTTAACTACTCACTGCTCACTGTTCACTGCTAACTGAATATGATATTCCTCGAACTTGTTTTAGAAAACTTTGGCCCTTATTATGGTCGTCAAGTAATAAATTTGCAGCCAAATAATGATGATAATCCTCACCCCATTATTCTTGTCGGTGGCATGAATGGTGGAGGAAAAACAACCTTTATGGATGCGATTCGTCTGGCACTTTACGGACATCGCGCCCAATGTTCGACTCGCGGTAATTTGAGTTATCATGACTTTCTTAATCAATGCGTAAATACCCATAAACCACATACAGATAAAACTCGCATTGAGCTAGCTTTTGAACATATTGAAAACGATAAACCCGTTAGATATCGTGTAGTCAGAACTTGGGAAAATAATCCTAAAGATGGTAAAGATCATTTAGGTATTTTAGATATTCGTGAAAACGATGAATGGCTGGATGAGGGATTAGTAAATATTTGGGATGAATATATTGAGAATTTATTACCTTTAGGAATTTCTAACTTATTTTTATTTGATGGCGAACAGGTAAAAGAACTTGCCGAACAAGAAGAGCCACCATATATTGTAGTTGAAGCGATTCGCGCTCTTTTAGGTTTAGAATTAGCAGAACGTTTGACAGTAGATTTAGAAATATTAGTCAATCGCAAACGTAAAGAACTTGTAGATACAAAAGAACTTGCAAATTTAGAAGAAATAGAAAAGCAGCTTACACATCTACAGTCAGAATACGAAGAAACCAAAATTATAGAAAAACAAGAATTAGACTTTTTAAAACAAGCAGAAAAAGAACAGCAAGATGCCTTTGATAAATTTCTCAGCGAAGGTGGAAAAATTGCTTCAGAAAGCAGTCAATTAGAACAGCAGAAAATAGAAAAGTCTAAAGAAGCAGAAAACACCCGTCAGAAAATGAGTGAATTAACAGCGGGCGTTTTACCATTAACATTAATTGAACCATTATTACATCAAGCTCAGGAAAGAGGAGAAGCAGAATTAAAAATTCAACAGCAGCAAATAGCCAGGGATATATTGGTAGAACGAGATAAACGTTTACTTAATTTGATTAATAAAATAGATATCGCATCAGATAAATTTGCTCAAATAAAAACCTTTTTAGACGAAGACGTACAAACAATAAATACATCTTTAAAAGAATCACCTTGGTTACTAGCAGATGCAGAGAATTTGAGTCAATTAGGAAACATTCTGTACTACTTGCAAACTGCTAAAAATACCGGCAAACAGCAATTAGAGCAATTAAAAAACAAAGAAGAAGAAATAATTACTTTAGAAAGACAAATACAAGCAGCAGCAGCACCAGAAGATTATCAAAAATTAGTAGAATTAGTCAAAGATGCACAAGATAAAGTTACCGATTTTAAAACTAATTGCGAAACAGTTACTCGTCGCTTAATAGAACTACAGGGAGAAATTGATAAATTAAAAAAAGACTTAACAGAATACAGCGTCAAAACCATCGAACATAACAGTAAAGAAAACATCATAAATGCATCAATAAGAGTACAAGAAACCCTCAAACTGTTTCGCGAACGACTTACCTTAAGAAAACTGAATAAATTAGAAAACGAAGTCACAGAATGCTTCCGCTACCTGCTCCACAAATCCGACTTAGTACATCGCATCGTTATTGACACCAACACCTTCAGCCTTTCCCTATACGACTCAAACTCAAAACCAGTTGACAAACATCGCCTATCAGCAGGAGAAAAACAATTATTGGCGATCGCCTTCCTTTGGGCATTAGCCAGAGTATCCGGGCACAACTTACCCGTAGCCATAGACACCCCATTGGGAAGATTAGACTCATCCCACCGCAGCAACCTAATAGAAAGATATTTTCCTTCAGCATCCCATCAAGTAATATTGCTTTCCACCGACACAGAGATAGCAGAAAAAGAAGTAAAAACCCTCCGCAAGAATGAGGCGATCGCCCGCGAATACGTCCTTCAATATTCCCAGGAAACTCGTCAAACTACAGTAGAATCGGGGTATTTTTGGAAATAGGGCATGGGGCATTGGGGATTGGGCGTTGGGAGTAGTGAGTAGTTAAAAATTTTCTCCCCCTCTTCCAACTCTCCCCTTGTCTCCCCATGCCCCAGAACTCCTAACTCCTAACTCCTAACTCCTAACTCCTAACTAAAAAATGGAATCACCAATCGAACGCATCCGTTTATCCCAGACAGGCAAAGATCAACTTTTAAAACTTAGACGTTTTACTAAAATCGATCAGTGGAATATCCTGTGTCGCTGGGGCTTTTGTCGTTCCCTCGCGGAAAAAAGTATTCCTTCTCCCGTACCGATACCCCAAGATAGTAACGTCGAATTAAACTGGCGAATATTTGGCGGTGAAATGTCCGATATTTTGCTCATGGCGCTCAAACAACGCTGTTATAACGATGGTTTGGGAACCGATAAAGAAACCCTCATCACTCAATTTCGTTTACATCTACATCGCGGCATCGGCTATTTAGCAGGAGATCCAAATATTAAGAAAATTGAAGACTTAATTGAATTAGCCACCGAGAAGTAGGGGATAGGGAGATGGGGTTCGGGGGAGAAGAAATAGTTTTTAATTTATAACTCCTAATTCCTAATTCTTAACTATTCCCAACTGGTAACTGATAACTGGTAACTGATAACTGGTAACTGATAACTGATAACTGATAACTGATAACTCCCTCTTCTATGAGATAATAATTGCCAATTGCGAATGGGATTTGTAGAGATGCCAGAAGACTTAGCAATTGAACGCCACAGAGCAGCAATTTACCGCACAGACTTATCCCGTCCGATAAGATTAGCAGTCGTATTTGAAATTATTAATACGAAGACCACATTTTTTGACTATGGATGCGGACATGGTGCTGATGTAAAAAAATTGGCTGCTATGAATGTTAAAAGTGCGGGTTGGGACCCTTATTACAATCCCGATGCGCCTTTGAAGTCTGCTGATGTAGTCAATCTCGGCTATGTTCTTAACGTCATAGAAGATACCGAAGAACGCCTCGAAAGTCTTCAAAATGCGTGGAAACTAACTAAGAAAGTATTAATAGTAGCCGCTCAAGTATTAGTAAACGCCCCTAGTAGCAAAAATCAATTAGCTTATGGCGATGGTATAGTAACTTGTCGCAATACTTTTCAGAAATATTACGAACAGGGAGAACTTAAACAATATATTGATAGCACTTTAGAAGTTGATGCCGTACCTGTAGCGCTGGGCATTTTCTTCGTATTTCGCGACGAGCAAGAAAAAGAAAATTTTCGTGTAGAGTGCTATCGTTCCCGCGTAATTGCGCCGAGAATTATTCTTGCCACTAAAAAATATGAAGACTGCAAACAGGAATTAGCACCATTAATTAAATTCTATACAAAACGCGGCAGACTCCCGGTTGAAGGGGAATTAGAGCCAGAAGCTTTATCAAAAATACTAGTTGAATTTACCAGCATTCGTCGCGCTTTCAAAGTAATATTGCAAGCAACAGACGAAGCCGAATGGGATGCGATCGCCTACCGTCGTTCTTTAGATATCCAAGTTTATCTTGCCTTGGTGCAGTTCAAGGAAGAACGTCCCAGATTCTCAGAGTTACCAGAAACAATCCGCCACGACATCAAAGCTTTTTTCGGTTCATATCGGGATGCTTGTGAAGTAGCTGACGAAAAGTTATATAGTTTAGGCGAACCTAAAATTATTAGAGCAGCCTGCAATAAAAGTAAAGTTGGTAAATTTACTCCCAGCGCTCTTTACGTCCACATTAAAGCATTGTGGGAATTAGATCCATTACTGCGAATTTACGAAGGTTGCGCCAGTCGTGTATTTGGAAGGCCAGAAGAAACAACATTAATTAAACTTCACATCGAAGAACCACGAATATCTTACCTGTATTACCCCGATTTCGATACCGATGCTCATCCAGCGTTAAAAGCGAGCATAGTAATCGACTTACAAACATTCAAAATCACTCGCGGCGACTACACCACCAGAGAAAATCCCCCCATACTGCACCGTAAAGAAACATTTGTAACACCTAAATATCCACTCTACAAAGAATTTGCTCAACTTACCCAACTTGAAGAAGAAGCAGGATTATATGAAAATCCCAGCGAAATCGGTACCCGTAACGGCTGGCAAGAATGCCTCGACGAACGCGGTATAGAAATAAGAGGACATCAGATTTATAAAATAACTGGGGAATAGGGCTTTATGGCCAAAGGGAATTGGGCATTGGAACAAGAGCAGAGGGAGCCAAGGAAGCGGAGGGAGCTTCGGTAAGAAAATATTGCTTCCCCATCTCCCCATCCCCCCATCTCCCCATCTCCCCATCTCCCCTTCTCCCCATCTCCCCCTCTCCCCATCTCCCCTTCTCAAAAATCGGCGTATTGGCACTACAAAAAAGTGCAGATGTGTCAAGATATCGTTCATGTTTTAATCGAATCAAATTTTTACGACGGCCAGGGTGTAAGCATCGACTAATCCATAATGGTGATTTATAGTACTTTTCAAAACAAGCGATGCTTTGGTAACAAATATGTCTATACACTTTTTACTACTAACAGCATTTGCCAAAATGTAAATCGCACAGAGTAAAGAATTGAAGGTTGATTTGAACCATTGTGGGCACTCTGGCTGAAGACTAAATTTAGAGTATTTAAGTATACAGTGCTACGAGGGGCGGCGTTGATCCTTGGTAAGCAGTTAGTAAACAGGACTTACGTTTAAATAGGAAACCTTTCCTATTTAAAATAATTGTAATTAGTGGTTTACGGTAAAAACCCATGCCTTGATTTACAGCTTGATATCTAAACTGCTGCATCTGCTCAACTAAATTTAGATTGCCAGTGTTTGCCCCTTGGAACCAAGAATTTTTAGAAAGCGCAAACCAAGTAAAAAATGTTGGAGACTTATGGGGCAGGAATTCGTTGGGATTGTATCGATTGTCATTCTGATGGCGATAGGGGTTATACTCGGCTATGTTCTTTCTCAATTAATTTTGGGATATTTAACGCTGAATTTGATAACTTTTCTGGGAACTATAAGCTTAATAATTATTTTCGGCACTTTATATTTTGTTCTATTTTGGGAATTTAAAAAGCGTCAGTCGCCCTCATTTTCTCCACAACCGTCATATCCAACACCAGAACCCACACCCGATGCACACTTGCAAAATCAACTCTTCGCTTTGGTTGGTGGCGATAAGGGCACTGCAACCCGCTTAGTCGAACAACTAAAGCAAAATCATCCCGATATGTCAGAAAATTGGTATTGGCAAAGGGCGATCGCCGACTTAGAAAGGGACAGAGGGCGTTAGAATAGTTGAATTAAACTAAAAGCTAAAAACTAATTACTAATTCTACACATGGCAATATTACGTCAATACATTGCTCCCTTAATCGCGGTACTAATTTTCGGTTTAGCGTTAGTAGCAGTTAGCGCCCGTATATTTTTACCATCAGATATGGCAGCCCCCGCACCCATCGAAGAAGGTGTAGGAAGATTGGAAAATGGTGTAGCACCAGAATTTGCATCTTTAATGTCTCCTTCCCTCGAAGACAACAGCAACAAAAAAATAGTAGCTTCGCGAATACGTAATTAGTGGCAGAAAAACTACTACCAGATTATACAATTCGTTCCGGCTCAACCAAGGATTTCGCGCTGCTGGTAAAATTCATGCAGCGCACCTACCAAGATATGTTTCCGCGACAAGATTTTTCACATTTATCGCAAACAGTCGAGCAATATCTTTCCAAAAACACCCCCTTATGGTGGGTAGAATATTCGGCAGAGAAAAAAGAACCAGTAGATATATTTCCCACCCGCCCAATTGCTTGTTTGTGGATGGGAAACGCGATCGATCAAATTAGCGGATTGCGTCACGCACACATATTTCTTCTCTACGTCACCCCGGAACATCGGCGCAAAGGTATAGGAACAGCCTTGATGCAGTACGCCGAAAACTGGGCAAAACAAAGAGGTGACAACCAAATAGCATTACAGGTTTTTCAAACAAACACCCCCGCACTAAACCTTTACAACCAGCTTGGTTATCAAATCCAATCCTTATGGATGGTTAAATCTTTACAGTGAGCAGTGAGCAGTGAACAATTATCAATTATCAGTTATCAATTATCAGTTACCACTACGTAACTAATAACTAAGAATCGTTAACTCCTAACTCCGTGAGCTATATTTTCCGGTTGTCACGCCACTTTGCGAGGGCGGCTTTGTACCCCCGCACCGGCACGGCGGCTCCCCTTGTCTCCCCATCTCCCCATCTCCCCATCTCCCCATCCTCTTCCCAAAGTTACAGGGTAATGGTAATTTTAAAATTATGTATGATGCAGATGACCATTACCTACTTGATGTCGAAGCGGAACTAGAAAGCCCTCTAGATCGGATAGAGCCGCTAAGTGCGGAGTCGGAAGCGGCAAAACCCGATCCGGAGGCTATGTTAGCGCTGCTTGAAAATCCTCAGCCACAGCAGAAAATGCTGGCGGCACGTGCTTTTTGTGATATTGAAGATGCTCGCGCTACTCCTCATTTAATTCGGTTATTAACGGATGTTTGTCCTCTGGTGCGGGTAAGTGCAGCATATGGCATTGGACGCAATCCCAGTCCGGATGCGGTTGAACCGTTGATTAACCAATATAACCAAGATTGGAATGGCCACGTGCGAAAAGGTGTGGTTTGGGCGTTGGGTAATTGTCGAGATGCGCGTTGTTTAGCGCCTTTAGCCGATGCTTTAAGAACCGATATTTCCGCCGTGCGATTGTGGGCTGCTAGTTCTCTGGCGCAGATGGCAGAAGTCGGTTATGAAGCTGTTGTTGGTGCGATGCCAGCTTTGATTGAAGGCTTGGTAAAAGACTCGGTGCCAGCAGTGCGGAGTAATTGCGCTTGGACGATTGGACAATTATGCCGCGAATTACCTTCTAATATTGTTTACGCTACTGCTATTGATGCTTTGATTGAAGCTTTCGCTGAAGACGGAGATTTAGGAGTGCGTGAGGATACTAAAGCCGCATTGTTAGGAGTTGGGGACCCGCGCGGACTTCAATTAATCGAAACTCTCGAACAAGAAGGCTGGTTTTGAGGTAGCGAACAGTTAGCAGTTACCAGTTAGCAGTTACCAGTAAGTTGAATAATATTGAAAATCGCAGCAAATATGTAGAAATGTGAAGCCCGATCTCGTTTGGGCTGAGGTTTTTTGGGTATTTAAATCATTTGCCTGGGCAATAAAGCACTTTTAGCAGCCAAGGGTTTGGGTAAATACTGGAAGATATACGGATGAGTGTGGGTAAAAGCGGTTGCCTTGAATCTATTTATTGAAAGCTATAGCCACAAAAAGTCTTTCTTGAGATTTAGATGTAGGCAATTATCGCTTAGTTTTCTATAGAGGGGAAGCTCTAAGCACTACATAAGATTGAAATTTTGTTTTGAGAATAGGGAAAAATCGTTAAGCAGCAATGGAGAATGCAGTTAATCACAAACAAGCTGCTTTAATCGCGAACGAGGGAATACTGGGTTTTGCGGCTTATACCTATCGTCTTCCCATCGCTCAATTTTCAGAACTTAGACCTATAAAACTACGAGAATTTATTTGAATATTTGATTCTTTATAAAGTTTTATCCTAAACATCTATAAGTTTTTACAAATCATAAGAATAACTCGCTTTTAGATAGCTATTC
>JBARZF010000018.1:0-5697 GCA_049649675.1 Rivularia sp. (in: cyanobacteria) | reverse complement strand
TTGGTACGATTTCTGCTTCCGGTGTGGCTTCTAAAGTCTCTGGTTGTGGAATATTAATTGTTTCCGGAATTGTTTCTTCTAAAGTATCTGGTTGCTCTGGTTTAATAATTTCTGGAATTGCTTCCACGGTAGATTGTGGAATCGGTGTTTTATCTTCTCCTCGACGTTTGAATCGATTAAAAAATCCACCAGGTTTTGTTTCTTCTCCACCACGTTTGAATCGATTAAAAAATTCACCAGGTTCTGATTCTTCTGCTTGAGGTGTAATTGGAATTGGTGTTACTTCGGGAATTGTTTCTTCTAATTTATTTTCAGCTTCGGGTGTTTCAATTACTTCGGGAATTGTTTCTTCTAAAGTTGTTTCAGCTTCCGGTGTTTCGATTACTTTGGGAATTGTTTCTTCTAAAGTTGTTTCAGCTTCCGGTGTTTCAATTACTTTCGGAATTGGTTCTATGGTAGGTTGTGGAGTTGGTGTTTTATCTTCTTCACCACGATTGAATCGATTGAAAAATCCACCATTATCTTCTTCTTCTTTATTTTCGGGAGTTGTTTCTGTAGGAATTTCAACTGCATAATTTGAGTCTACAATTCCTCGTAAATCTTCCGCAGAAAGTTCTTCTCTAACAATTCTTGCAAGAGTGTCTTTACCCTTTGGTTCGTAATTAATAACTTTAACGGTACTGTTAAAAGCGTTTTTAACTGGATTCCCTTGATTATCCAAAAATTCTAACTTTACCCAATTTTGTCCTGAGTTAAAACCTTTAAGATATAACGATTGCCATCTATCAATAATAAAACTATCACCATTAATCGTGCAGCGAATTCGCCAATCTGCAATCGGATTATCGGGATTATTTTCAGCAAGAATATGTAGTGGAGCGTTGGTTAAATAAAAATCAAGTAAAATTGGCTCTGCACCATAACTACCTTCCGGGCTGTTATAAGTTAATATCGGCAGATTATTATCTGGGTTATTATCATCACTTTTAGTAAATACGTGAAAAGTTGTTTGAGCGTAAGCACCTTCATTTTTAAAGCTTTCATGCCAAGCACGAGAAGCAAAAACACGTAAAGTATGAGTACCTGGAGATAAATCTGATAGCTCCAATGGTTGATTTAGATCGTAAATTTCTAATTGGAGTTGATTATCTAAAATTACTTTTAAATGCGAACCCAATTCATACCTTGCATCTTTAAATATTGGTAAATCTTTAACTTGTAAACTAACTTTTACTTTATCTACTTCTAATACTTCATCAGGTTGAGGATTGAGTATTTTTATTTGCGGTTGATAAACGTTATTACTTTGACGCAATTCTTGAATAACTTCGGGAGGAGCAACTTCGGAGATTTTTCGGGAAAGTTGAGCGTTTTTTTCTCGTACTGGTTTTTCAACTAATTCAATCGACACGTCTTTACCAATCGCCTTATCACCGCAAGCCGTCAAACTCAATACCAACAGACATAGGATCAAATTCTTAAACAGCGCGTATCTCTTCGCTTTCAACTTAGTCAAAACCTTCATCAACCATGAATCCATATTTCTCTACCTGGTATAGCTTAAAAATTTTTTAGTAAGAGCTCAAGTACCTATAGTACATAAAGCATTCCTGACAAAAATAAAATAATTTCTGATTTTGGTAGCTTGTTAAACAGGTTGACGACAAAACAAATTTACTGTTTATCTATTTAAAAAAACAACACAACTCATATAATCTGTAACCCAGAACAGATGTTTACAATATTTTACATAGATGATTTTACTGATATCTATCTAGTTCTCAAAAGCATTTATTTTTACATATGAATCTTATTCATACTCTGTGTCAACCTGATGCCAGATAGTTGCTTCAGATATCGTAACTATAAGATAAAACAATAACATGGCTTGTTCACATCTATGAATTTGTATGCTATAGAGGAGGGTTAATTATACGAACTGTTGCTGTTTGTAACGAAATATTTAAAGTATTGACTTTTTGACCAACGTCTCAAACCTAAAAGGTTAATAAGACAAAAATTATCGAAGTTTTAATTATTGTTAATTTAACGCTCACAAAGTGGGATAGATGACTTTATAATTCAACGAGAAAGCAATAAACGCATAGAGTCTTTGCTCGCGAAAAAAAAGCATATGAGTGGAAACGCATTTTATTATGACGTGCCATTTATTTGTAAAGACAACTAGCAGCAAATCCTCAGTCCTTTTTTTAGAGAGGAGGTCGAATGACAATAAGTCCTCCGGAGCGAGAGGAAAAGAAAGCAAGAATCGTTGTCGATCAAGACCCAGTGCCAACGTCGTTCGAGCGATGGGGCAAACCCGGTCATTTCGACAGAACCCTTGCTAAAGGTCCAAAAACCACAACCTGGATTTGGAACCTGCACGCACTCGCCCATGATTTTGATTCACATACAAGCGATTTAGAAGACGTATCCCGTAAGGTATTCGCAGCCCACTTCGGTCATTTGGCCATCGTGTTTATCTGGCTGAGCGGGATGATATTCCACGGCGCTCGATTTTCCAACTACGAAGCTTGGTTAATGGATCCGTTAGCTATTAAGCCAAGCGCTCAAGTTGTTTGGCCTGTAGTTGGTCAACAGATATTAAATGGAGATGTAGGTGGCGGATTCCACGGAATTCAAATCACCTCCGGTTTATTCCAGATATGGCGCGGTTGGGGTATAACCAACTCATTCCAGCTATACTGCACTGCTATCGGCGGTTTGGTAATGGCAGGTTTGATGCTATTTGCCGGTTGGTTCCACTATCACAAGCGAGCTCCCAAATTGGAATGGTTCCAAAATGTGGAGTCCATGCTTAACCACCACTTATCAGTGTTGTTGGGTTGTGGTTCCTTGGGCTGGGCTGGGCACTTAATTCACGTATCTAACCCAACTAATAAGTTGTTGGATGCGGGAGTTCCCCTCAAAGATGTGCCGCTGCCTCACGAGTTCATCTTGAACAAAGACCTGTTGACAGAGCTTTATCCCGGCTTCGCCAGCGGATTAGCACCTTTCTTCACCTTGAACTGGGGTCAATATGCAGATATTTTGACCTTCAAAGGCGGTTTAAACCCAGTAACTGGCGGTTTGTGGATGACCGACATTGCCCATCACCACTTGGCGATCGCGGTAGTGTTCATCGTTGCCGGTCATATGTACCGTACCAACTGGGGTATCGGTCACAGCATCAAGACCATTTTGGAAAATCATAAAGGACCCTTCACTGGCCAAGGTCACGCGGGACTTTATGAAAACATGACCACATCTTGGCACGCTCAGTTGGCAACTAACCTTGCTTTCTTGGGTTCGCTGACGATTATCATCGCGCATCATATGTACGCGATGCCTCCTTATCCATATTTGGCAACTGACTATGCAACTCAGTTGTGTATCTTCACTCACCATATGTGGATTGGTGCCTTCTGTATCGTCGGTGGAGCAGCCCACGCTGCTATATTCATGGTTCGTGATTACGACCCTGTAGTGAACCAAGACAACCTCTTGGATCGAGTACTTCGCCACAGAGACGCGATTATCTCTCACTTGAACTGGGTATGTATATTCCTTGGCTTCCACAGCTTTGGACTTTACATTCACAACGACACCATGCGTGCTTTAGGTCGTCCCCAAGATATGTTCTCGGATACGGCGATTCAATTGCAGCCAGTATTTGCTCAGTGGGTACAAAATCTACACACCGTAGCACCTGGTGGCACTGCACCTAATGCATTAGAACCCGTTAGTTATGCTTTCGGTGGCGGAATTGTAGCTCTAGGCGGAAAAATCGCGATGATGCCCATTGCTTTGGGTACCGCTGACTTCATGGTTCACCACATCCACGCCTTCACAATTCACGTTACCGTCTTGATTCTGTTAAAAGGCGTACTGTTTGCACGCAGTTCTCGTTTAATTCCAGATAAAGCAAACTTAGGCTTCCGTTTCCCTTGCGACGGTCCCGGACGTGGTGGTACTTGTCAGGTATCCGGTTGGGATCACGTATTCCTCGGATTGTTCTGGATGTACAACTGTATATCTGTTGTAATTTTCCACTTCAGTTGGAAGATGCAGTCAGATGTTTGGGGAACTGTAGACGCAGCAGGCAACGTATCGCACCTAACTGGTGGTAACTTTGCTCAAAGTGCTATCACCATCAACGGTTGGTTGCGTGACTTCTTGTGGGCACAAGCTTCACAGGTAATTAACTCTTACGGAAGTGCGCTTTCCGCATACGGTTTGCTCTTCTTGGGCGCTCACTTTGTATGGGCATTCAGCTTAATGTTCCTGTTCAGCGGCAGAGGCTACTGGCAAGAACTAATTGAGTCGATTGTTTGGGCGCACAACAAATTGAAAGTAGCACCAGCAATACAGCCTCGCGCTTTGAGTATTATTCAAGGTCGTGCTGTAGGAGTAGCTCACTATTTATTGGGTGGTATCGTTACCACTTGGGCATTCTTCCATGCCAGAATTCTTTCGTTAGGCTAACAGTCAAATAGTTAGTGGTTAGTAGTTAGTGGTTAGTAGAGCAAAGCAACTAACAACTAACAACTAACAACTAACTACTCTCAAATTATTAAATGGCTCTCATGTCAGAGGATTTATAAAACCTATGGCAACAAAATTTCCAAAATTTAGCCAAGATCTCGCACAAGATCCGACTACACGTCGGATTTGGTATGCGATCGCGATGGGTAATGATTTTGAAAGCCACGATGGGATGACCGAAGAGAATCTTTACCAAAAGATTTTCGCTACTCATTTCGGACACCTGGCAATCATTTTCTTGTGGGCATCCAGCCTAAATTTCCACGTCGCTTGGCAAGGTAACTTTGAACAGTGGATTAAAGATCCCCTTCATATCAGTCCAATCGCCCATGCTATTTGGGACCCCCACTTTGGTAAACCAGCGATAGACGCATTTACTCAAGGTGGCGTAGATTATCCAGTTAACATTGCTTACTCTGGTGTCTACCACTGGTGGTACACCATTGGGATGCGGACAAACAATGACCTGTACTCTGGTGCGTTGTTGCTCCTATTGTTAGCTGGTGTATTCTTGTTTGCTGGTTGGTTGCATTTACAACCCAAGTTCCGCCCCAGTCTTTCTTGGTTCAAGAGTGCTGAACCCCGCTTAAACCATCACTTAGCTGGTTTGTTCGGTGTAAGTTCCTTGGCTTGGACTGGTCACTTGGTACACGTGGCAATCCCCGAATCTCGCGGACAACACGTAGGTTGGGACAACTTCCTCAGCACCCTACCGCACCCAGCAGGTTTGCAACCCTTCTTCACCGGAAATTGGGGTGCTTACGCAGCAGATCCCGATACTGCAAGCCATCTATTTGGTACATCAACAGGTTCTGGTACGGCGATTCTCACCTTCTTAGGTGGATTCCATCCCCAAACAGAATCCTTGTGGTTGACCGATATGGCTCATCACCACTTGGCGATCGCGGTAATCTTTATAATTGCCGGTCATATGTACCGGACAAACTTTGGAATTGGTCACAGCATTAAAGAGATGCTTAATGCTAAGCAATTCTTTGGCACCAAAACTGAAGGACAATTTAACTTACCGCACCAAGGGTTGTACGACACCATCAACAACTCACTGCACTTCCAGTTGTCATTAGCTTTGGCAGCATTAGGAACAATTACTTCCTTGGTAGCGCAGCATATGTACGCAATGCCTCCCTATGC
>JBARZF010000017.1:0-17744 GCA_049649675.1 Rivularia sp. (in: cyanobacteria) | reverse complement strand
AGCTTCTGGGGGTTTTTTAATGCCGCTAAAACCCCGTTTCAGCGATTTACGGAGGTGTAACTGTGGTGTAAAAAATAGCCACGTTGGACATATTTGGATATGTTTGGCTAAATTTTGGGGGTAAATTGGGGGTAAATTTAAGCGCGTTCTGTGACGCGGTTTCAGGAGTTCCCTATGACTAGCCAATCCCCAAAACGTAAATCATCCAAAGGTACTGTCCAAATAAAAATCTCCCACGAACGTTTACAGCTTGTTTTCCGTTTCGCAGGAAAACGTTATTATCTTTCAACTGGTTTTTCCGATACGGTAGCCAACCGTAAGCTAGCAGAAATGAAAGCCAAGCAAATTGAGCTTGATATGTTATCGGGAAATTTCGACCCAACTTTAACTAAGTATAAGCCGGAATCTTTAGTCGCTAGAGTTAAAGCATCTACACCACCTCCACAAGTCGCTGTATCCCTGGCTGATTTATGGGAAAGCTATATTGATTTCAAACGTAGTAGTTTGTCTCCCAGTACCTTAGCTAAGGACGTTCAAAGAGTTCGGAACTGCATCAACGTACATCTACCTTTCAAAACCCTTGATAAAGCAGTAGCAATTCGAGATTGGTTGGTTGCCAATAAAACTCCAAATTCTTGCAAACGGATGTTAACCCAAATTTCAGCTTGCTGCGATTGGGCACTTAAATCTGGGCTAATTGAAGAAAACCCCTTTGGGGATATGGCAAGCGATATTAAGATTCCTAAAGCTTCAAAGGAAGATGCTGACATTAATGCATTTACCCAAGAAGAACGCGACAGGATTATCCAAGCATTTAAAGATAGCCGTTATTACAAGCATTACGCCCCTTTGATTGAATTTTTGTTCCTGACAGGTTGCAGACCGTTCCGTTGCTGCTGGTTTGGAGTGGAAGCACGTTGCTAACGACTTTAGTTTTATTCGTTTTGAACAAGCCGTGGTGGTTTCTGAATCGGGATTAACCTGTAAAAAAGGTTTGAAAACTCAGCTATATGCGAGTCTTCCCTATCAACAATCGTCTAGCAACTTTGCTCAAATCAATTAAAGCTGCTTGTGATGATGCAAAAGTGTTTCCTTCTTTAGAAGGAAGATGGATTGATATTCATAACTTTACGGCGAGAGGTTGGAAAGCAACTCTAAGAGAGCTAGATGGTATTGAATATCGCAAGCTTTACCAAACTCGACATACCTTTATTACCTTGGCATTGAAGAATGGAATGGATGTTAAGGATGTGGCAACTTTAGTGGGTAATTCGCCAGAGATAATTTACCGGCACTACGTAGGGCAAAGTCGAGAGATTGTAGTGCCAGATTTTTGAGTTGGGGAAAATACGATAACCACTATTTAGAATGGCTACTAATATCTTATGCTGTTTTAAATTTACCCAGGTAAATTACGTCTTTTCGTGCTGCTCTGCAACTTCATCAAATGTCCTGTAATGACCCCAACCCATGAAATCATATCGCTTTTGTTGAGCTTCATTCCAGGAGGAAGCTTCAATAATACAAACCAATTTAGCATCGGCAGCTAAACTGTTTCTGGCGCTATTATTGTCAGCATTGAAAAAAGTGTCTGAGCCTTCAGTTGCAGACGACCAAAGTTAGTATTTTTTATTTTCCATTCGTCATTTCCGATTATTTCCCCGATATATTAACAAATCGAATATATCTTAACGCCACAATCAACGCATCGGGTATCGCTCATAGCTGCAAGGTACGAACGCACAAAATCGCGTTGCTCCCTGATAAACCGAGCGCTTGATGCTAAGGCGCAATGAACGTCTATCGCAGCAGCATGGAACAAGTCAATCATGATAAACAATTAAGTCTTAGCACGGTTGTTGCGTTTGTGATTGCTTGCCAAAGAAGCATGATACGTATCAATTGCCCGATGATGAGCAATCGGATCGTGACGATTATGTAACCAATCCTGGATTAATTCAAGGTTGTAAAGAATACAGCGACTATTAACTCTTACCCAATGGCTTCCTTCGATCCATGTGCCATCAAGCCGATATTTTTTGAGCGTAGCGCAACTTAAACTTAGCTTCTCTGAAGCCAAATGTTTATTAGCAAACTGAAACATCGTGTTTTGTTCCTAAATACAACAATTATGTAGGCACCTTGTTCAGATTGAATTTATTATTTTACAATTAAATACTTGTGAGTAAAACTTGCACTCACGCTAATTATTTAAAGTCTCAAATTTTCGTTTCAACACCACAGAAACGAAAAAGTATTGACTTCAAATAAAATTCATGGCTCTTCAACTATCCGAATCGAGCAACTAAATAACACACCATCATTTCCTCTGAATTATTTATATCTTCGTTGGCTTTTTTTAGCAATTTTTTTGTGATGAAATAATTTCCAGCAAAAATCAAGCTGTATATTATTGTGACTATTTATTGTGGTTTTATACGTAGTCAACATAGACATTGATATTCATCATAAGTACTAAAATCAAGGGATACATCGATAGTAGATAGCTAGACACTTAATAATAAAAGTATTTAAATATATAGCTGATAACCGAATACTGAACTTTATTTAGATTTTTAAAACTATTTCTTTAAAATTGCCCAAGTTCTTACTATCAATAGCTTATATCGGTTTATTTTACTGATTTTAATGGAAATACTAAAAATATAAAATAAATTGGTTGAATTTATATGTAATATTTTGAACATTGGATATTTATGGAAAATCTCAGATCAGAATTTGATTTACTTGCTGATTTTAGGAGTAATTTCTCAAGAAACATAAACGGAGAATTATAAAGCCAGTAAATAGATTCATACTTTTATTTCTAATACAAATAAGGCAAAAATAAAAACAATACATCATCTCGAAGTAGAAGATTGTCATTTACGTAGTTATATTTAAAATTTATTCCCAAGTATTTGTATCAAATGTTGTAAAGATTAGAAGAATTAATACATGGAATGCATCTATCTAATGGGGTAGTAATAAATAAAGAATGATTTTTATTCCTTTTGGATGATTTGTTTTGAATCGAATGCATTCAATATTTGGAAATAAGTATTAAACGCAACGCCCGAAAATTACTTAAAAATCTTCTGTTTTATTTGAATAAGCGGGTGCAGATTTTGTATTCAAGCACAACAACTATTCGGGTGCGAGATTTACTAAAACCTGAAAACAAAAACTATAAGAAATCTTGCTCAACTCGGCTCGGACTAGTTTGCAATTCTGGCATTTGAAATGTCCACAATGCAAATTTGCTGCGAGAGCAAGGCAGGGGGCGCGAATTGTTTATGGCGTTTCATTATTCTAGGTAATGCATAAGTGAATAATCTTATAAAGCAAGAAATACTGACTCAACTGGATTCAGAAGAACAATTTCCTGTGGATTTCGATATCTATTGGCAATGGTTGGAATTTAGTACAAAGGGTAATGCAAAACGAGCCTTTGAAAAAGCTGAATTTACTGTGGGGCAAGACTTTGACCACATTATCATTTCGGATAATGTGGCTAAACGCTCTCAGGGAGGAGGTACTCAGTTAGAAAAACTGATGTTAACAATCGACTGTGCTAAATCATTTGCTATGATGGCGCGAACGGAAAAAGGTCGAGAAGTGAGAAAGTGGTATTTGCAATTAGAGAAAGAGTGGCGTTCCCAAAAACAGAAAACATTCCAATTTGGGTTAGAGGTTAATCAAAAATTATCCAAATTTTTAGAAATTCAATGTCAAATAGAGTGTCAGCAACGTATACTTTTAGCAAAAACTGAACATTTAACTGAGTCGTTTGAAGCTCATGATAAATGGTTACAAGGGATAGATGCAGAACTCGACCGCATCGAGTCGCCCTGCATGTCATTATTTTACAGTTGTTGGTTACGCAAATCTTCATAAAATCAAACAAGGTATTGCTCAAGCTAACAGTTTGGGATATTAGCATCTGCTTACTGCCGCAAGAATGGAATGCGAAAAGAAGAGGTTTTTGATTCAATGTTTGGAACTGTTGGTAACTATCCTCAAGAAGCATTGGAATTTATTTTTCAGTCAGAAGGGCTGCTGAATAATCAATAGTTGATAGCGATAGCGAAGCGAGTAAGGCAAGCAGATCGCCCGAAGTGCAGATCGGATTATCCTTCATCAACGCAAAAATTACTCGTAAGTGAGAATTACATTCCATGTCGAGAAATCATAAAAAAGGCAGACATTCAAATAAGCAGCAGCCTTGTCCTGTTTGCGGTAACACAAAAGGTAGTTGTAAAATAAACGACGATGGTAGCATTTATTGCTTCCACTCCACACCAAATTCCATACCATCTAGTTATGTCCATATTCGAGAATTATCAGATGGTATGGGACATTCTTTCATCTCTTCTTACGTAGTTGATGAATTATTAAGGGCAACGGCATTACTTCAAAGTCAGGGAAAAAAAGCAACCTACAAGAGAATAGCTGATTTAACAGGGCGACCTTCTTCATGGGCATTCGCAGTTCAAAAAGCTTATCCTTCACATTTTCCTTTGGGGAATGGATTGAAAAATAATTATTGTACTACGCTCCCTAAAACCAAGAAGCAAAACAATCAACCTCCTCCAACGGATAAGAACGATTTTTCAGTGCCGTCAGTTCTAAGTGAGGAGGAACGAGATAAGCAATATCGTTCGGTATTAAACCAACTTCAATTAAATGAAACTCACCGCAATCACTTAACAGATGTACGTGGATTGGGAGAGTTTATTGACTTTATTGGTTTTCGTTCGTGGTCGAAACAACTTGTAAAAAATGTCAGCGCCGATTTACCTGGTGTAGTTACAATAGATGGCAATTTATATTTATGCGGACAATCTGGGCTATTTCTCCCAATTAATAACGAATTAGGACAAATCATCGCTTTTCAAATCCGCCCAGAGGATACAAGTAATGGTAAATATAAATGGGGTTCCTCTGCACAAAAAGGTGGGAATGGTCCTCGCTTGGATAATCAGGAAATGCCACTTGCATTCTGCCGTCCGGAATCGGTTCAAATATCCTCAATTGGTTTAGCAGAGGGAGTTTTGAAGGCTTGGTCGGTTGCTTGCAATCTTCAACAAGTAATTATCGGAGCGTCTGGAGCAGCATGGGATTGTAGCCCTAAGTTGCTAAAACGTTATTTAGAAAAAACTGCAAGTGAACAAAATACTTCATTATCAAACTTAGTTATCGATTTATACGTTGATGCGGGAATGCTCTTGAATCAACACATCATGCTCCGTTACCACGAAACAATCAAATTATTGCAGGAATGGGAATGTTTTATTCGTATTGCTTGGTGGGGACAATTTGGTAAAGATGACCCGGATATTGACGACCTGATTATTCAAGGGAATCGTCATACTATTACTTACATTTCAATTGACGAATGGATGAAACTCTGGTCTGATGACATCCGAAATTATTTACTAAGTAGCTAGGCACAGTTTAATACCCAAGATTGGTCATCACCAGTGCAACATCCATATCGGTCAGAGTTAGGTTATTGGATATTGTGAATACAGAATGGAAATGGATACAATACAGCAGGTTTTAGTTTCGTTGTTGAGCGAGAATTAATAGGAACTAATGATAACTATGGTGGATTAGTTCTACAAGTAAAACGTACTTATGACCCGCCCAACGAACAGCATCGGGTAGTGGTTCCTGCCGAAGCACTGAACAAAATCACGGATTTTATCAATTGCTTATCTCGTGCAACTGGTAAAGTCTATTTCGTTAACAAATTAAAACCAGAGGAACTTCACCAATATTTGCACAAAGAATTATCCGCATACCGTGAGCGTGGAGGCAAGCCGTATAAATTATCTGAACGTCTTGGTCGGCAATCGGATGGAACTTGGGTGTTCCACGACTGCCAAATTTCTAAAAATGGAGACTTAGTTACTGAAGAAGAATCAGGTTGGGTTCTCAATGAAAGATTAATTGCCTCCGAAAAGATTCCGGTTCCTAAAATCAATACGCAACCAGAACCAAATGTATTGCCACGTTTGGTTAATTCCATGCGTAACTTCTTCGGAGCATCCGGCTTTATGCCAGCTTTGTTTACGGCAGCATTCTCTGTAGCTGGCTTGTTTTATGATAAAATCCAACAGGAAGAAGGGTTTTTCCCCGTTTTAGGACTTTACGGAGATGCGGGGACGGGAAAAACACTCGCAGCAGTTACTGCACTTTCTCTGCGCCGGTTTTGACCATCGAGCCAAGATTAATAAAGCATCTGAAAGCGCCTACCACGAAAGATTTAAGCTTATGGGTGGGTTAACCCAGTTTCTCGATGACCCAGACATTGCTCAAATACAGTGGGTTTGTCAACAAATAAAAACTCAATTCGGTGGGGGTTCTCGTTCTGTACGAGAAAATAATCAAGACCCTCACAGTGCGTTAATTGTCGCTTCCAATTATTCGATTGGTGATGATGACCCTTGGGATTCTGTCACGGTTAATTCGATTGGAGTTTGCAGGAACCCCAAATCCTGCCGCTTTCCCAGAATTGCGAGCAATGTCCCGTATCTGCTCCCGTACTTTACCCAGTTTAATAAAACTTGGTTACGATCAAAAAGGGATTAAAGATTTAGAATTGCAGCTAATCGCGAAGTTACCCACAGCACACGCAAGGTTAGCGTCAAGTTTGGCATTGATTGGTTATTACGCTTTGAAATTAGCTCAATTAAGTGGTGTTATTAGCGAAGAAGAGGTTTGGGCTTATTTGAGCTTCCGCATGCGGTGAAGCTAATGAGGATGAATCTAAGAAACCCTCGTTGGATGATTTTGTAGATAAATTATTAGTGCTGCGATACGCGAAGCGTCAGCCTCCGGCTTATCGCAAACCGAAGTTGGTGAGTGGAACTGTCGTTTAATTACCGAGGATGGCAACCCAGAGAATGGGAACTACAAATCTCTAGCTGTCTACCTACATGGGGTTTGGTCATTGATGTCCCGCTATTTTAAAAATAACCTGCCCTACAGCCAAAAAATGATTCGACAGCAAATAGAGAAATTGGGAGGCAAGACTTACAGTAAGCAGAAATTCCATTGCGATAGCCCGAAGGGCGACGCTTCGCGTATCGCGATTCTTCCATAACCTACCAACGGCTGAAAGTTAACGTTAGGGCTGATGTGGATGGGGAAATTATTTTACCGAAAGCGCCAGAGATGGTAACTCGTAGTTGTGTAGAAATTCCTATTGGGTTACTCCAAGAGCGATTATCTGGCTTTGAATCGGATTTTGAGCGATGGGATGTTACGAGAAGGCAATCTCGATAAAAAACAATTTACTATTTCTTCCCACTGCCAACTCAACTGCCCTCTGCTTTTCTTTGATAAATGCCAGTTACTATAAGAGCCAAACAAGTAATATGCCTTCATGCCCAAAGAGTAGTAACTACCTACAATCATTACAGGATAAGTATTTTAACCAATTATCAAGCTTTAGTTACTACAGTTGATAAATTAATAAGCAAAATATCGAAATATCAAAAACGGTACGAAAAAAACAAACTTCCGTTTAAAAAACTCTTTCATTGCCTAAAATATAAATAAATCCCCCATTTTATAAAAAACTGATAATTAAAGATGACCGTCACTACTGCTAAATGGACGCTTGACGACTATCACCGAATGATTGAAGTCGGTCTTATTTCTGGTCGTCAAGTTGAACTATTGAATGGAGAAATTTTACAAATGCCCCCAGAAGGACCTGAACACGCGCAGTCGAGTACGGACGCAGCTGACTACTTACGTTCTTTACTTGGGGAAAAAGCACTTATACGGGATGCAAAGCCGATAACAATACCAGAAACAAATTCCGAACCAGAACCAGATTTAGCAATCGTTCAACCTCTAAGACAACTGTACCGAACTCGTCATCCATATCCAGAAAATATTTTTTGGGTGATTGAATATGCGAATACTAGTTTGAGTAAAGATTTAGATACAAAACGGAAAGCTTATGCTTCATGTGAAATTAGAGAATATTGGGTTGTGGATTTAAAAAATCGCCTCGTTAAAGTTTTTCGTAACCCAGTTGACGGAAATTATATTGAAGAAACAACGCTTATTGATGGTGAAATAAATCCACTTGCGTTTGAAGAAATAAAGGTATTGATTAAAAAACTATTTTTATAATTAACTCAACCTGTTAAAACTTTTGTTCAAAGTACAGCGGATTTTGTGGGAAGGAGTCAGATATACTGAATTGTGGAGTTACCAAGCTGACTCCTGCCTCCTCAATTCTTATAAAGGCAAGATACCGCTTTCATGCGAACAAATAAGGTTAGATACTTGTGAATCAATATGATTCGCATTTTTTTGCTATCAAGGAATAATTTTACGATTTTTGTATTTATTTACTATTTAAACAGTAATTACAGTAACGGTCGTAAAATAAACTCTGAAACTCCCTAATCATCAAGATTTTATTAGTTACTATTACATATTTTTTTAATAAATTAGAGTAACTGTAATCAAAACTACCAATGCATAAAATATCATTGTTTTCTCTGTGTACTACAGAAGTCAACTTGTAACTTATAATCTCTAATTTAGACAGCAATACGTTAAAACATAAAATAAAATATACCCTTAATTCATTATTTAGTCATCTATACATAGAATAAAAGTCATTTATTTAACTAAAAATCAAATTATCTAATGAGAGAAAAAAATAAGTTGAATATCTGACAATTGGATGATGTAAATACAATTAAGTAAGAGTCCTGTAAGTAAATAGAAAACTTTGTAATTCCATGAATTTATGCTTTTTAAAACGTCTAAATTTTCTGAGTCAGGCCAAGGAAACTATTGCATAAAACATTTGATTAGTATGCCCTTGGGGTACGCTACGCGAACGCCATTTATAATACGAACTGGTTTGTTTGTTGTATTGCTAGATTCAATTATCAGTCCGAGTTTGATTAGTTTTACTACGGCAGCGTTTTTGCTCTGTGGAGTAGTAGCAATTACTTGGCGACAACATTTAGATGCTTTATTTAAGTCCATCACAAAGTTTTCTAAGCGATATAAAATAACTTCGTCTGCACTAACAGTTTTAGGAACATTCTTACTGTTAGACGCTCTCTCAACTCCAGCACAAGCGCAATTTTTCCAAAATGCAGAAACTTGGATGAGTGGGCAATTTACAGGTGCAGATGAAGCAATTGTTTTATCGTTTAACGTGCTGCGAGGATTATTCCTACTTTACCTGGGAATATCTTTAGTTAAGGTAATTCAAGCAGCCAGGGACAATGAAGATTGGCAAAATTTAGCGCGAACACCAATGATTATTTTAATTGCGGTAACGGTAGGCGATATTCTGACCAACTTGATTATTGGAGGAGGTGGAGGAGCTGCACCTGGAGGCTGAGGAGGCAGTTAAAAAAAAAATTATTGGAGTAAATATATGGAGGGTAATAAAAATCGTAAGGTAAATGCCACTCTAGGCAAACAACCATTAATCGGGCCGTTCCCCGCAGATCAATTAGTACCTTGGGCAATTATCAGCGGTCTTTCTTATTACCTTGCTCACGGTTTGTTGAAATTGAATTGGGTTTGGACTTGTTCTATAACAGCTTGGGGAATAGCAACTTGGTGGATTCTTACAGCCAATGGCGCTTGGCGGATTTTATCAAAATTTGTTGCAACTCCAAATTGGACGAGAGTTCGTTGTTTGTACAAACCAATCATGAATTCAAAACAAGTAAAAAAATTTAAAAATAGTAAGGTTAGTTTACCTAAGCAGCGAAGTGCCGGGATTAATGCCACTTGTACGAACTAAAGCTGGTGATGATAGCGGTTTTGAGTTAATAGCAGAAGAAGGAGGAACACCAATTGAACTAGATTTATACAATCAACATAAGAACTTGGGACTATTTGCAACCACCCGTGCAGGTAAAAGTGTTTTGGCTTCTGGAATCCTCACTCAAGCACTAGCACATGGAATGCCAGTGGTAGGAATGGATTACCCCAAACCAGATGGAACTAGCTCCTTTACAGACTACACCCTATTTATGGACAAGGACGGGGCGTACTTTGATATTGGTAAGGAATCAAGTAATTTGTTTGAGTTACCTAATTTACGTTCCCTTCCTACAAAATTGCAGCAAGAACGGTTTGAGGATTATAAAGATTTCCTCGCTACTGCAATCATGGCAATGGTTATAGGTGGTAGAGGTAAAAATACGCAATCTCAAAATATTAGTGATGCGGTGCGTTCGATAATTGCTTTAGCTTTAAAAGCCTTTTTCTCCGATGATTTAATTCGCGATCGCTACGCCGCAGCTTATACAAATGGCTTTGGTTCGGATGAATGGTTTGCAATACCAACATTGCATGACTTTTTAAGTTTCTGCTCTCACGAACGTTTACAGCTAGAAGATAATACTGGTGAGACTAAAGCGGCTTTAGAAACAATAAAACTGCGTCTGCGATTTTGGCTTTCATCACGGGTTGGACAAGCTTTAGCGCAGCCTTCAACAGAGACGTAGTGATGCACGTTTACTTATCTTTGCATTACGAAACCTATCTAATGATGAAGATGCGGCTGTTTTAAGTTTAAGTGCTTATAGTGCAGCATTACGTCGAGCTTTAGCTGCACCGGCGAGCATCTTCTTCATTGATGAAAGTCCGATTTTATTTGAATACGATTCAATTGCAGCTAAGGGACGGTAGGTTATGTGCAAATGGTGAAGGCAGCAGGTATTAGAGTAATATTATCTGCTCAAGACCCAGACACAATTGCAAAATCTCCGTCTGGCTCAAAGATATTTCAAAATTTAACTACTCGGTTAATTGGACGAATTCAACCCACTGCTGTTGATAGTTTTACAACCATTTTGAAATATCCTCAAGAAATTATTGCTCGTAATGCAACTGAGAGCTTTTTTCCTAAAAAGGAGGATTTGTACTCACAATGGTTGCTTGATGATAACGGAATATTTACTTTTTGTCGTTATTATCCAGCACCTATTTTATTAGCAGTGGTCGCAAATAATCCCCAAGAACAAGAGCAAAGAACGCTTTACCTATCGAAGTATCCCTCGAAGTTTGTTGCGCTAAGTGAGCTTTCTAAACAATTAGTTGAAAACAAATAAATAGAGTGAAAGTATATGAAATTCAAAAGGAGAATAGTAATATTTGTCGGAGCTTTTACAATTGCAACAATTGGCATTAGCAGTAGTGCTTATGCTTTAGTTAGAAGTAATCCCTTAGTCGCATTAGTTGAGCAATGGCAAGAGCAAACCCGCTCTGTTGATAAATATATTTCCTCAATTATCTCTCGGAAATTAGACAATTTAGCGGAATATCTGCAAGGGGATTTGCAAGCAGTAGTATCGGAAGCGACTGGCGTATTAGGTTTACCGGATGCGACGGAGGTTAGGACAAAAGTTGAGGAAATAGCATCCGATAGTGACAATGCAGTGAATAGTGTTGATAAAGCAACCAATGAAATTGATCGACAAATAACTCGTGCTGAAACAGAAACAACCTTAAGCAAAGAGGGACAAGAAAATATGAAGGTGAAAGTTGAGAAAACACAAACATCAATTGAGGCAGTCTCTGCATTTTCTGATGCTGCTCAAAATGATGTAGTAACGCAGAATGTCATGAAACGTATTGCCCAACAAAATACTCAAATTACGGGAATTTTAGGTGCAATGCAAACTGATGGGTTGAAATATAAACAATCTCAAGATTTGGCAAATCTCAACTTGACTAATATTTCACGTTCCTTAGACGGGCAAAATCAATCACGCCAAAAAGAAGTTATTGGTCAAGGGTTTAGTAATCTAAGAACAGCATCTCAAGCACGATTGTTTTAAGGGCAGTCGGCAGTTGGCAATCGGTAATAGAAGAAATGAAGAAAACGAAATGTTCTTGTGGTTCGTTTAAGCAGTAATAAGGTGAAGAGTATATGTTATGTATGGTTTTTTATTCATATCGACTAACTGCCGATTGCCCACTTCCTTCTTCCTTGCTCAAGTCCAACCAGAAAATCCAGGTCAAGCTGCTTCGACAATAACTGAGGACGGAATTGCAGCAAGCGAAGCTGTTGCTGTTGCAATTGATAAGCTTTGGGATGATGTTTTAGGTGGAGGACTTTATAGTGCGATAGCGAAGCGCTGCTGCAAGCAGATCGCAAATCTTGGAATCTTCTTTGCAGTTGGCACTCTCCTAATTTTTATAGTTCAGTGGACAAAGGAAATGATTGATGGGGATAGCTCTAAAGGATTTACAGAACTAATTTGGCCAATGGTTGTCATAGTCTTACTTGCGAATAACGGTCAACAATTAGTAGCTGTAACTAAAGGTTTGAGAGGAATCATCAACCAAACCAATCAAACACTTTTGGTTTCCACCTCTGCTTCCATCCAACTCCAGGAAGCTTATCAACAGGTAATGCTCAAAACGGGTAAAACAGATGCAATTGAATCGTTGATTAATCAATGTAATACCATTGCTGACCCAACACAACAAACCTCTTGTTTGCAAAATGCAGCCCGACAAGCAAAGCAAATTGAGGCTGAAGCTGAAACTAATAATCGTCCATCTTGGCTATCGAATGCTAGCGATTTTTTCAACACCAATATTTTTCAGTTAGCAGTTCGTGGTTGGCTACTTGCACTTGCGGCAGCCTTTCAATGGATAATCGAAATTTGTATGTTATTGACCGCACTATTAGGACCGCTGGCTGTGGGAGGTTCATTACTTCCTGTAGGTCAAAAAGCTATTTTTGCATGGTTAACGGGTTTCTTCTCGGTAGGAATGATAAAGCTTTGCTTCAATATTATTTCTGGTTTAGTAGCAACAATGGTTCTAAATGCTGACAATAATGACCCAATGATTTTTGAAGAGGGCAATTGGTCTTCTTGCCCCAATTTTATCTGTAGTTTTAGCCGCTGGTGGTGGTGATCAGTATTTTAGAAGTTTTTCAAGCATTGCTAGTTTCGGTCTTTCTACTTTCGTAACCAGAATTGTGAGTAAATAGAAAAAAATGACGAATTTAGATAATAATTTTAAGTCAGAATCTACTGAAAATAAAAGATTACAGTTTTTAAATCGTGCATCTAAAAAATTCTCTACTGGTGATACTTTAGCATTGTTTGCTGTTGGGACTTTTGGATTACATTTAATCACATTTTTTCTGCTTATATTACTAATCGGTTCCTATTCACAGCTAAATAAAAAACCACCTCCTTCATTGGTTCAATTAGAAACAGGTAAAGGAATTAAAGTTGCACCGTTGGGAAATGTTGAACGCACTCCCCAGGTAGTATCCCGCTTTGTTTCCGATACTATGACCTTGATGATGAATTGGTCTGGAAGTCTACCACCTACAACTATTGAGGAGAATGCAAAACCAATACAAGACAAGGGTGTAGACATTAGAGAGCGAGGATTAAGGGGTAGTAAGGTTACATCCGGAGCGTGGCAAGCGTCTTATGCATTATCAGAAGATTTTCGTAAAGAGTTTCTCAAAAAGCTCGCTTCAATCACACCGCAGGGAGTTTTTAAAGGTACAACTCAAGTAGTTTTAATTCCGTTATCAATTCAATCTCCTACCAAAATTGGTGAAGGGAAATGGAAAGTAAAAATGATTGCTAATTTAAATGTTTTTGACCAGAGTAATAGTATGGGGGAAGTCATTCCTTTTAATAAAGAGATATTTGTTAGAGCAGTTGTTGCTCCAGAAGCTCCTGTTAATACAAGCGAATTAGCTACTGTTATTTATCAAGTTCGTGCTAGTGGATTAGAAATTTATGCAATTCGTGATTTACAAGCGGAGAATTTATAATGGATGAGCAATCTAATAAAAATAATTCTACAGATTCGGATTTTTCAGATAGTGATTGGAATGAAGTCAGCTTTGGGAAACTGCTTGGATTTCAAGACGATAATCAATCACATTTGGAAGAAGGAACTGCTTCCATTCAAGATAGTAATCCCGAAGTTTCAAACAATCAAGCTGACGCTACAAATCCGATTGCAACACATGAATTATTTGACTCTCCACATGAGGGGAAAACTCAACCGAATTTCTATAGCAATCCTTTCGCTAAATTTGGCGCAGTCGGTTTGGTAATGCTGGTTGTATTCGGCTCTGCTGCGACGGTTTTAAATAGTATTATGTCAGGTAGTCTTAAAACTGCACCAACAACAGAATACTCAAAACAATCCAAACCCAAGGTAGAAATTGCTGATAATCCACAGGAAAGAGAAACGGGAAAGTTAAAAGCAGAATTAGCACTCTCAACCCAAGCTGAAAAAATTAAATCTATTGAAGGTGCTAAAAGCCCTAAAACGGCTGTAAGTAAACCAAAACCCAAAGTTAAACCTACAAAAAAAGCTTCTATAAAAACCAACATTAGACCAACTCCAACAAGAGAATATTCTACACCAGTAACAAATCAAATAGTTTCAAGACCGCCACAACCGACACGAGTTCCATATATACCTCGTCCGAAACCACAACCATTACCTGTAAGTTATAGTCCCCCTAGAGTTCCACAAATACCGAAATTTCAACCGACTGCAAATAGAATTAGCAAACCAACTGCACCCAAACTTGAAGAAAAAATTGACCCGATGGAAGAATGGACTAAAATTAGCCGCTTGGGAAGTTATGGTTCGAGTGTAATTGCTACAAATTCAGACGAGCAAGCCTCGGAAAGTACGATTGATAACACCATACAAGAACAACCAAAACAAATAATCCCCTCTGCAACTTTAGTAAAAGCAGCGGATTATACAACTCAAACATCAAACAACAATGAACTAGAACCTCTTCATACCGAAGAAGCTGCAATTATTGGATATGAAAACAATTATCAATTGCAGGTGAGGGAATCTGTTAAT
This sequence comes from Rivularia sp. (in: cyanobacteria), assembly GCA_049649675.1. GTDB lineage: Bacteria > Cyanobacteriota > Cyanobacteriia > Cyanobacteriales > Nostocaceae > Rivularia. The sequence continues at coordinate 2,864 of JBARZF010000017.1, read as the reverse complement.
GGAAAGTTGTTAACCCCTTTAATTTGGAGTAAACATCAAAGCAAAAATTCTTTTCAACAATCTAAAAATAAGTCAAAAAGTGAAAATTTTGTAATCGAACTAGAACAACCATTAAATACACGAGACGGTTTTATTGTTTTACCAAAAGGTTCTCAAGTAGTAGCTCAAATTAATAACGTTAATCAAGGGGGACTCGTTGAACTCCAAGCAACTCAGGTTGTGATTGATGGTAAAGAATATATTCTCCCTCCTAGTGCGATCGCCATTCGTGGTGACGAGGGAAAACCTTTAGTAGCATCTCGCTTCAACAGTAAAAAGGGAGAAATTGCACGACGAGATGCACAAACTTTTGCTGTAGGTTCTTTAGCGAAAGTAGGTAAAGTCCTCAACCAGCCAAAGGAACAACAAATATCAACGAGTAGTGGATTTGGTGGTACTAATTCTTTCTCTTCCATAAGAAGAAGTCGAGAAAATATTTTAGGAGCAGTATTGGAAGGGGGATTTGAACCATTAACTCAACTTTTTATCAAACGTAATCAGCAAGCACTACAAGAACTACAGAAACAAGGGGATGTTTGGTATGTCAAAGCTGGTACTGAGGTACAAGTCTTTGTGAATGAATCTTTTCAATTTTAACTAGAGGCAGCCCGAGATGATTATTTTGCAGTGGAGAAAGATAATTGCTTGCTCTGTATTGCTACCTTTTGCGAATTTATCACCCGTAATTGCAAGCGAAGTAAAGCAAAGCGTGAAACAAATTACTCAACAAGTTGCTACTGGTAATAGTTCTTCAAGCATACCTAGAATTGAATTATCACCTGGGTATGGGTTAAATATATCATTTATCAAAAGTGGCAAAATAATAGAAAAAGTATGGTTAGATAATCCAACATTCGCATCACTTGATGTGGATGGCTGTTTGTCAACAGAGGGGAAAGAATGTGATAAAGAAGGGGCAACGGTAATACATTTACGACGAATTAATCCATTAAAAGTAAGACAATTACCGTTATCAAATACTAGCTTGTTAACCGTTATAGCAAAAGGTAAATCAGAAAGAAAGATATATTTATTTAAAGTAGGAACGAAAGATAAAACTCCTACTTACCATACTATTGAAATCATACCTGATAGTCAAATAGTTCCAGAAAATACTCAGGAAACTAACATCAAAAATATTAACGAATTGCAGCTTCTAAGTAGAGGATTGAGGATTGTTAACTCAAGAGGTTTAATTAGTCAGGAATCCCGTTTATGGTCAAGAATTGCGAACTTTTTAGTGAAAATAAGAATGGGAAAGTCTATTAATAGTGCTGCTCGTGAAAGCGGTATTTCAATGCGCTTGGTTAATCGGTTAATTGAACTTGGAAGCTTTCGCAGGCAGGGGGCAGCGAGAAAGAATTAAAGCAAAATAATAAACGAAAAAATAATAATACAGATTAACATTATGAAATTATTCAAAAAACATTCAATCGGAACTTGTGGATTAAGTTTATCACTCTTTATTTATAGTGCTGTTCTTATTACATCGCAACAGAAATCTATATCAAACCCTCCATCCACACAAACAGAAGTTCCTACAATTAATTGGGAAAATACTCGTTTACCAGATTGGAATCAAATTACGTTTTCTAAAATGCCAGCGATTGCTGAATCCGGGTCATTTCAAGCACCTGTAAATGTTTCTCAGAAGTTAGGATATGACCCTTCTCGTAGTTGGGATACGGGACAAAAGCCAGATTCGTTTACAATGCTAGGTGATTTTCAGGACTCTTTTAAGCTCCAAGAATTTTCACTTTTAGATATTTCTCAAATTACTGGCTCTGATATACAAGGAAGTGACTTATCCCGTTTTGGTGTAGTCAAATTTCAAACAATAGAAAGCTTAGTTAAAGCAATACCTGATTTAGAAGAATGGAAGATAGGAGATGTCAAACCCATATATGATTTACTTTCAGAAAATTTATCACAGTCATTTAATGCGAATCAAACTATAGGTAATTTGCTCAAAAAATCTTCTCATTTGGGTAAATTAAATTTTGATTCTTTGAATTTAGCATCTTATAATATTGATTCAATTCCAGGGTTATCAGCTACTCCTATTGCCAGCTTTGATAAATGGCAAGGTGCTTATATTGATGAGATACCCGGATTAAGCGATGTACCATTTTCTCAATTCCCCAATCCTGCTAACCCTGTAGGAATGCAAGTTGGAATAGTAGATGTCGCGTTTGCAACTGACGAACAAAAGCGAGATAGAACTATTTCAGGTAGTAATAAGGAAGGATTTGCAGTTCCTTGTGATAAAGATTGCGCTCATATTGAATTATCTGGTTCTCAAGCTGTTCATGGGAAAGCTTGGGTTAGCGGAAAATATCAATTGGTTAAAGGTGGAAGGGGAATTAATGGTTCAGTAAATGGTGGTAAAGAACCGACAGGTAGAAATTTATTCGGTGATGCTTTTAAAGTAGCAGTGTGGGATGTGTCGGAAGTCGATGGAAAGGTTTCTCAATCTTTATTCTTCCGTGTTTGTATGAGAAATAATTTTGTGGACTTGGGATGTACCCCCTATTTTATTGGTCCGGTTCCATTTCTGACTTATAGAGAGAAGGAACCTATATTCCTGGGTCGGATTGATTCACGCAAAAATTCAATGTCAATTCCTACGGGTTTAAAAAGCAGTGGATTTACTTTTGATAATTCTCCATTTATTTCTTCAAGCAAGAATTTGAATGTATCTGACTTAATACCCGTAAAGCAAGGAGATTGCAGAAATATTGATTCATCTGGTGTTAATCTCGATGCTTTAAGTTCTGCGTTGTTGGATATAAAAAAGAATAAAGAAACACAGGATTTCTCATCAA
>JBARZF010000016.1:0-2682 GCA_049649675.1 Rivularia sp. (in: cyanobacteria) | reverse complement strand
TGTCGATCAGTACGTTGGCGGTATCGAACACGCAATTTTGCACTTGTTATATTCGCGTTTCTTTACCAAAGTATTGCGGGATAGAGGTTTACTCAACTTTGATGAACCTTTCCAACATTTGTTAACCCAAGGTATGGTGCAGGGTTTGACTTATATGAATCCTAACAAGGGTGGTAAAGATAAATGGATTGCTTCTAGTTTAGTAAATCCTACCGATCCCCGCGACCCCGAAACTGGCGAACCTTTGCAAAAGCTTTACGCTACCATGTCCAAATCTAAGGGTAATGGTGTTGCGCCGGAAGATGTAATTGCTAAATACGGTGTTGATACGGCGCGGATGTTTGTTTTATTCAAAGCACCACCCGAAAAAGATTTGGAATGGGATGAAGCTGATGTCGAAGGACAATTCCGTTTTCTCAATAGAGTTTGGCGTTTGGTAACTGATTTTGTCGATAATCCACAATCTTCTAAAAAATCTAAAGAGAAAAATCCCAAATCCAAAATCGAGAAGGATTTACGAAGAGCGATTCATACTGCAATCAAAGAAGTCAGTGAAGATGTAGACGGCGAATATCAATTTAATACAGCTATTTCGGAATTGATGAAGTTAAGTAACGCTTTGAGTGATGCTAAGTGCAAAGATTCACCTATTTATGCTGAAGGAATTCAAACTTTAATTTTGATGCTCGCACCCTTCGCACCTCATATCAGTGAAGAACTATGGCATTTGTTGGGTAAGGATGACTCAGTACATACCGCAAACTGGTCTAAACACGATCCAGAAGCGTTGATAGCCGATGAAATAACCTTGGTGATTCAAATAAACGGTAAAAAACGTGGCGATTTACAAGTTCCAGCACAACTGGACAAAGCAGGATTAGAAAAGTATGCCCGCGAATCAGATGTTGCCCAACGCCATATTGAAGATAAGACCATCAAAAAGGTGATTGTGGTACCTGGCAAGTTGGTAAACTTCGTCATTGTCTAAGTCCGATTACACTTGTGCAGGTTTATTAATTGACACAACCGGGGGTAAAATCCCCGGTTTCTTATTTGGGTTCGTTTTCTGAAAACTTGTGACTAATCGGTTACATGGAAAAGCGCCTGACAGTTTTGCCTATCAAGCGCCTCATTTGTATAAAGTTATACCATTTCACTTGTTTGATGCAACATTTGAACTCGACACTATTCCCATATAGATAGGGATTGCGAGAATAAGCTTATAGCAAACGTGTTGTGAAGTGGTATCACTCCTTGCACAAATATAGAATATCTTTTAAGACCATTATCAGGGAATTGACTGAGTGACAGTTTGTCAACTGCCATAGTTAAAAACTGCTCAGCATTATCAACATCCACTGAGAGCCTGGGATAAGAATTTACAAACTCTTCACAGGGTAGAAACACTACGAAGACGGTATTGCTTATGGCTAAGGGATGGGATGATGGGGAGAGGGGGAGAGGGGGAGATGGGGGGATGGGGAGATGGGGGGACAAGGAGATGGGGAGATGGGGAGACAAGGGGAAAATAATTCTTAACTATGCTCAATTCCCAATGCCCTATGCCCAATTCCAAAATCTAAAATCTAAAATCTAAAATCAAGAAATGAAGAATCGAATTAAGAAAGCTGTTATTCCGGCTGCTGGTTTTGGTACTCGCTTATTTCCAGCAACGAAAGTTGTTAAAAAGGAACTGTTTCCGATAATTGATAAAGATGGTAGGGCTAAGCCTGTTATTCAGTCGATTGTGGAGGAGGCTGTAAGTGGGGGTATAGAAGAAATTGGAATTGTGACGCAACCGGATGATAAGGAGGTGTTTGAAAGTTATTTTAAAAACCTGCCCGATGCTAAACTTTTTAACAAGCTTTCACAGCGCGATCGGGAATATTGTAATTATCTTCAAGATTTAAGTAGTAAAATTACGCTTTTGGCACAGGATAAGCAGGAAGGCTACGGACACGCGGTTTTCTGTGCGAAGGAATGGGTGGCTAATGAATCTTTTTTGCTGATGTTGGGAGATCATATTTATTCATCCGATGCCGAACAATCTTGTGCGCGTCAAGTTTTGCAGGTTTACGAACAAGTTAATCAAAGTGTAATTGGGTTGAATTCTTTACCAGCGGAAATGATTCATAAAGCTGGTTGCATTACGGGAGTTTGGCAAGAAGGTAATTCACAAATGCAAGTTACACAAATTTATGAAAAACCAACTATTGAGTATGCGCGACAAAATTTGCGGGTAGAAGGAATGGGGGAAGATGAGTTTTTATGTATATTTGGTTTGTACGCTTTAACTCCGAAGATTTTTGATTTTTTGGAGGAACATATTAATACTAATTTTCGGGAAAAGGGTGAGTTTCAGTTGACATCTTGTCTGGAGAAATTAAGGGAAGCTGAGGGAATGACGGGTTTAGTTGTTGATGGAAAGACTTTTGATATTGGAATGCCTAATATTTATCGGCAGACGATGATGGATTTTGGGAATTGAGAATGGGGAATTGGGCATGGGGGATTGGGAATAGTTGTAGGTTGGGTTAGGTGCCTCGATCGGATAATTTTCAACATCAGAATTGATATTGCACCGTAACCCAACATTAATTGTAGTTGGGGAGCAACGCAATGTTGGGCTACGACACGATTAAAGAATTCTCGTTACAAGTTAAATTCGCTGCTCGTGTCTAA
>JBARZF010000015.1:0-3940 GCA_049649675.1 Rivularia sp. (in: cyanobacteria) | reverse complement strand
CCAAATTATTTTTAAAGCTATTTAAAGATTTCTGAAAAGCAGTTTCAATTTCTGGCTCGTCTTGCTCGTGAGCAGTTAGGTACTGTACTATGCCGGAACAAAATGAGTTATCGGAATTAATCGTTTTATACCATTGTGCATCTTCAGCAATTTTGTGTTCCAGATGTTCGTTAGCTTCTAAAAATAGATAGTGTTTGGCTATCTTCAGTAAGCTTTTGGTAAAATTACTCTTTGTAAAATATGCTACGGTATCAAGACTTTCGATAAGTTGCTTAACTACTTCTTTTCCTTGTTCTTGTATACCTTTTGCTTCTTCTCCCGAATAAATAGTACCATCGAGCAAGGGACTATCAAACAAAATTGGCTGTGAATGACCTTTATCTCCTGCCTCAAAAGGGGTATCTAATTCATATTTATTAAATATTGTGTCGCCTATTGGTAAAGTACCCTTACTAGAAGAGCGTAATTCTGGCTTGAGTTTGGCAAATAGATCCGCTACAGTTATTTTTCCGTCTTTACCGCCATTATTTTTAAATACATAACGAACTTGCTCGTCTTCACTGCGAAAACGTCCCATGATTGCTAAGGTTTTGTTTGATTTTTTTAATAATTCTAATTGTTCTTTGCTTAACATCGTTACACCTTATGTTGTGATTTTACAAATTTCCAAAATTAATCAATACTTCTAATCCCAATTAGGTATGCTGCGCTAATAAGATTAGTTAATTACCAAATATGATACTTTTTTCTTAGTTTATCTAAACTCATTAGCTTTACAACAAAAATTGGACATAAATGTATGTATTTTTATGAATAGTTGACTTCAGTTAAATATTTCATCACAAGACGTTCTAAAGAACGAATGGATTGTTTTGGTTCTAATGCTTGAGTTACAATTTGGTCTTTAATTGAGCTAGGGCAATCCTTCCAATTGTATCTTTCTAAAGTCAAATCGAGGATTTGCGTTACGTATTGTGGCTCCTTAATAGGGAAGAAAGGAATTACAAAATCAATGCGATCTAGAAAAGCACGATCTAAAGGTGTTTTTCTTTGTACGTATTCTAGACGATTGTAACGATTTTTGAGACCGATATATTTCTCAATTAATAATTCTCCATGTTTTTCAAACAAGTCTTGTTCTGACTTACATTCATCGAACTGATTTTTGGCTATATTTATCTCTTTAAGTAAAAACTTTTGCATATCTATTTCGGTTTCATCGATCGCACCTAGAAGAATTAATTTTCGTAAAGATTCATCGCTGAAACAAGAAGCCAATTTTTCTCTAGAAGTATCCTCATCTGAGGAGGTTTTCTCATAACTTTCTTCTACTTGTTCTTGTCCTTGGTTGGTAGTCATAATAAAAATGACTTGCGAAAAATAAACTATCTTACCTTCAGCATCTTTTCCCTCTCCTTCCAGAATACTCAGTAAAATATCTTGTATAGAAGCATCGGCACGGTCTATTTCATCTAGTAAAATCACGCAGGAGGGGCGAGACCGAACCAAGTCGTAAATAGTCCTTGTGGAACGATAACCAACGTAACCCGGATCTGCTCCCATAAACCGAGTTCTGGCGCTATCAGAAGAATATTCAGACATATTGAATACAAAAAAGGCTTCATCTCCCAAACCTAAATGAATTGCTAATTGCCTACCTAAATGAGTTTTACCAACTCCAGGAGGTCCGACAAAAAGAAACCTGCCACGGGGAGCTTTGCGAGGGGGACGCTTGGACATTACTTGCAAAACTTTACAAACCTTTTCTACGGCTGCATCTTGAGCGATAACTTGTTTTTTGAGATTATCTTGCACCTTTTGATAAAATTCGTCTGGGTTTTTCCCTAATATTTCAGTACTAATAGACTTTTCTTCTGCAATATGTTCCCACAAATCTGTAAAGAGAATTTTGTCTAAAGGTGGGTGTTTGAGATAGGAAATCCGGTTGATTGCTCTATTTAAAGTACTTTCAGCTAAATGTAGTCCAATCTCCGGGAAAAAGCGTTCGGGATATCTCTCTGAAGCTGCGTTAATTAGCAAAGAACAAAACTCATCCTTTGAGGGTTCAAAATCAAGTTTTATTCCGGAGTCAGAAATTAACTGCCCCATTTTCTCAGAGACAATATCTAAACTTATTGTAGGAGATAAAGGTGATAATTTATATTTTTGAATAGGTTCTAGTAAATTTGAACTTAAAGCTATCTCCGTGCGACATACCAATACAAAAGTACGTCCCCTGGTAGATAAAATCCCACCAAAGAGGCTAGTAAAAGTTTCATAAACTGAAAGAGCCGGATTTAAAAGTGCCTCAAAACTGTCGAATACTGGAATTACTTGAGGGTTGGCTTGAAGATATTGGTATAAGCGTGTCAGACGAGTTCGATTATCTTCTTCTGAATAGATAAAATCTTTTTGATCGAATAAAATAAAACGAACATTAGCTAATAAGTGGTCGCCAGATATTTGCCAACGTTCAATAGCATTTTTTATTAACTCTCGCAATAAAAAAGATTTACCTACCCCTTGATAACCTTCTAATAAATAGTGTTTTCTTTGACGGATTGCTAGAGATAAAAACCCTAAATGTTTATCAATGTCTGCCTGACGACCTAAAAGTTGTAAACCGTTTTGTTCTCCAAGCCATTCAGCATCAATTAGCGTGCCAAACCCCAACTCGGTAACTTTTAAGTCTGAAAAATCGGGCATCAAGAAAAGAGTATCGACTCCTCGCTTTTTACAAATTCTGCGACATAACTTTAAAAATTTATCTTCAAATTCTCCTTCTAAAAGCCAGTATATTACGTTATCTGAAAGTCTTTGTTGTTGGGAGCGGCTGTTAGTAAAATTTTCATAATCTTTAACGGCTCTCTCCAAATCATAATTAACTAAAAATTGATTTTCTTGTGCATCTCCTTGAAAAATGGCATACTTTTTAATTTCTAATTCTATATCATGAATAACTTTGGAAATAAATTCATCATCATTACTAGATTTAGATTTATAACGATAATTTTGCTGGAGACAATAAATTAATAAATGAGCTAAAGTACCAATTTCACTGGGATTTTTTTGATTAGCTTGAGCTACGGTACTTTGAAGTAGTTGACGAAATTTTTGTAAAGTCATAGATCAATACAAGTATTTAATAAAATTTTTACAAGAGATTGTCTACTCTAAAACTAGAAAAACGCATATTCTCATATTCCCAATCGACTTGGTTAGTTTTTTTAGAACCTAAACAATCTTTACCAACCAGCGATTTTTGAATAATAAACCCACTTTGTTTGATAAATTTTAATACCACATCCCAATGTTCGTTAAAGATAGTTGAATGCCAATCATTCCACCAGCCAAACTCATTGTAAAATTCGACAATTTCTCTTTCTCGGTTACTATCAAAGCAATTAAATATTCCCCATAAAAAGTGATACGCTCCAAAATTCACGGAACAAATTGGATCTAAGAACTTATTGTCTTGATTGGGGATAGTAATTAATATAGGGGATTCTGGTACAAAGTGAGTTTTACTGTAATAATTCCAGAAGCCAACATCGTCAAATTTGAGTAATTGATTATCTTGATTTTCTGTATGGCAAAAACTTTCATAAGGGAATTTATCTAAAGATTTTTGTAATTCAGAAGCTTGAAACAATTCAACAAGAAAGTTGTACGGATTATTTTTGCAGTCAGATATAAATTGAGGATGTTTGCTGAATAGAGAAGTGAATGAAAGAGAAGTCTCGGACAAATCGTCTACTTTAACGACAACGAAACCTTTACTAGAACGGTAAGGTCGAGCTTGTGAAGGTGGGGAGACTATATTAACTTCACTCTGGGTGTTTATCTCTTGCGAGTCTACCCATCTTTTAAGCCAATAATCTGCAAACCAAAGTTTATTTGATTGTGCATCTTGAGGAGGTTTCCAACCAATAAGCGTTTT
>JBARZF010000014.1:0-5879 GCA_049649675.1 Rivularia sp. (in: cyanobacteria) | reverse complement strand
ATTCCCTATTCCCAATTCCCTATTCCCTATTCCCTATATTTCTTAACAAATAAATAGCCCCCCTTCTACAAGGGGGGTTGTGGGAATCTAAAGATAAGCTATATGGACGGGCGGTTTAAAGTTCAAAGTTTTTCATGAAATTCTCGCGAGTTAGCGGCTGCTCTAACTCTAAGCCTTCACCACCAAGAACTTCAATTTGTTCGCCGTTCAATTCGAGGTAGACTTTAGCATTGGGCTTCAAAGCTGTAGCGGTGTATACAACTTGTCCTACGCGCCCAATCATCCCAGCGCTACCACCTCCAAACTGAAAATCATCCGATAAATTAACCCTTACTTCGTCTCCTTCGGCTTTAATACCTAGTAATTTAGTTTGTTTGGGTATCGCGGAAGAACCACCACTTCCTTCTGTAGGTCCAGCTAATAAGCTGTTAAAAGCAGCTTCTAAAAACTCTGGAGGCTTATTAATATCCGCTTGAACTTGAATGCCTTGAGGAACCAAATTAAAGCTGGTACCGCTTGATTCAAGCCAATAGACGGTAGCCTGTTTCTCGTTAGTCGGTGCTGGTGGTGTATCTGCTGGATTTGGCGCGGGTGAAACATTCCCTATTGGTGGATTTCCTACGTTAGGAGGGTTTTGATTCATCGCAAAATAACCTGCAACACCAGCTACTGCAACAGTTGCCGCTGCAACCGCTGCTGCAACACCGGAAGATATACTATTATTTTTTCTTTGCTCTGTCATCTGACACCTTCGCTTATGGGCTGAGATATTACCTGAAACTGTGTGAGGGGCTTGGTAGATAACGCGCTCTGATGGGGAAAGGGGCTTTTCCACTAAGAAGGGAAGACGGTTTTATTTGCACAAAAGCCGCAATTTCTAATTCTGACGGTTTTATATTCAATTCTAGAATTCGGATTAAAATTCCGTCACCTTCCTGCGTTAAGTAAATCTAGTCTTTGATTAAGGTTTTTTATAATTCCTTCAACGAATTGTGGCGCAACTTGTTCCTCATTTACAGTTACCACTGTTTCAATAATGCTAATTTGTCTGCCTTTGTTAATATTTATTTCCGTCTCTACCTTTATTAACAAAGGTTTTTCCCCATTTTCCGAACGTAATTCAATTTGAAACTCCAAGCGATTGTTATCTAAAATCTTAAATAGGGGTAAGCCAAATTTATATACAGCATCCTTATCTATATTTAGGTAATATGCAGAATTTACGTTTAGCTTCGGCAATAAAGCTAATATATCAGGCGATTGTAGTACTTTATTTATATCTGTTCTCGTAAAGGTTTTTTTGTTTGGGTTTTCCTTTTTGAATGCTTCCGGGCAATAAAGCTATCCGTAAAGTTTCCAATTCCAAAGCATTAATCCGGAAATCGTACTGTTTTAGCTGCAAGCCGCGTGCTGCAATTCTAATCTTGTAATGTAGAGACGTAAAATTTTACGTCTCTAGACGGTTGTGGAAAAACGAACCGTTTAAAATTCAGATTTCAACATTTACAATTGATCTTTGATCTTCTGCATTAAAGTAGATACAACTTCATCAATGGCAATTTCGTAAGAGTCGCTACTTTTTCGCTCTGCAACTTCGACTTTACCGTTAGCGATCGCCCTTCCGGTGACAATCCGATAAGGAATACCGATCAAATCGGCATCTTTAAATTTAGCCCCCGCACGTTCGGTTCGATCATCAAGTAAGGTTTCAATTCCGGCTTGATTTAATTCTGTGTAAAGTTTTTCGGCAACTTCTACTTGTTGAGCATCCTTAATATTGGGAATCGTCACAATTGCATGATAAGGCGCAATTGCCACAGGCCAGATAATTCCATCTTTGTCGTAAGATTGCTCTACAGCAGCTTGAGCCATTCGCGAAACACCCACACCATAGCAACCCATCTCCAAAGGTTTATCTTTACCTTGTTCGGTGGTATAAGTGGCTCCCATTGCTTGGGAATATTTATTACCCAATTGAAAGATGTGTCCGACTTCGATACCGCGAGCAGACTTAAGGGTTTGGGCAGGGTTATGTACGGAGCGATCGCCAATTTTTGCGGTGCGTATATCTACTACTAATTCTGGTAGTTTAAATTGTTCTCCCCAGTTTGCCCCAACTACGTGATAACCAGATTCGTTGGCACCAGTGACAAAGTTCTTTAAATCGACTGCGGTTTTATCTACGAAGCGTAAAAATTTGGAGTGAATTTCTTTGGAAGATTTGATATAGTCGTCAGCGATATCTGGCGCGATATAACCCAAAGGTAAAGATTTAGCCGCCCATTTCTCCTGTGCTTCCGGGCTGGGTACTTCTAAACCAAGGATAGAATTTGCTTTATAAGTAGAAGCTAATTTAGTTAATTCGTTATATAACTTAACTTCATTAACATCTTGGTCACCTCGAATATTGACTAAAACTAATACAGTAGTACCGCTATCGTAAACAGCTTGATAAAGCACGTTTTTGACAATTTGGGTAGGAGAGCATTTGAGGGTTTTGCAAAGTTTCTCAATTGTCTCGGTTTTAGGGGTTTCTACTTTTTCGTAATTAGTAAAATTGGAAGTTTCTGCATCGGGAGGTAAAGAAGCAGCTTTTTCTACGTTAGCAGCGTATTTCCCATCATCAGTGTAGAGAACTTCATCTTCTCCAGCTTCCGCTAAAACCATGAATTCCGTCGAACCAGAACCACCAATTGCGCCGGAATCTGCTTCTACAGGACGAAATTCCAGCCCGCAACGCCGCAGCATATTGCTATAGGCTTTGTACATATCTTGGTAAGTTTGTTTCAGGCTTTCTTCATCCGTGTGGAAAGAATAGCCATCTTTCATAATAAATTCTCTGCCACGCATTAAGCCAAAGCGGGGACGAATTTCATCGCGGAATTTAGTTTGAATTTGATAGAGATGCAGCGGTAACTGACGGTAAGAGCGAATTGTATCTCGGGCAATTGTAGTAATTACTTCCTCATGAGTGGGACCAAGTGCTAATTGTTGCTCGCGGCGATCGGTAAGGGAAAACATGATACCCTCAGCCTTAGTGTAAGTATCCCAGCGTCCCGATTCCTTCCATAAATCCGCAGGCTGTAGTTGAGGTAAAAGACATTCCATTGCCCCTGTAGCGTTCATTTCCTCGCGGACAATCTGGCTTACCTTTTGCAAAACCCGCCACATCAAAGGGAGATAAGCATATACACCGCTACCGATGCGACGAATGTAACCAGCGCGAACCAATAATTTATGGCTGGGAATTTCAGCATCGGCTGGATCGTCTCGAAGCGTAACAAATAACATTTTTGACAGTCGCATCGTGTCTCCTGTTTGCGGATTTGATAATTTTTATTTCATATACGAGCGCGAATATACTTAGGAAATAACTTTCGTGTAAACCCAAATGCGATCGCGGTTTCGCATATAATTTTTAGAATTTGCAGGGCTTAACCTATCCCACAAAAGTTTTAGTTTATAGTTGTTTTTTTACTTAACGGGTAAAATTACCATATTTAGCAAGAATTTAAAATTATAACTATTTTCGCTTTTTGAACTAAATCACCGTCTCACCCGTCAATAGCGGTGACAAACTCAGACAAACCGGATAAATAATTAACTGCTAACTGCTAACTGCTCACTGATAACTGCTCACTGCTAACTGCTAACTGCTCACTGATAACTGCTCACTGATAACTGCTAACTGTTAACTGTTCACTGTTTAAGGAGAAAACTAACTTTGTCCCTCAGTATTAATCAAGCACAAGCACCTCTCGAATTTATTCCTCCGGCATTAAACCCATTTGTATTACGAATCACCCAGCTATTATTACCGGCATGGATACCTTCGCAAACCATCCTTAGTCAAATTGAAGCAGAAAACGTCAAAACTTTAGTAAAATTAATCAACGAATTTCAGCAAAAAAAGATTCGTTTCTTGATAGCATTCCGCCATCCTCAAGTAGAAGATCCTTTTTCGTTAGGTTATTTGTTATCTCATATCGTACCGAAAGTAGCTCGACAAGAAGGAATTAAATTAAATTATCCAGTTCATGCCCATTTTATTTACGATAGAGGAATTCCTCTTTGGGCTGGTTCCCATATTGGCTGGTTTTTGTCGCGCATGGGTGGTACTTCAATACAGCGGGGTAAGGCAGATTGGGCAGGGTTAAGATCGGCTCGTAATTTATTTGCAGAAGCAGATTTTCCCATAGGTGCTGCACCGGAAGGAGGTACAAATGGACTTTCCGAGATGATTAGTCCTTTGGAACCGGGAATCGCACAATTAGGCTTTTGGTGTGCGGAAGATTTACAAAAAGCCAGACGCAACGAACAAGTTTTTATTTTACCAGTTGGAATTAAATATAGTTATGTAAATCCGCCTTGGGAGTCGATAGAAAAATTATTAAGCGAATTAGAAGAAGCCAGCGGTTTACCTGTAAATGATACTGGTTTTGATCGAGCTTTACCGCAAGAAACGCTTTATCCGAGATTAATTCGTTTGGCAGAACACTTATTGTCTGTCATGGAAGATTTTTATAAACGTTTTTATCATTATTCACCAGAATTAAAAATACCAGAGACAGAAACTAGCGACGGTAACGAAGCGATTGCTGCACGTTTGAAATCATTATTAGATAGTGCATTGAAAGTATCCGAAGATTATTTTGATTTACTGCCAAAAGGTAACTTTAATGACCGCTGTCGTCGAGTAGAACAAGCCGGTTGGAACTATATTTTTCGAGAAGATTTAAAAGGTAATAAAGCATTATCTACGATTGAAAAAAGATTAGCCGATCGAGTTGCCGAAGAAGCTAGTTTACGAATGTGGCATATGCGTTTGGTAGAAAGCTTTGTCGCGGTAACTGGTAAATATGTCAGAGAAAAACCTACAGCAGAAAGATTTGCGGAAACTACCTTAATTTTATGGGATGTGGTAGCTCGAATTAAAGGTAGCAATCCTTTTAAGCGTCCGAAATTAGGAAAACAAAAAGCAAAAATTACTATCGGCGAACCGCTTTCTATATCAGATAAATTTGAGGATTATAAGAAGAATCGAAAAGCTGCGAGAATTGCCGTTGGAGATTTTACGAATGATTTGCAAAAGGCGATGGAGGAGTTGATTTGAGAGGATTTGATTTAAACGCAAAGGTACGCGGAGTTTAGCGCAAAGGTACGCAGAGAGATTTATTGAGGAAATATTTTGGATAAATCTAATGTTATTTCTGGGAAACAAGGTAGAGTAACTGTTTCATTGGGAAGATAAATAACTTTGCGACGATAGCCAAATTTACCGATGTTATCTTGGTAAGGTTGGTTATAAGTTTCCAAGCAGTTTTCAATTGAATTAAATATCCAATAATCTGAAATACCCGCTTGAGCATAAAGCGGTAATTTCACTTCTTGGTCGTATTTTAAAGAAGAATCAGCTATTTCAATTAAAAGCAATACATCTTGTGGAGTGGGATGAGAATTTAGATAATCATTATCTTTATTTCTAAGAATTGCTATATCGGGTTCGGGTTCGCTATCTGGATTTATACTAATAGGATCTTGACTTTGTAAAGTACCTTTATTTTCAATCAATTTCGATAATTCTCTTATCAATCTCCTGCAAAAAGTTGAATGAAGTGTTCCTTTAGCTGCCATAGGAATAATTTCTCCCCTAATTAGCTCAACTCGGTCATCTTCATGAAAAAATCCGAGTTCTGCTAAACGGTTGTATTCATCTATAGTAAATCTTTTAGCTGTGGTTATAGTCATAGCTTTTGGGAGTGGAGTTGTATTTCAATTTTAGACAGAATTTTTTAATTTTTGACGAAGCAATAACTTTGATTATATTTTAATGTATTGTATTTTTGTTTTTGTAGATTTGAGCCTTGATATGCCGTACT
>JBARZF010000013.1:0-12390 GCA_049649675.1 Rivularia sp. (in: cyanobacteria) | reverse complement strand
AAAGCCAGCATTAATTTATTTTGTTTAATTAGCCAAAACACTTCTAAACCACCTTCGGCTAATGGTAAAGAAAATCCTTGTGAAGATCAAAAAAATATCAAAACTCGACGCATTGATTTAGCCGCTGAGGAATTGAGTAAACTTGCGATGGCACCTGTTAAAGATAAGTTAGGGAAAAAACGGTTGATTGTTGTTGCTGATGGAGCTTTGCAATATATTCCGTTTGCAGCGTTGGCTGATTTAACCTCCAACTCCCTTCCTAAAGCAGGAAATGGGGAGAAGGAGAAAGACAAACTCCCCTTTCCTCGCAGGAGAGGGGCTGGGGGAGAGGTTACTCCGGAAAGAGGTATTGATGTTACCCCAAATCCAGCATCAGGAAACAGTTTTAACTACCAACCGCTTCTAGTCAACCACGAAATTGTTAACTTACCTTCCGCGTCTACTATTGCAATTCAACGTCAAGAACTCGCAAACCGTAAAAGGGCACCCAAAACTTTAGCGATTCTCGCCGATCCGGTATTCAGTGCTACCGACAAGCGAGTAATTAACCAAGCCGAAAATAAACAGTTAAATAAACAAAGTTCTCTTGATTTAGAACTAGAACGCTCTGCCCTCAATCGTTCTACCGATACCTTCAACCGCCAAGGCTGGGCACAACTTGGAGGAACACGCAGGGAAGCCGAGACACTTTTGCAACTCGTACCAGATGGCGATCGCTCGGCTGTTTTCGATTTTGATGCTAATTACAATTGGGCTACTGGCAACAGTCTTAATCAATTCCGGATTCTACACTTTGCTACCCACGGCTTTGTTAACGACGAAAATCCAGAATTATCGGGTATCGTGCTTTCTCTAGTAGATAAACAAGGTAAAGATATTCGGGGATATTTGCGTTTAGGAGACTTATTTAATCTCGATTATCCCGCAGATTTAATTGTATTAAGTGCCTGTGAAACCGGCTTGGGTAAAGATATTCAAGGTGAAGGATTGGTGGGTTTGACAAGAGGACTAATGTATGCAGGTGCGGAACGGTTGGTAGTGTCGCTGTGGCAGGTAGATGATGAAGGTACGGCGGTATTTATGCAGGAATTTTATCAGGAAATGTTGCAGAATGGCAAGTCAGCCTCGGAGGCTTTGAGAGCGACACAGTTAAAAATGTGGAATCAGGAAAAATGGCGCAATCCCAATTACTGGGCAGCGTTTGCGTTTTTGGGTGAGTGGAAGTAGATGGGAAACCAATAGAAAACCGTGCGGTGAAGGTTTCTTTCTTGAATCAGTTGTTTGGTAAAAAATAATCTTCCTAAATGCCCGCAGCGAGCGAAGGCTGGGGCAACAATTACAAAGCCCACCCTATACGCGAAGCGCGTAGCGTGTCTGTAGGACATATTGAATCGCCAAGTTAAATACTTGATTCTACATCTCCAATAACATCTTGGGAACTTGATATTAATTAACTTCTTCACATAGTTTTATAAGTTAAAAGTTTATACGCCAAGCAAATAACTGCATACTATTTTTAAGTCATTAATATTACCGATATAAGATAAAAATTTCACAAAATAATCTCCTTTTATCATCAAAATTAGAAATTTATTCGTATCCTCAAGCACTGGAAAAAGCTTTAAAAAAACACTATTAGATTCACTGATGTCTTACTGAAAAAAGTATCATAATTTATCAAAAATATGTGCAAAAAGCAAGGATAAAACACTTAATTTTATACTGATGTGGCAACTTTTTAAACTGTACTAAGGGGTGCTATATCGGTTTTGATTAACTGTACGGTATATCGTATACACCCCAGCAACGAAGTATAAAAAGCCTGAAAAGGGGAGTTAGTTACTCAGTGTTATCTACCGATGGAAGTTCATTAAATCTGAGTAAAAAATGGCTACTAAAATCAACAAGCTCGATGATAGTAATCTTCAAAGCCAGAATTCCTTCTCGTCGGTATCAAAAAACGCTCTACCTCAGTCTCCTACAAACAATTTAGATGTTTCTGCTGCTACCTATTTAGGTGGAAAGGAAGATGATTCTACCAATGCAGTAGATATTTCCGTTGATGGAAATATCGTCATCGTAGGAGGTTCTTTGAAAAATGCCAACCTTGGAGGAAAAGAGACTGAACTCCTCGGTGGTGGTGACGGAACTATCGTCCGTTACAATGCCAAAACCAACGAAGCTGTTGCTACAACTCGTTTACCAGGGAAAGTACTAGATTTAGAAGTATCGAAAAATGGGGACATCGCTGTCGCTTACGAAGGTGGAATCGCCGTACTAAATGCTGATGCGACAGAAGTAAAATGGAGTAAATCTTTAAGCGATGTTGCTCGTATTGCTATTTCCGATAATGGAAAAGTTGGTGTCGTAAGGGATAGAGAAGGTCCCGACAAAGCTCATCTGTTTGATAATAATGGAGAACAACTCAAAGAGTGGATTACAGATAACAGTAGACGTAATTTTCTCGATATAGCAGTAACTGACCAAAATGGAGGCATGGTTATTGCGACGGGATTCGAGCAAAAAACCGGAATTTTACAGGTTGCCTTTACTCAAGCATGGTCTTATCAAGGAGAAAATCTCTGGAAGAACTATGACTTTGATGATAAAGACATCTACGAAGAAAACTTGATGGCTGATACACGGGGACAGCGTGTAGCTATCGGACGAGATGGACAACTATATTCTTCATACTTCGTTAATGGTGGTACCGGCTTTTCGATTTTCTATCGAGATCCTTTCGATTTATCAGAGAAAGTTAGTGGCGATCGCAAAATCGAAACAGACAAATATAACAGTCCCACCAACGTCAATTCGATTAAGATGACTTGGTACGGTCGTTATGACCTCAATACTGGCGAACTAATTAAAGGTCAATCTTTATTAGGTCGTCTGAGTAATGGGAAAGGTAACTCTGTTGATGTAGATTCAATTACAGCTACAGAAGACGGTACCGTAATTTTAGCCGGGGCAGCAGCAGCTAGGATTGCAAACCGAGACGCACAGACTATCGAAGGAGAAGCTGTAAATGAGTATGCTGGCTATGAAGGATATATTGCAATTATCAGTCCAGATTTGAAAGAAAGACTTTCATGGACACCAATTACAGATAGTGATGGAGCTGTAGCTGCATTTCGCGACGGAAAAACAGCAGTAGTTACAACCACTGATTTTGAAAAAGGTCAAATTACTCACAATGCTATACAAGATAGTGCAGGTGGTAAGAACGACGGCTATCTGATTGTGATTGGTGGTAATGATGTAGCTCCCGGAACCGATCCAGCTACACCAAAAGATGAAACTCCCATCGAAGAAGAACCTCCTGTAGATACTGGTGGAAATGAAACTCCTACTCAAGGAGAAGTTATTTCTTTCGTCAACGCACTTGAATCCTATGGTGGAAGTCAAGACAATCCTAAGAATGGAACTGTTGAGATATCCTCTGATAATGAACTCAACTTGAGCGGAAACCGTTGGCAAAAACTTAAAATTAACTCTACCATCACAAAAGATACCGTTCTACGCTTTGAGTTTGCGAGTAACGGTAATGGTGAAATCCAAGGTATTGGTTTCGATAATGATAATGCGATCGGTAAACGGGATGGTGGACGTTTCTTCCAACTTGATGGTAGCCAAAGCTGGGGTATTAAAAATCTCACTAAATTCATTGTTGGTAAATCGGGTGACAAAGATATTTATGAAATTCCAGTTGGTGAGTTCTTCACTGGGGATTTTGACTTTCTGACAATTGGTAACGATGACGATCGATCTAACCCCAACGCTGAAAGTACATTCAGCAATATCAAGATATTTGAAGGTACTCCCTCTAAGGTTGAGACACCTAAAGATACTCCCAATTCGCTCTTATTTTCCATCAATGGAGTAATTGAAAGTGAAGAAGTTCTATCCTACGGTGGCGAGAGTCAAAACACAAGCATAATTTCAACTGTTAGCAACGACAATGAATTGCAGTTAGAAAAAAACGGTTGGAGACGTTTAGATATTACCGGCTATGAAGTCACTGAGGATACTTTACTCAAATTTGACTTTGCGGGTAATGGCGAAGCTGAAATTCAAGGTATTGGCTTCGACAATGATAATGTGATTAATTCTAAACAGGATAGTGGACAGTTCTTCCAAGTTGATGGTAGCCAAAGTTGGGGTATGGAAGACTTAAACGATTATATTGTTGGTTCTGACAACGGATTCACACAATATTCCATTGCTGTAGGGGATTTCTTTACAGGTGAATTTGACTTCTTAACTATCGGTAATGACCACGATGTAGCAAATCCAACAGCAGTTGGACAATTCCAAAATATTGAACTTGTTGGTTAATTGCACACTTGAGCAAGAATGCAATTCCCAGTCTAATAGCTGGCATTCCTATGAATAGGACTAAAAATTCAATTTAGTTCTACGAGGGCTTAAGCTCTTACTACAAACCGATAAAATATATTTAGCGTGGGGGAATGACTATTTTCTCCACGCTAAATCTGAATTTTGAGTAATATTAATTTATTCATATCGTTTTAAATGTAGCCTAGACTAACTCATTAATCTCACTGAGAAAAGATAAAAATTTTACCATCGTTATATTATTTGAACATTAAAACTAAATATTAGTTGGTATCTTTTATCAATCCAGAAGATCGAGGTTACGCAGAAGCTGCTTTAAACCAGCGCTTAGAAAATTTAGAACTCAGACGCGATACGGGAAATATCGCAGATGAAATCAGTGGTGGAGCAATGTTAGTACCATTTTTAATCGCCAACGGCACCGTACAAGATTGGATCGAACAAAACAACGACAACCAAAGCACAGATGCTCCAATTGCTTACTTTAGCTTCGCTAGTGCAAACCCAGATAGCAAACAACATATCCGCCAAATAGGAAACGAACTTCAATTTGAAGACTTATTCGGTGGTGGAGACAATGATTTTAACGATTTCGTGGCTAAAGTTCAGGTTGAATCCACATAATTAAAGCGATTATCTAGTTGGGTGTACTAGATATAACAAAGACGTAGCAATGCGGAGTTCTCTACATTTTATTGAAATACGCTTCAGCTTTTCTAATATTTTCCTAATTCAAATTGTTAATTATTTTGGGTTGTTCGGAATTGAATCTAAATATTTGTTCGTAAATATCAGCAGGAAACAGCTTTCTTACATCTTGTTGGTAAAAACTACCATTTCTTGGATATTGATGGTTGGTTACTTGATAGTTATTTTCTTGCTTTTTCAGCATTATAACAATCGGAACCCTCGTACCAGAACCTGTTTTTAATTTTCTATTATACCGATCGCAAAGTAACTATAGATATGCATTAATAGTATTTTTATTTTTTTGTTCGGCACTAAAAAAATGATTTGAACAAAATGTTTTACCGTTTATAGAGGTCGAGCTAAAAAAATATTTGATAAATTTTTCACTTTGAATATAGTTTTCTATAACTGGTTTGATTTCTCGCTCGGTATTTTGGTTAAATTGAGTTGAAACTTCAGATTCAGCTTTATCTAATAGTTGACAGCTAGATAAAACTAAAGTGATACCAAGTTGTAGAATCAAACTTGATATCGCTTTTAAAAGTAATGACTTGTTCATTTATGGCAATAAAGGTTCAAGGTTAAAAGTTATTTTTCCAATTCTCCATACCTTATCCCCTTTGAATGAGCTTTCAGATTTTGGATTAGATTTTAAGTTACAAAATCTAAAATCCAAAATCCAAAATTGTTAAGCTTTTCTGGAGTAGTATTCCACTACCAGCAGCTCGTTAACGCTCAAAGCTACCCATTCGCGTTCGCAAAGACCATTTACTTTGCCAGTCAAATTGTTTTTATCAAACTCTAAGTGGCTGGGAAGGTTTGCTAAGCCGGGATATTGCAAATTGGTTTCTACCAACTGCTTGGAAGCGTCTTTATTTTTAACTCCGATGACATCTCCGGGACGACATTGGTAGCTAGCAATGTTAACTTCGCGACCGTTTACTTGAACGTGTCCGTGATTAACTAATTGACGTGCTGCGGGGATAGTTGGAGCCATTCCCAAACGGAAAATGGTGTTATCTAAGCGCATTTCAAGCATTTGAAGCAGTATCTGTCCGGTAGAACCAGTTACTCGTCTTGCTTTACGGATATAACGCACCATTTGCTTTTCAGTTAAACCGTAATTAAACTTGAGTTTTTGCTTCTCCTCCAAACGGATAGCATACTCAGAGCGCTTTTTACGGTTTTGCCCGTGCTGTCCGGGGGGATAAGCACGTCTAGCAGTTTTACGGCTTAATCCTGGTAATTCGCCCAGGCGGCGTGTAATTCTTAATCTAGGTCCTCTGTATCGGGACATTATCGCTCCCTTAATTCAATCATCAATAAATTTTACTCACAGACATAACATTATAGAGGCGATCGGGAAGAATATGGAATGGGGTAATGGGTAATAGGTAATAGGGAATTGGGCATAGGGCATGGGGCATGGGGTATGAGGAGGTCTTTATAGGGGGTAGAAAGTACTTAATTGCGTGCCTCCGCGCCTCCCTTGCTCCTCACAACTACCTCCTAATTGGTAACTGGTCACTCATTACTGCTCACTGAAAATGAGATAGCATTACACAAAGGTGTTTGGAGAATTTCCATGCTCGGATTTCGAGGTTTCGGCTCTTTTAAAGGTTTCGGTTCTGTAGATTGTGAAACAAAAATTCTTTCTCGGCAGCGCTTTGATTTTAGATTATTTAAATTATCAGCACCAGTGTTAGCTATGGCTGGTATTTTAGGCATGGCTTTACCTAGTAATGCCATCAAGAATCCTTTTAGAAGGAATCAAAATGAATATCGTGTATGTGCGGCTCGTCTTTTAAGTGTAGGTATTCAGGCACAAGCTGCAAGTAATGCTTGTGCTGCTGCGCTTCGACCTAAAGAAGTATCTTCATGTGTAGGTCAAATTCAGCGGAGAACTCAAATTCCTGCGACAGATTCTCTTGCTTTCTGCGGACAGGCACGTCGTCCTAATGATTTAGCTACTTGTGTTGTTGGTATCGGTACCACAAGTCAGGAAACTGTTAATCCAGCTATTTTAAGTTACTGCAATCGCAGCTTATTACCAGTTAAGTTTGGTCAATGTGTTGTAGGTTTGCGTTCTGAAATCGATTTTTCACCCACACAGGCGATGGAAAGTTGTATTGACGCTAGTGACAGAATCAGCAACGTTGTACCTTTGTCAACACCCGGATTTGGAGTACCCCCTGCTCCTCCTTCTGAGGGATTTAGCCCTACTTTTGAAACAACTCCGCTTCCTCCGGCTCCATAGGGGGATAAGGTGATGGGGAGATGGGGAGATGGGGAGATGGGGAGATTGGGGGATGGGGAGATTGGGGGATGGGGAGAGAATTCTTAACTACTTTCTACTCACTCCTAACTCCTCACTATTCCCTATGCCCCATGTCCCCTTCGGGTATCTCCCAAGGGGAGACGCTGCGCTAACGCCACTTCTCTCGTACTGCGGGAGACGACCCACCTTCAAAGGACTCACCATGCCCCATGCCTAATTACCCATTCCAAAGAAAACAGGTCGGGTTTGCACCGCGAGTAAACCCAACCTAAATTTTTTATTCAATTGTATTTTTAAACCTATTTTTGCTAGGATTGAAAAATTAGCTGTTAAAGGCAGTCGTTTTTATGACTGCTCATTTACTAGTCTTCTTTTTTACCAAAAACCATCTGGAGAGCCATTGGCGCTCCGCCTACTTGATGGTATTTATCTGCCCAAGCACGGATGACTTGATCGAGTTCTTCTAAAGCTTCATCTATACGTTCGGGTGGAATATCCATTTCTTCTAATACTCGCATTGTGTTCCGCTGTTTTTCTGACCACTCTCTCATCATGCGGAAAAATCTGGCGGTATCTTCCACCATAATGTAGGTGCGCTCTTCGTCACTTGCCGTCGCATAATACGGACGAGTGAGAGCGTAGAAAGGCATTCCCCAAGGTGAATCAACCCGAGTCACGGTGGTTGAGTAAAGCAAACGGCGCTTAATATGCTCCGCTAAAGCTTCGCTCAAAGGCATTTGATGTTTTTCGGGTAAGTCTTCTTGAGAACGTTTATGAAGAAATTCAATTAACTCCAAAAATTCAAAAGAGGTAATCAACTGGGCATCGGGCAGATTGGACGGTAGTTTTTGTTCAATCTGTCTTTTTTCCTCAGATGTCAAACTGGTGCCCGGAATGCGCGATCGCCCCGGTTGCCAAGGATATTTTTCCATCCATACATAAGGGAACTGAATCAAATAGCGCGGCTCCTGAGAACCAAGCATTTTCAGCAGTCTTCCTTCAGTCAGCGCTTGTCTGACTTCTTCTACAATGGCTTTCACCCGCTTCGGCTCTAAGTGATGCAAGTGACCAGTCATTCGCAGGTTTTGCCCCTGCTCCAGATAGGTCATATAAATCGCACACTTAGCAGCCGTTGCGGCAGCATCTAAAAATGCCCCGTGCCTGTGCCCGCTAGTTCGCATGGCACTGAAAGCCAAATAAAGCATGATCTGATCCATCGCGCTGGGGTCGAGACGTTTGATCAGATCAGTATCGTTATGCATATTACAAACTGTTGAATAGCAGGTTTACAAAATCAAGAATTACAGGAAAGTAAGTAGTATACACCCTATAAGCGGGTTATTTGTTTACATTAATTGATCTATTATGCAATAACTAAGGGTATTAGTGGTAAAGATAAACAAAAATTTACCCGTATTTTCACAGAAGAAAGTAAAAACTTACATTGTTATTAAAGTTGCCACCACTTTTTTGTCCGTATTTTTACCAACTTATATTGGTAAGCAATTTAAGCCTGTCACCCCCAAAACTGCCAGTATAATCCGGTTTCGATTGACACGGGATTTCTCCCATCACAACCAGAATATTCATGCGTGCCCTTTTTACATCCCCGCCTTCGATGTATGTTAGCAGCTCTTAACTCCAAGTGTGGCTTACTGTATACCAGTAATCAGTGAGCAGTGAGCAGTTAACAGTGAGCAGTGAGCAGTTAACAGTTAACAGTAACCAGTTGCGAGTTAGGAGTTTAGATAATGATATTTTTATTTTGTCCCCTTGTCCCCTTGTCACCTTGTCCCCCCCCATCCCCCATTAACTGGAACGAGGTGCTTTTACCCCAGAAAGCAATTTCTCGATGCTGAAGGCTGCGGCTCCGAAGGTAACTAGTAAAACTCCGATAACCTGTATGAATGGTAAAGATTCTTGAATTATGATTCCGGCGAAAATTACTGTTAAAGCTGGAACCGTGGAACTGATAAGTCCGGCTCTTGTAGCTCCGAGTTTACGGATTCCAAAGTTATTTAGCAAGTACCCCGTCAGGGTTAGTACTCCTAAAATGAAAGTGCTTAAAATCAGTTCTAAAAAGTTGACTGAATTTATTTCTAAGCTCCAACCTGTTGGTAAAGGCAGCAGTATGGTGATAAAGCATAAGGTGATGAAGCACAAAAATAGCATTGTCGCGAAGTTAATCAAAGTAAAAGAAACCGGATGCAGTCTAGCGGCGCAAATACGGGTCAATATCACGTAAAATGCAAAGCTTATTCCGGCTAAAATTCCTGTAATGCTTCCAAATGAGACGTTACCCGTATCGCTTGAGGCTCCACCCAATACTAAAACTATTCCCAAAACAATCATCGCGTAAGCAAAAGCGCGAAATTTACTGGGGATGTCGCGAAACAAAAGCCATGACAATAGTCCGCTCACAATTGGGTACACGAACAATAGGGCGATCGCCATTCCGGTGACAACTTGGGCGATGGACAAGTAGAGCATTACTTGAGATAAAAATAAGAAGCATCCACTGATAACTGATAGCATCAGTACTCTTCTAGCTGTGATGGTTGCAGGTAATGAACTTCCTTTAACTGAATCTATTAAATTTTGTAAATCGTGCCAAACTCTGGGGTGCAGCATGGGTGCCAAAACTAACATCATGGGCACAACAACAAGCATTCTCAGCATTAAAACGAATAGGCAATTTCCTAAAGTTGGCGATATTAATTGATCTTGATCGAGTACGCCATTGAATATCGCTTTAATTGCGACGTTGTAAATCGACGTAGCTACTGCGGACAATGCAATTAATAACAATCCCTTTGGACGCTGCCTAAACCCTTCTATTGGTCTAGATAGTGGTTGTGATGGTGTAGCAGGTTCTGTGGTAGCTTCTGGCACCCCGGATGGTGATGTTTCGGGCAGGGAAACATTAGCTCCTCGAACGG
Organism: Rivularia sp. (in: cyanobacteria); assembly: GCA_049649675.1. Classification (GTDB taxonomy): domain Bacteria; phylum Cyanobacteriota; class Cyanobacteriia; order Cyanobacteriales; family Nostocaceae; genus Rivularia. Next base: position 2,124 of record JBARZF010000013.1, on the reverse strand, counting down.
TAGAAGTTGCTGTTGTGGTAGGAGCATCTGTAGGAATTATATTTTCCCGCTCCTCCAATAAACTTGTGGGAAATGGCTCCTGCTCTGGAGGTTCTTCTTGAATTACGTTTGAATCTTCTACATAATCAACTTCTTGGATGTAATCAACTTCTTCTAATTCTTCTAACTGTTCGTCAACTTGAAAGTCCGTTTGAGCATCTTGGGTGGTGGTAGCTTCCAATTCTTGTTTAAGACGATTTACCAATTCTTGTAAAATCGCTTCCCCTTGTTCCTGCTGCAATGACATTCGAGACAATTGCTGGGAAAGGCTACTTTGATAATCTTCTAAATCTTGTTGCAGCGTGTTAAAAGCATTATTAAAAGCATTACTGACAGATTCAGATTCTTGATTCTGAGTAGTGGTGTATGTTCCGGATTGGAGAGTTGTGTTACCCGTTGGGCGATCGATCAGTTTTTCCAATGAAGCTTGTAGCTGTACGGAAATGTGATTTCCCAAAACTTGAGCCAATTGACGCATTAAAACCTGTAACTCGTCAATTTGTCTTCCTCCTTGCAGATGCTCTTTTTCTTCTTGCAGACGTTTGATATCGTCAGCCAAGCGGATTTTTTCACCTTGTAGGCGCTTGACATCATCCTGCAAGGATTTGAGCAAATTCCGCTGGATAATTTGTAATTCCTCAGTGACAGCCCGCAAAGCAGATTCGGCTGAACTGTATGGCTCGCCTGCTCTACGTGACTTTTCTGGTCCGTTATCAAATCGTCCCATTCCTTATCCTCTGCCCCTTGTTTGACCAACTTTGTGGCAAGTATTAACTTACGCAGGCGGCCTTGATTGTTACTAGTTACGATCGTATTTTCTCAGTAATCGTTCTAAGCGTTTAAATCAACTAATATAAATTTTGATTAAAGCTCTTTAAAAAATATCATCAATAAATGAATTTAGAAAATTTGTTTTTACTATCGAAGGTATTATTTCTAGCATTTTAAAATAACAAGTAAAATTGAGAGGTTCTTAGTTTAACCAAAATTAACCAGTAGATAAGTAAAAATACAAATAGTCTTAATGTGTTTTTTGTATCACGCCCTAGCTTGTAAAATTGTTATTTTACGTATAAAGAAGACTTGACAAACACACAAAAATAAATACTATATGCAATTTACCGGATTCGAGCATGAAATATTTGGGAACAATAAATTTACTGTTTTGCCGGTGATAGGTAGATTTAATTTCATACTTTAAACATTACCTTAATACTTAATTAAACGCACTGAAATTAATGATACATCTTACACCCAGAATATCAAAAATCCGCATTAAAATCATAGATTGCTAACAATATAGGAATCCAGTTTTATCTATGAAATTACTTATGGTGTTGGGGATATGTAACGCCGGATCTGAAAATAGGGTTGGGGGAAACGGTTATATAAGCGAGCAGTAAATATATAAATAATCCTTCAAAGACTATTGAAGAACCGTGTTTTTCTTGCATCCTTTACACATCGGAAGATATGAAGGTAGCTGGGGAGATAGTTTTCCTGTAGGCTGTGTTACGGCTTGAGATAAATGAAGGCTCTTGTTAAGAATTATGATTGCCATAACCCACCATTTTCTTACTCCCTTCTTGTTAGAAGATAACCTGTAACCTAACGAAAGCTTCCATTTCATTCAACCCAACAAGCCTTTTTAGCCGATCGATAAATGGCGATCGCCTTTATCAATACATCGAGAATTCAACAAATATCTAATTGATTGTAGTATAAATACTTTCGCCTTTACATTTATTTAACTCAAAAGTTAGAAAAATCTTGATATAACTAAACTTAATTTAAAATTTTCTAGCATACATTTTCCTGCACCAGGGCAAATTACAGCAAACGCCATACAAGCGGTAGATGGGGGATACAATCTGAGTTATGCCGTTGCGACTTTACCGGGAATGAGTGGAGGATCATTGCTTAATCAACAAGGAGAATTAATTGGAATTCATGGTAGAGGTGAGTATAATTCGTAATTCGTAATTCGTAATTCGTAATTAATATCCCCATAAATAAAATTTAGGGGCTTCTATGGTTGGTATGATCCACGGATAAATCCGGGGGCTTCAAACCTAAAAAAATTAC
>JBARZF010000012.1:0-41105 GCA_049649675.1 Rivularia sp. (in: cyanobacteria) | reverse complement strand
GTAGGTGTAGCCTTATTTGGCTTTTCCCCAAAACCAAGTTCTAAACTAAGCTGTAGATTTTGTCCGTCTTTTTGTTTAAGAGGTTTCTGAGGTTTAATTGCCATATTGCAAGCTTAAGAGCATCTACTCTATATAAGATGAATGCTCATAAGCTTAACTGTCATGGTAATTGATCGCAATTGTTTTTACATGCAACATAATTTTTTGAAACGGACAAAATACTTCACCTTATGAATTCGTTTTCGACGGTAGAATTTGACGAACTTTTGCTTCTAAAGTTTTGAGATCCCTTTTAGCAACTTTTTCCAACTTTGCAACACCGACAAAACAGTTCATCCGCTCAAATTTCAGTCCCATTTCACCAGCCATAAAATGACCCAACCTACAAAGACCTAAATAATTACCATATGCTTTTTCTAATATCTTTTGAGTTGCGTAAAAAGCATTAAGAACTAAAGTTCCATCTTTCTTATTTGGCACAAAGCTGATATGTCCTAGACAAGGAAAGGGAAGGTATATACTGCTGCCATTATGGTCTCGCTCTGGGTCAAAGATAGATGCTTGAAACATACTTCTTCTTACTCCAGAGCGCTTACTAGTATCAGAATTGTATACAGAATTATACTCATAAATAATATGTTCTAGTTGATTACCATTGTGAGGACCTGAACCGAAAGCAATAAGTCTTTCAAAGTACTCACAAGAGTGCTTTGGTTTTGCAGCAGCTTTTATGTTATCAATGTTATCAATATAGTTATTGAAAAACTCTTGTCGATTATCCTTTGAGAGTTGCCAGTAAGAAGTAGGAAAGATTGTTTGGGCAACTTTATCTACTTCTAATTCATTCTGTTCCTTAAGACATTCATCCAAGGCTTTGACAATAGTTTCATCTTCATATGGAAGACCATTGTTAAACCCAGTTAACGTAATCACTAACGGTGAAATTTCTGTACCAGTATTTTCGATAATATGTAAAAATACACGACCCCAAGCGTAGGATAAGTTCGTGTCTTCAATCAAAAGAGGCGCATTACTACTCATTTTTGTACTCCAAAATATGTCTATAATTTACTTAGATAGACGAGAACTTGATATTTACTTGAAAATCACAAAATATTTCTACAGCATAAGAATAGCTGTAACTGCTATTAATAAAGCTTGGTGCTATCAATTATTATTACAAAGCTTAATTAATGATTCTACTAACTAGATTACAAATATAGTTGAAGAGTTCCCTTCAACAATGATTTATTTAATCTGCTTCAGATGTTGAAATATATGTATACTTACGTAGGCTAAATAGCTTAATCCTTATAAATTTTGATTAAAAAAATATTTTGATACTTGTTGTGATTTAATACGGTTATGACAGTGACTCAAATCACATAAATAAAGTTTTAGGACTTACGCAGAGACAACGGAAAATATAGTGTTCCAAACCCCCCGATCCCCCCAACCCCCCTTAAAAAGGGGGGCTTTGCGTAAGTCCTGAGTTTAAATAATTACTGTTTGCTATCATTTTAGTGATTCCACCTTCAATGACCAACCAAAAACCAAAAACCCTATTAACAATCAACTTTCTCAAACGAATGATAACATCGATCATTTTTATCTACCTAACCTTCGCTATCATCATCTATTTCCAAGTAGAAAAAATAATTTTCCTTCCCCCACCTTCCACTTATCAAGATACTGAAGAAATAATCAAACTAACCAGCGAAGACGGAACCAAACTTTCCGCAATTCACCTATCAAATTCCAACGCTAAATACACAATCCTTTACGCTCATGGGAACGCATCCGATTTAGGTATGATTAAACCCAAATTAGAACAATTACAAGATATTGGTTTCAGCGTTTTAGCTTACGATTATCGCGGTTATGGAACTAGCGAAGGAAAACCATCAGAAAAAAATGCTTATAAAGATATCGATACCGCTTACAATTATTTAACCCAAGAATTAAACATACCACCCCAACAAATAATACCTTTTGGACGTTCTGTTGGAGGAGGTTCGGCAATAGATTTAGCTGCGAGAAAACCTGTTGCTGGTTTAATTACCGAAAGCACTTTTACTTCTATATTCAAAGTTAAAGTACCTATCAAAATTTTACCTTTCGATAAATTTACTAATTTAGAAAAGATTAAGCGAGTAAAATGTCCGGTATTAATAATGCATGGGAAACTTGATGAAGTTGTTCCTTTTCATCACAGCGAACAATTATTAAAAAAAGCTCCTTCACCAAAACTATCCTTATGGCTAGAAGACGCTAAACATAATAATTTCTCCTATGTAGCTGGGGAAAGATATACAAAAATTTTAAAAGAATTTATCGAACTAGTTGATAATAATTCATAGTATTCTTGTGGCATGGGCATCCTTGCCCGTCCGAATTATATTTTATATTAATATTTATGCCAGAAGGACCAGAAATTAAACAAGCAGCCGATAAAATCTCTTCTGCTGTAAATCACTCCCCCGTAGAAGAAATATTCTTCGCTTTTGAACGTCTCAAACCCTACGAATCCCAACTAAAAAACCATCGCATCACAACGGTAGATACGAAAGGAAAAGCGATGTTAATTCGCTTCGATAACGAACTTACCATTTACAGTCATAATCAACTTTACGGTAAATGGATGATACGTAAAGCTTACGATTATCCTAAAACCAACCGTCAGCTACGTTTAGCAATTCATAATCATCAAAATTCAGCTTTATTATATAGTGCTTCCGATATCGAAGTTTTAGATAAAGACGAATTAGCGCTTCATCCCTTTCTTAATCGTCTTGGTCCTGATATTTTAGATGAAACACTTAATACAGAACAAATAATAATTAGACTGCAAGATAAAAAATTTTATAAAAAACGCTTTTCCACCTTATTTTTAGACCAAGGTTTTCTTGCAGGTAACGGCAATTATTTACGTAGCGAAGTTTTATTCGTTGCAAGAGTTCATCCTATTTTACGTCCCATAGATTGCAATCAGAAACAATTACAACAGCTTGCCGAAATAGCACTTTCTGTTCCCAAACAATCTTATCAAACTAAAGGTATTACCAATAATCTTGAAATAGTCGAAGAATTGAAAGCAAAGGGATACAAGCGGCAGGAATACCGCCATTGGGTATTTGGACGCGAAACGAAACCTTGCTTTATTTGCAATACTTCTATTATTAAAGATATTACTAGTGGAAGGCGATATTATTATTGTCCGCAATGTCAAAAACAATAATCATTCCATACAATCATGAATTGTTCTTATTCAAGGATTTGATAAATTTGATATTGTTCGCAAACTAGGTTTATTAATTTTCATAAACGATTAAAAAATACTATCCAAAATTTATTTATTAACAAGTAAATAACTTTAATTATGTGTATTTCGAGCAAAATGTAAATATTCTTAATAGAACTAGCCTTTCAAACGCTCTTTGGCAATAACGTCATAATTAAGTTGTTTGAAAAAACTCAATTGTTCCCTGTTTACAAATATGTAATATTCAATTACGGTAGATACTCATTCATAAGTTAACTTTTGTTAAAGCAAGTAATTTAAAATAGATTAATAAAAGTTGTAAACTTCTCCTCAGTTTATTCGTAGTTTTAATCACAAAAAATGAATTATAAATTAAAAAGTTTGTCCAAAATCTCATTTTCAGTTCTAAAATTGCCCTATAGAATCGTAAATTCTTAAAATATATCAAGTAATAACTCAATATATTAAGTTTTTTATAACACTTGTGTCGGGATGTACGTTAATACCGGACGTTGCTGTTTAAATTGTGTATGCTGAAAACAACCAATCAAATTTTCATGAAATAGAGGTCTATGACTCCTAAAATTATGCGTCAAGTTTGGTCTGTAGTCGAAACAACTCAAACCAAAACGTTGTTACACATGGATGATGCAAGCTTGGTTCAATTGTTGGTAAAACAAACTTCAAACCAAGCATTGCTAGATTGTCACGAAGCCGATTTTCTTTGCGATTACATACAATCCCGACTTCCTCTTATCCGCGATATAGCCCATGAACGCCAATACAATCTACAATCAACGTGCAATTGACGAACAAGTCGTTAAAACATTATTGTTCCTCAGTCAAAATCAACAGCATATAACTTTTCACAAACAGCTCGCGCTACGAAATACAGATATTTACGCTTCGCTTATGAGTACGGTAAATATCCTTCCACCAAACAATCAGAACCTACAATTCTCATCTCTACACGTTCCAAAGACAGCGCTTGAGTCATTGTAGTAAAACCTAAATCTCCTACTGGTGTGGGAGCATTACTCCCACCAATAATTTTTGGGGCTATAAATGCTAATACTTTTTGTACTGCTCGAGAAGCGATCGCACTTGCGGCTAAAACTCCTCCACATTCCCACAGCACGTTACAAAAGCCTAAGTCATATAGATAAGCCATTGCTTTGTCGGGTGTGAGTGGTGATAATTGCACCACTTCTACGCCTTGTTTTCGTAAATTTTCTTGTACATCCCGATTCGCTCGGGTTTCTGTTAATACAAGGGTAGGTGATTCTTGATCCCACACATGTGCTTCTGTAGGCAAGTTTAGAGTGCGGCTCATCACGACTCTTAGGGGATTTTGCGCTCCTGCCAAGCGAGAAGTTAAGCGAGGATTATCTTGACGTACTGTATTACCGCCAACTACAACAGCATCGCATCCGGCTCGTAATTCTCTAACTGCACTGCGGGCATCTTCATTTGTTACCCAAGCACTATGACCAGTTGTAGTCGCAATTTTACCATCTAAGGTCATAGCGTATTTCAAAATACCCAAAGGCTTTTTATAAAGAATCCGATGAATAAATCCTTCATTTAGCTTAAGACAAGCTTCTTCTTCTACGCCCGAAACAACTTCTATTCCAGCTTCTTGTAAGCGCTTAATTCCACCACCTGCAACTAAAGGATTTGGATCTACCATACCCACCACAGCTTTTGCCAATCCTGCGGCTACCACAGCCTCCGAGCAGGGGGGAGTACGTCCGTAATGGTTGCAAGGTTCCAAACTGACGTAAATAGTTGCTCCACGAGCATTTTCACCAGCAGCTTCGAGTGCAAAAACTTCCGCATGAGGTTCTCCAGCCCGAGGATGAAAACCTTCCCCAATAATTTCGCCATCTTTGACAATTACCGCTCCTACCATCGGATTTGGTGAAGTACGTCCCAAACCACGACGAGCCAGTTCCAAGCAGCGCTGCATCATGGTTCTGTCAAAATCGCTTCCGACCATTTTCACTTTTTCCTTCTGGATATTAGATTTAGATATTAAATTATCTGCACTATGGTTGGCAGGAGAATTGTTCATAATAAAAGGGAACGATTTTGTGAGTATTTTTGCCTAAATAGAATCAATTTTATTGATAATTTAAAAAGTTTTGGATCAATTCGGCAAAAAGAATTGACATAAACTCGATATAGTCAGAAATACCACAACTCCAGTTCATTTAACTGCTTGCATCCATATTGCCAGAGCCAGCACATTAAATTCCAATAAAATTAATTTTCCAAAAAATAAAGAGGAAGGAATCGCAGCTATAGAGGCTGTTTAATTCCTTCCTCATGCGGGAGAGATGGGGGGATGGGGAGATGGGGGGATTGGGGGATGGGGAGACAAGGAGAAATAAAACAGTGGGGAGCTTCAACTCCTAACTCCTAACTCTAAAATCCAAAATCCAAAATCTAAAATCTAAAATCCAAAATTCTATGTAGACTGTTCAGCCAACTTCAACTGCTGCCACCAACGATTTAAAGGATAATAAACCACAGGTGCCCAAAGGCTGCTGAGAATAGCGGAAGCTAAAGTCACCTTTTTGTAATATGCCCAAATCACATCTGAGCTAGCAGTACCTGCCCCAATCAACTGCAAAGCGAAAATCGTATCGGATAACATAGCCATCACGAAGACGATTAAAGCAATAGAAATAAAATCTTCTTGGATAAAACGCTGTTTCTGAAATAAACCGATTAAAAAACCCACAATACCCAAACTTATAGCATGAGTTGGATGGGGTGATGTCATGGCATCTTGAAGCAAACCTAAAACTATACCAGCGAAAGCACCTTGAAAAGCCGAACGCTTGACGCTCCAAGCCACAACCCAAATTAATAGCCAGTTAGCTCCAATTCCCAATAATTCCATGCCGGGAAAGCGATTGGGTAACAGAAATAAACATAATAATACAGATGCAGCGATTATTCCCCAATCGGTCATTTGACGCAAGGTGGGATGCCAGCGAGAAAGAGGTTTGATGCGCTTTAATCGTTTTTTTGGTCTTCGGGATGGGGGTAGCCCAGAAGTTTGTTTCCTCTTCTTCTTTCTCTCCCCTAATTTGGAAATTTTCATTGCCTTGTAGCCTTGCCTAACCGTAATTTATATTTACTTTTGTGTATCTTTTTTGGGTGCCGGATTTGCTGGCTTGGGATTAACCGTTACCCAGTCAAGAGAACGAATTGGCGGAAAAAGTTCTATCGTTGCTACTGATGCGGGAAGTCTTTTTAAATCTAATGATTTGATTTTGCCTATAGGTACGCCCGAAGGAAACTTGGAACTGTAAGTTGATGTCGAAACCACATCTCCAGCTTTCACGTTGGGAACTTTCTCATAAAATTCCAGCACCGCATCAGAAGAGCCATCTCCTCGTAAAATACCTTTAGCTCCAGTGCGGCTGATATTTACACCTACTTGTGAATTCATATCGCTGATTAATAAAACGCGGCTAGTATTGGGAGTTACGCTATCTATCAGCCCAACCAAACCACCTTCAGCCTTGACTATGTAACCTTTTTCAATCCCTTCAAGGCTGCCGCGATTCAAAGTAACCTGTTGCCACCAATTGTCTGCACTACGCCCAACCACGCGAGCCGGAATCGTAGGTGCATTTTTTGGCTCTTCTTGTACATACTTTAATAAAGCCTTAATATTCTTATTCTGACTTTCTAATTCAACTATCCTAGCTTGCAGTTCCTGTACCTTAGCATCCTTGAGATAAAGTTCACGATCGGGTTGGGTTTGGAATACCTCAAACGGACGAGCGATACCATCGTAAAACTCAACTAAAACTTCACCATGAGTTTGTCGAATTGCCAAAGCACCACCAACGACTATTGCTAATAATCCAAACTGTAACCCCAAACGCTCCCACCAACGACGTGCAGTAAACATATAAACCTTTGTATAACAGAAAATTTTCTTAATATTTTTATATTAAAAATATTGGATTCTATGTAGAACCCAATACCTTACATAAACGTTGCAGAACCTACATATTTCGAGAACGTCCGCTGAATACTCGTTCCAATTGCTTGAAATTTTCTAACACGCGCCCAGTACCCAAAACCACACAGCTTAAAGGATCGGCGGCAACGTGCGTTACAATTCCCGTTTCATGACTGATTAAAGTATCTATACCCTTGAGCAAAGCACCACCACCAGCAAGCATAATGCCCCGATCAATAATATCTGCTGCCAATTCAGGAGGTGTGCGCTCTAAAGTCCGCTTCACTGCTTCAATAATAACTGAAAGCGGTTCGGCCATACTTTCACGGATTTCTGGTCCTTTAATCGTTACAGTTCTTGGCAAACCAGAAAGCAGATGCAAGCCTCGAACTTCCATGAATGCTTCTTCATCATCATGAGTAGGATAGGCAGAACCGATACGAATCTTGATATCTTCTGCTGTCCGTTCTCCAATTACTAGGTTATGAACTTTCTTCATATACCCGATGATTGCTTCGGTTAATTCATCTCCAGCAATCCGTACTGATTCGCTCAGTACAGTACCTTGAAGACTCAATACTGCAACTTCAGTGGTACCACCACCGATATCAATAATCATGTTACCAGTAGGTTCGGCTACTGGCAGTCCCGCCCCAATGGCTGCTGCTACAGGTTCATCGATTAAATAAACCTCTCTAGCCCCTGCTTGAGAAGCAGCATCCATTACAGCCCTTCTTTCAACCCCAGTCACGCCGCTGGGGATACCAATTACAATCCTAGGTAAAACTAAAGATTTGCCTTCGTTTACGCGCTGAATAAAACTCTTCAGCATCAACTCAGCAGTATCAAAGTCAGCAATTACACCATCGCGCAAAGGACGCAAGGCAATCACATTTCCCGGAGTCCTACCGAGCATTTTCTTAGCATCTTCTCCCACAGCCAGCGCTACCTTTTCGTTTTGATCGATGGCAACAACTGACGGCTCTTGAAGTACAATGCCTTTACCAGAAACATAAACGAGAGTGTTGGCAGTACCTAGATCGATACCCATATCCCGCGACAAGGAAAACTTACTGAAAAGACCCACGCGCTATTACGCCCCCTATTCTCGTTACTTTTTACAACGTCCGTGCAAACCGAATCGTGCTGGATTCTATTATTATTTTTGACCTGAGTCTAGTAAAGCAGATTAACTTTTGATATATCTTTTCCGAATCCTTACCATGTTCGGGTCCCTTTGAATTTTATATTCTTAGTCTCAGTAAACTTATCAGTATGCTTTTGCAATTTAAGCATAGTCATTTTTATCATCTATCTGATAATTTTTCTTGTCAATTATTTAACACTACGCCAAATGTGTTGTAATCCGCTATTATATTAATCAACATCTTAAAGTACACCAGTACTAAATAAAGAAAAATATGAGTATTAATGTTGTCCATCTTGTCGGTCGTGTAGGTATAGACCCCGAAATAAAGTATTTTGACTCGGGTAATATCAAGTGTAAATTAGTACTAGCAGTAGATCGCCGTAAAAAAGATAGTGGTCCCGATTGGTTTAATTTAGAGATATGGGGAAGAACAGCAGAGGTTGCTCACAATTACGCCCGTAAAGGTAAACAAATTGCCGTCAGAGGTTCCTTGAAGTTAGATACTTGGAACGATAGCTCCACAGGTCAACCTCGTTCTAGACCAGTTATTAATGTAGATGACCTACAGTTATTGGGTTCCAAAAGAGATTCCGAAACAGAAATGATGAATAACGATCCGGAACATTTTTAATTAGTAGTTAGTGGCTAATTGTTAGTAGTTAGTTGTTAGTTGTTAGTAGTACTCCACGACATTAATTTTGCGGGGAAACATATTTGTAATGGGAGCGTCTCGCTCCCTCGTTACAGCCAGGAAGCGGAACGTATGTCTTTGGGACAGGTTCCGTTAGCGGAGCGAGACGATAGTCTTATAGATGCACTCCCCGATACCCCTCATAACTTATGTGATGGAGTGCAACTAACAACTAACAACTAACCATCAACAATTAATAACTAATTTGCAAAGTAACCGATGCTCCCACTTCTTGTTCTCCACCAACTACAGGAGTGGGTGCAGCTTCTACCATTGCTGCTGCGGGAACCGATCTCCGGTACATAACTGGTTCTGGCATGGAAGCATTATTAATTTTAATTTGAACTATTTTTTTTGAGTTTAAACCCAGGCTAGAAAAAACTGCCTTGGCTTGTGTTTGAGCATCTTGAGTAGCTTCTTTGAGTGCTTGTTGTCGTGCTTGATTAATTTCTTCATCGGTAGCTACAAAACTGACGCTGTTAATTCGCGTTGCACCAGCTTTTATCGCTTCATCTAATAATTTACCTGCCATGTCGGTAGTAACGCGAAAACTTACAATATTTGTAGCTTCGTAACCCTCAATTTTTCGTACATTGTCTTTATAACTGTACGTTGGATTAAGCCGAATGCCGGTGGTTTCTAATTTCTCTACATTCCGCGACTTGAGTAGTGTTACTACAGCATTGGACTTACGAGCTGCTTCTTGCTGTACGGTCGAAGCTGCTTTACCTTGAACCTGCACTCCCAAACTTACTTCAGACAAACTTGTGGGAATTGTTTCTGTTCCTTGTCCAGTAACTGTTAATGTTCGTAACATTATTTTCTCTTCTGCCCAACCAGGTTGAACGGAAGCAACGCCGATTAACAACGCTATAGGTAGAGCTTTCCATAATTTTTTATAATTATGACCGTAATTCTGAAATTTGTCACCAAATAATTTTATTTTACTCATAGTATTTTGATCCCTAATTAAATTATTTTATTGCGATATTTCTTAAGGAGTATTTACTTAATTTGAATGTTCCTGTGAAAGTCAATTCGATTTGAAAAAAATAAAAGTGTAGTCCGTACAGAAAAAGATTTATTATTTGATTTAATTACAAATTGCTAAGTGCGAAATATATAAGTAGGTTGGCGTAGCCAAATCGTAATCGTCACAAGGGAGTAGGGGAAGCGCGTAAACAGCACCTGAGCCAGAACGGCGGAGCGGGGTAGCGCGGCGATCGCCTACCCTCTAAATGTAAATAACAAATTAGATTGTTCCCTGTTCCCCATTCCCTATTCCCTAGAGAAGAAATTGTTCTATTAATCAAACCGGATTGTTATATGAATTGGTTGCTGAAAACCGAACCTAACGAGTATTCTTATACCGACTTAGAAAAAGAAAATATTGCGGTATGGGATGGAGTCAAAAATGCTCTTGCTTTAAAAAATATGCGTACAATGCTTCCTGGAGAAGAAGTATTCATTTATCACACTGGTAAAGAGCGCAGAATTGTGGGAGTTGCACAAGTTGCCAATACTGCATATCCCGATCCTAAATTAACCGATGTTAAGAGATTAGTTATAGACATACGAGCAGTGCGGAAATTGCCAGAGCCTATTACTTTAGCGCAAATAAAGCAAGACGAAAATATGAAAGGTTTTGAATTAATACGCTTACCCAGATTATCAATAGTTCCAGTTTTACCCCAATATTGGCAGCGCTTACTAGAAATGGCAGGTAGTTAAAGCTAATTTTTCTAATCGGCGCAAGCACGGTTGAAGCGTTTTGAATTGGGGTGTTCCGGGCGATTACCTTCGGTAGAGCTTCGCTTAACGCTTACTCGTTTAATTATGACAACTTTCCTGATTGGAGTTGCGATGGTAGGTAAAGTTATCACAGGTTTTAATGTTTTCAATCAATCTCAAATCATGTTATTGAAGTGGGATTGCTGCTTGTCTAGCATTGAAACCGATACGAGGAAGGTATTACGTTAAAATTCCTCAACAAGCAGCTAGAACCTTCGTGCTTGAGTTCTCTTAACTAGCAATAAAGGCTCTGCCTGGATTCTATAAGAACACAAGCGGCTATAGCAAAGCATCAAGAGTCAATTAATTGTTTTTTGTTCCAAGCACCGTCAGTTGCTAAGAAGCAAATAATTTGACTCGGCTTTGTTCAAGAAGCAACAATTAAAAAATCTCTAACTTCGCTACGATGTCAATAACTGTAAATCTTATAACTAAAAATTGTGACAGATATAAGTAAAATCTCATTGAATATTGTTCAACTAAGCATTTTCACTTCAGTAAACGAGTCATAAAAGTATTTATGTTGGATTACTTATTATACCAAGGGAAACTTCCTTATTAAAATCTCCGTCCCTTTTTGCAGGAGTTTTTTAGAATTTGTAAAATCAGCTGCTTGAATATTTATTCAAGTTCTGCATCTCACCATACGATTTTAAAGCTGATAATTCTAACGGGCGTGCATAAATTACCGCTTCAGTAAACCGCATTTCACAAATACTATTTACCTAAAAGAAGTGTTTTAACTGGTATTAACTGCAATAGTTAATTCTGCTAATCTCTTTGTGGGTGTGATTATTATGCTTAATACGATACGTAGATTTCTATCGCCACAAGGACATACAAGAATTATTTCTCATGCTAGAATTTCTTGCCAACAGCTAATTGCGTCTTTTTTCAGAAGCATTTTCTATTGTGGGCGTATATTAGTAAAAAATTGTCTTCCGTGGCAAGCACCACTGATAACAAATTTATCTTCAATAAAAGTTCTGGCTTAGATGAATACAGCAAGAACTGAAACTTTTTAGCGATTATAACCGCTCTATCAAAATGCGACTTAGGAGAAAGCACCTTGAAACTACACTGGTTAATACCTGGGACTTTTTTAACTGTCTCCCTGTTATCGTCGCCTGCGGATGCAGCAAAACTAAAATCTTGGGATTTTGACGCTAATCAAAACAGCCTAGAATTTAATACAGATGCTGCCGTACAACCAAAGGCACAACTAATTTTTGGTCCAACTCGCGTGGTAATTGATTTACCCGGAGTTGAATTTGGTCGTTCGCAGCTTAGAAAACCTGTAGGTGGTGCTATCAAGAGTGTGCGTATCGGTCAATTCGACCCCGAAACTACACGTATGGTGGTTGAATTAAGCCCTGGCTATACATTAGACCCAAATCAAATCAAATTTGAAGGAATAAGTCCCAGTCGTTGGAAAGTAAAATTACCGCAACCGCAACTTGAGAAGGCAGAAGTTGAGGAAAAATCTATCTACAGCGTAGTCCGAACCAGCAATACCGTACCCAGCAATACATCTAACAACAATCAAACGGTAATCAAAACTGCTCAAGGAACGGCTCAAATCGAAAGAGTGCTTCCGACGGGTGATGGCTTTTTTGTACGTACAAGTGGCGGTAAACCATCTGGGGTAACAGTCGATCGCACTGGCAAAGAATTTATCAATGTAGATATTTCCGGAGCTAGATTATCTTCCAACTTACCGCGAAACGAATTTCCCATGAATCGTTTTGGTGTGAAGGGAGTTGAATTTAAGCAATTAAACTCAACAACTGCTCGTATTACTTTGCGGGTAAACAAAAATAGCCCTAATTGGCGAAGCTCTATCAGCAGTTTTGGTGGTGTAGTGCTGCTACCTAATGGTTCGGTTAGCAATTTGCCTACAAACAGCAACCCTAGCCCATCAGTAAATAAACCGATATCTGCTCCGCCGCCAGTTGCATCAATTAGTAAATCTGTAGCTGAAATTAATTCCGTTGAATTGGACGACAACGGTAAGAGATTAGTTGTCAAAGCGAACAAATCTTTATCTGGAAGCACCAGTGGTTGGGATAAAACTAGTGCAATGTACCGAATTCTGATTCCTAATGCTCGCTTAGCACCCTCTATCAAAGGGCCAGATTTTAAACCCAACAGTTCGGTGTTGCGGGTACGTATGCGACAGCAAGATGCAAATACTGTTGCAATCTACATTTTGCCAGCATCACAGGTAAGTTTTGGAAGACTTGATGTTCGAGGAGATAAATTATCGTTATTGTTGCAGCGTACTAATGCAGTCAAGCCGCCAGTTGTTTTACCTCCGATTCCACGACCAAATCCGATTGCGGGTGCCAAACCTAGACCTGTACCTGTACCCGCTCCTGCCAAGCCTAAGCCAAAACCAGCGGCGAAACCAAAACCGGCTCCTACTGGACGAATAGTAGTTATGATTGACCCCGGACATGGTGGTAAAGATCCAGGTGCAATTGGTATTGGTGGGCTGCGAGAAAAAGACGTAATTTTACCAATCAGTAAAAAAGTTGCTGAAATACTGCGAAAAAATGGAGTTAATGCAGTACTCACCCGCAACACTGACTATTTCGTCAGTTTGAAAGGACGAGTTGTTATGTCTGAAAGACGCGATGCGGATCTATTTGTCAGCATCCATGCTAATTCTATGGGTTTAAGTCGTCCCGACATTAACGGTTTGGAAGTTTATTACTACAACAGTGGAAAAAGTTTGGCTGATGCGGTGCGTAAAGGCATTACTCGAAAAGTGAAAATTAGAGATAGAGGAATACGACGAGCTAGATTTTATGTACTCCGTAAAACTTCTATGCCAGCAATTTTAGTCGAAACTGGCTATGTAACTGGTAGAGAAGATGCTTCTAAGCTAAAACAAACTTCGTTCCGAAATCAAATGGCAGAAGGTATCGCAGATGGTATTCTCAGGTACCTAAAGCGTAAGTAAAAATATATAAATGAATTCCGAGTAATGAGTAAAGTTGGGTGAATTTACTCATCATAAATTGTCATCCTAAATCGAAAAGAGCGGTTATTATGGGGGAATTATTGTTCGTAAGCGAGCAACGATTCTCCCATTTTTAAATGAAGTGCCCGGACTTATCTTAAGACTCGCATTGATCGAGTTGCCTTTTATATACCTTTGATTAAATATTGCAGGTTGCGATAAATTTATGTGTGTCTAAATAAATATGAATAAGAGTGCTAATTAAGGCTCGATCGCGCTCACATATGCTGGTTCGGTTTTATATTTTATTTGTATTTTACTTATATCTGTATTTATATAATCCCATATTTTATGCTCTGACTCAAGCTAAAAAGATAAGAGAACTACAGCCAATTTATTTCATATCTAATTTTCGGCAACATTTACCATTTGTTTAACTATTTCATTAGTAAAAATAGAGACGAAAATAAAAAAAGGCTGGCAACTTATTGACAAAGGTAAAAGGGAACGAACGTTGAGACTTCAATGTAGGTGTCGTCAGCTTTGTGTAGAAAAGCTTTAATTGTGTCGATCAAATTTAATTTTACCCAACAGGATGCTACCAATAGCAGTAGCAATATCTCCTTAAAACGATTAGGCAAGAATTATTGATGAGTTGTAAACTAAGCCACTCCCAGAAGGCAAACGGATGTTTGTATAATTAGATAATGCCGGAATTATCTTGGTCATCAACCATTAGCTCGAAGTTTAATCTAAAATCTAATTAAATCTAGTAAATATGGATCGTTACGGTCAATATTATTTTTTGTAAATTGGGGAACATTTTAAGAAGAAAAATACAATCGGGGAGCTTTAGTAGCATTGTCAAATTCCAGACGCCGAATTGAAACTCTATTGCCCTATTTCAGGATTAAAGTCAAGCCAACCTAGAACTTTTAAATATAAATAAGAACGTTCGTACTTCGGATATAGGAGCAACTTGCACGTTTTAAATAACTAAATTTTTAATTGACACCACTTCCAACATTCAAATGACGAGAACGTTAGTATTTAGTATAAATATTGGATTTTACTGCAAAGCTAAACTTTAACGAGCGGCGGATGTTGGTATAATCAAATGCTAAAAAACGTGGTTAATGATGTCTTTGAGGCAGATTAGAAGAAAAGCTTCATGCTAAGGTTAATGCGATTAAGAATGTCTTTGTTCAAGATAAATTATTCGCTACAATGCTTGCGGTATCCTCGTTCACAATCCGGACAGCGACTCCCCGGTCGTCAAATATTCAAGCATAAAGCAAAACACACTTTTACACATTAATAGTTATCAATAAAATACCGATTAGGAGAAAACGCTGTGAAAATAAACTGGTTAGTATCTGGTACTACTTTTGTTTCTGTACTAATGCTATCGTCGCCCGCTCACGGCGCAAAACTGTCTTCCTGGAGTTTTAATGCCAATCAAAATAAACTAGAATTTCAAACTGACGGTGCAGTTCAACCCCAAGCACAATTAATCTTTAATCCGACTCGTTTAGTAATTGATTTACCAGGAACGACATTTGGGCGACCCCAGTTAACCGAGCCTGTAAGCGGTGGTGCGATTCGTTCTCTTCGTGTCGGACAATTTAACCCAGAAACAGCTCGTATAGTTGTCGAAATGAATCAGGGGTATACTCTTGATCCGGCTCAAGTCAAATTTATCGGCATAACTCCCAGTAAATGGACGGTACAGCTACCTTCGCCAAAATCTGACAAAAATGCTGCTTCTGCTAGAAGTATTTACAGTGTAATTACCCCAACATCTAACACCACAACACCGCAAACAATAGCTGCTACCAACTCAAATGCAGCAACAAAAATCGAAAGCTTCCAAGTTACCGGAGACGGATTTTACCTGCGTACCAGCGGATCGAAACCCAAAATTAAAGTGAATCGCAGTCGCGATCGCAAGGAAATTAACGTAGATATTTCAGATGCGGGTTTAAGTTCGGCAGTTCAACAGGAGATATCGGTTAACAAGCACTCGGTTAGCCGAGTTAGATTTACCCAAGTTGATGGTAAATCCCCAGTTCTTCGCATGACTTTACAGGTGGATAAAAATGCTCCCGATTGGCGAGCTGCCACCAGCGGTAACAATGGTTTAATAGTTCTACCCAATCGTCTGGGCAGCAGGTTATCGTCGGGTAGTAGTTCTAGTAATTCTAGTAGCGACAGTAGTTCAAATACAAGTGACACTAATCAATCGGATTCTTTTCCCGTTCCAGCAGTCCGAACTACAAGAAATAGAACAGCAACAATTGAATCTGTAGAATTAGCCGCGACAGGTACTCAATTACTAATTAGAGGAAATCAAAATCTCGAAGCTAATGGTGGTTGGGATAGAAAATCCGGTTTGTATCGCATCACCGTTAACAATGCCAAATTAGCTCCTAAAGTTAAAGGTCCAAAATTTAGCGCCAGTAGCCCCATTTTACGAGTTAAATTGCAGCAAGTAGAATCAGACAAAGTTGCGATCTTTGTTCAACCTGCATCTGGAGTACAAATTGGCGAACTAAATCAACTTAGCAATCAACTTTTATCCTTAGAATTACAGCGCAATCGTAGAGTTATACCACCTACTAATTCTAGAGGTTTACCACCCATATCTCCAACGATTCCCACACCTTCAACTCGTCGTCCGATTATGACTCTTCCAAGGACTAACCAGCCAACAATAGGGCGATCGCGAGTTCCTAACGGTAGAGTTTCAGTAATTATTGACCCCGGACATGGTGGTAAAGATCCAGGCGCAATTGGTATCGGTGGATTGCGAGAAAAAGACGTTATTTTACCTATTAGTATCAGAGTTGCCCAAATTTTGCAGCAAAACGGAGTGCAAGCAGTACTTAGTCGCAATTCCGATTACTTCGTTAGCCTTAAAGGACGGGTAGATATGGCAGAACGAGGAAATGCCGATTTATTTGTCAGCATTCACGCTAATTCTGTAGGCTTGAGTCGTCCGGATGTCAGCGGTTTAGAAGTTTACTATTACAGTAGCGGTTATAACCTTGCCCGAAGTGTTCATAGAGCTATTTTAAATTCTGTAAACATTAGAGATCGACGAGTAAGAAAAGCCAGATTTTACGTACTTAGAAAGACCTCTATGCCTGCAATTCTTGTAGAAACAGGTTATGTTACCGGACGGGAAGATGCAGCAAAACTAGCTTCTCCCCAATATCGAGAGCAAATGGCACAAGGAATTGCTAATGGTATTCTCAGCTACATCAGAAGCCGATAACTAAAAAACTTAATCTTAATTAGAATAATAGCCGTATCATAGTATATTTACTGAGATATGGCTATTTTATATTTTTTAAATACTTAATGTAAATAAACTTTTCTCTCTTTGCATTTATCCTTACTCCCTAATCCCCATTCCCTACTCCTTCGTCATGATTACGATTTGGCGGCGGCCAATCTATTACTTGTAAAAAATGTATTCTTTTAATAATTAATTTGTCTTACGCAGGCAATGGTATCTAAGAGTACCTAGTTTTAACTAAAAAATATCGTAAAAATTTTAGAAGCGGCAAAGTAAGATGTAAAATTCTCTTTCATGTCGGATTTAGTAGTTCAAATCTTGAAGTTTCTTCTAAATCCTAGTAGTCCAAATTCAAAACTATATATCTTCATAAGGCCTGTGTTTTCATCTTCTATCTTTGAATGCAATCTTTATTTATCCGAAAAAGAACCCCAACGTGCCCCTATAGGTGTCTTTGATAGTGGCGTGGGTGGTTTAACGGTACTGCGCCAAATTTACGAACAACTCCCTAATGAATCAATAATTTACTTTGGCGATACAGCTAGGCTACCTTACGGCATTCGTTCCCAAGAAGAAATTATCCAATTTACCCGAGAAATTATCTTCTGGATGGAAAGTCAAGGCGTGAAAATGGTGATTATGGCTTGCAGCACCAGTTCCGCTTTAGCATTAGAAACTGTACGTTCCGAATTTAAAGTACCTATACTTGGACTTATCCTGCCGGGTGCAGTAACAGCCGTGAAAGCCGGAAAACGTATCGGCGTGATTGCTACACCAGCAACAGCTAAAAGCAATGCTTATAAACTGGCTATCCAAGAAATTAACAGTAATGCCCAAGTCTGGCAAGTTGGTTGTCCGGAATTTGTTCCTCTTATCGAAGATAACCGTATTGATGATTCCTATACCTTTGAAGTAGCGCGTTCCTATCTCGAACCTTTATTAAAACAGGAAATTGATACTTTAGTCTACGGCTGTACTCATTATCCACACCTCTCAGCATTATTGCGATCGCTGCTTGGTGAATCTGTAGCATTAGTAGATCCAGGAAAGAGCGTTGTTGAAGCTTGTGCCCAAGAACTAGATTTGTTGGGCTTAAAAAATACTTACCCACCTTTACCAACTCGGTTTGCTGTAAGCGGAAGTCCACAACAATTTGCTCAGTCTTCAGTTAAATGGCTCGGCTGTACTCCAATGGTTGAACTGGTAAATTTGGAGCATCTAAATCTTAACCATCTTTCACAAGAGAATGGTGGCTTAATTAGCTATTAAATGCAATACAGCACACTACGCGTTTGTAGTGTGCTGTAGTCAAAATAATTGATGGACACAAAGGAAGACTAATCTCCGACATTCTGCGATGTAATCGCTGTTGTCGCAGTATTTTTAATTGCTTTCTTGGCGATCGCCAAAAATACATATACACCAAACAAATAACTAGAAGCTAGAACAAATATCATCATAAGTATACTTCCCCGACAAGTATTATTTTCGATTACACGCTTAAAAGCAAACAAGTTGTGCTGAATACAAATACAACAATTGCAGCTATATAGTTTATTACTACAGCTTTTGTATTAAAAGATTCCGGTAGAGTATAAATACTCTCCGTTTTATTTATACGTAATTAGTTTTTGCAGGTTATGCCAGCGATGGCAAAAAAATTATCGCTATGCAATCTACCTAACCTGCATTCCAACTGCGTCATGCAGTGCTTCCGGCTGAACGTACAACAACCCAACCTTGGGTACTCTAAAATGAGTCTTCAAGATGCGCCAATATATACATGGCAGGACAGCACGTTAGCTATTGTTGGGGAAATTTATTAATTCGTAGATTTACTAACGAATCATCCCCGAATATTTGAGCTTCGACTTATTTAAACCCACTGTCATCAGTAAAGTACGAACGCGAATAAAGTAGCGACTTACTTTTTCTGAGTGAATATTTTTAAGTATTTGAAATCCCTATATATAACAGTAACATAAGAACTTTAACTTTTGAGGGATTTTGTGATTTAATTTTAAATTTTAGAGATAGTATGATTGGTTTACTTATTTGACTTGTGTCCAAATAGTCTTATCAGTCATATATGATGAACTGAACCAGTTTTCACTCTGTTCTCAAAGATACTTATAGCTATATCCTAAAATATTAAATTTTTGTTAATAAGAGCTTTTCTCTGCAAAAATTATTTAAATAAAAATAATTTAGTTGCACCAACTGAATAGCATTTATGCGTATATACACGCATGATGCATTAGCATAGAATAATACGTTAAGTTTGATTAAATATTTTTTGCTCGCTCTGAACATAGAATATCCTTCTCTACTCGGAAGACTATCTTGTAAAACCCAGCCTTCAAGAGACAAGGATGATCGAGAGTAAAAACGTAGGAATACAAAGAAAAAATTATTAACAATAATCAGGAAATGTAAAGGTTAAACGCTCCTTTTAAAGAAACATTTACTTATAGATACATGAAATTTTCAATCTAAAATACAGTGAGGAGCCAATATAGATAGTTATCTACAATTGGTGATATTGACCCTTGTATTAATAATAACATTTAGATATTGCTTTGAGAAAAGGCACGGGCTTACCTTAAAATGGGTATAGGATATGTAAACTTTCGTAACCAAAGTCAGAGTCCGCCCATTCATGACCTCAGCCACCTCCTTGTTTTCCCCAGTGGAAGCAGACCTGCATATATTGGCAGATAACCTCAAACAGTTAGTTGGTAACGACCATCCCATTCTCAGTCTCGCCGCAGAGCATCTCTTCGGAGCTGGGGGGAAGCGTATTAGACCTGCAATTGTCTTACTTGTATCAAGAGCAACAATGTTGCACGACGATATCACGCCCCGTCACCGACGTTTAGCTGAAATTACAGAAATGATTCATACAGCTTCTCTAGTCCATGATGATGTCGTAGATGAATCCGAAAAAAGACGTGGCGTTGATACAGTTCATAGTTTGTTTGGCAATCGAGTAGCAGTATTAGCCGGAGACTTTTTGTTTGCTCAAGCCTCTTGGTATTTAGCCAATTTAGATAATTTGGATGTAGTGAAATTGCTTTCACAAGTAATTATGGACTTGGCTACCGGGGAGATTCTGCAAGCGGTAAATAGTTTTGATGTCGATATTTCGATGGATACTTATCTGCAAAAGACTTACTATAAAACTGCGACATTATTTGCTAATAGTTCCAAAGCTGCTGGAATACTCAGCGAAGTTTCTCCAGAAACAGCCGAAAACTTGTATGAATATGGGCGTAATCTTGGATTAGCCTTTCAAATAGTTGACGATATTTTCGATTTCACAAGTTCTGCGGATACACTGGGTAAGCCTGCTAGTTCCGATCTTAAAGACGGACATCTTACAGCACCCGTGATATATGCTCTGGAAGAAAAACCGGAGTTGAAAACGCTGATTGAAGAAGAATTTGAACAAGCCGGAGATTTAGAAAAAGCTCTTGCCCTAGTAGAAGATAGTAAAGGAATTCAACGTTCTCGTGATTTAGCTGCTTACCACGCTTTCCTAGCAGTCGAGCATATCAGTCAATTACCATCTTCTCCAACTCGTCAAACTTTGATCGATATGGCAGATTATGTACTTAGTCGCTTGAATTAAAAAATATATTCGTTGATGGTTCCAGCCGTTATTAGTTGTTGATTTATAATTCATCCCCTCCTCAAAAGGTAGGGGCTTTTGAACTCTTAAGGATTTCTTTTGTAATAAATCCTTAACTTATAATTTCTACTAATTTCTACCTCAAAGCATAATTTGGCAATACTGATGGGTATATGTTTTAACTATATAAATCTTTATTTCAAGATTATTTAAGCAATGTCCGGAGGAACATCCGATCTGCGACTATTTTGTTGTAGCGAGCTTTCAATAATATTGTTAACCTGTGAACGTGGAATTTCCACAGCATTGGCTGTAGTGCCAGGAGTATCAAAAAAAATTATACTATCTACGGGTTGTAGAGCTACTATCTGGAACAAAATTTCAATAACTCCAATCGGGGCAGCTATCATTTGAGGGTCAAACCCAACACCAGAGGTAGTACTGACATCTCGTAACGTAGGATAAGCGTATATTACTTGTTTTTGTAATTGCGGATTGCTCTTATTACTTAATGTTGTTAAAACCCAGTCCCCAGAAGGGTTTTGAAGAATATAATATTGAGAAGAACGCAATTTTTGAGCAATTTGAATAAGTGCCGGAGCAATTGCAGCAACTAGTTGAGGTGTAATACCATCTTGGGGTGCATTGTCAATCAAAAATTGAATTTGTGCTTGTAAATCCATAATTACCTATAAATATTTGGTGGGCATTAGCTATAACTTCTATGAAATACGATTCGCAGATCGCTTACATAATGGGAATAATATATAACGACATGTTGATGTGAGTAGGATAATCGGGGTTCGGTATCGGCGTTTCAACGCACAGCCGAATTAACCGGGAGTCCCACACAATATGGGTTGTAACGTTTGTCTATATAATCAATCGGTCTTTTAAACAAGTAGACTATGAAATTAGCCGCGACCACAACTATTCAGGGAGAAAAGTCTATCGGCGTGGAGGCGATATTTAAACTCCTATTCGGAGAACTTAAATCTTCTACTAAAGCTTCGGAAGCTAATTGCCATGAAGTGGCAACACGAATTGCTGCCGAAGTCATGCGGATTTGCAATGAGAGCAAACGTATTCAAGCTTCTGGGGATATTAAAAGCTCGGCGATCGCTCTAGCTAGACACCGGCTAACCCAGTGCATGAGATACTACCAATTCGGTTCAAACCGGGGTCGGATAGAGCTACACAGCACTTTAAGCGCAATTATCTATCGTTACATTAATCCGCCAAAGAGACAACTCAGCTATCAAGGACGGTTGAGCGTAATTGAAGATTTTCTGCAAAATTTTTATTTAGAAGCGCTGAATGCTTGCCGACGAGAAAATAAGCTCGAACCGACTTATCGTCCTCAGACTCTTCTAGAATTAGCCGAGTACATGGCGTTTACCGAACGCTATGCAAAAAGACGCATTCCTTTACCCGGACGGCAGCAGCAGTTAATTATTCTGCGGGCACAAACTTTTTCTCAACAGCAACCTCCAGAAACCTGCGTTGATATAGAAAAAGCCGCAGAAGGTAGCAGCAATGATGGGGATGGTTCTTGGGAAGATCCAGCCGTACAGCAGCTCAGATCGGCAATGGCATCTCAACCAGAGCCGGAACCAACTGAGGAAACCTTGCGTTCTGTAGTCATTAACGAATTAATGAGCTATCTGGAGGAACGACAGCAAGGAGATTGCGCCGATTACTTCGCTTTACGTTTGAAAGATTTATCCGCTCAAGAAATTGAGTCAATTTTAGGTTTAACCCCCCGTCAGAGAGATTATTTGCAGCAACGTTTCAAATATCATTTGATTCGGTTTGCCTTATTGCATCGCTGGGAACTGGTTCACGAATGGTTGGAAGCAGACTTGCATACCAATTTAGGTTTGACCGAATACCAGTGGCAAATTTATATCGAAAAACTTGACGATAAACAACGTTGTTTATTAGAACTGAAACAACAAGGTGAAGCTGATGCTCATATTGCCAAAACGTTAGGTTTATCTATGGCACAACTGCAAAAAAGGTGGTTCAAAATTCTAGAACTTGCTTGGGATATTCGTAACTCTTTTATGTCCGGATCAAGTGCATCTACTCATGAATAGTGACACAGAATCCTTACAGAACCAATTACTCGCTTGGTTGTTAGCAGAAGATGCTTCAACCGAGGAGGATTTTTTGGTCGAAAGTGAGGAAATTAACGGGGCTAAAACGACCAAGGAAAACACTGCTTCCATAAGCGGTGCTTCTGAGTCGGATCCGACGCCCTATCCTTTTCAATTGGGAGAAATTCCTGCTGTGCAAACACGTTTCCAAGCCGTTCTAAAACGTCGGTTACAAAATCAAATTCAAGATAATCCACCATTATTCCCTTGGGAATCACAATTGGTAGACTATCCTGATTATGTTGACAGCCCTTCTATCCCTTGGGTTCCTGCCTGGGGGTGGGCTGCACAACAGGCTAAGTTAAGTTTGCCAATTCCGATGCCGGAGAAAATTTTCCAGCAGTTATTGGCAAGGTGTCAAGAATTACTTACATTCCCCATGCCTTTGGGTGCAAAACTTGTTGGAGCAGTAGAAAGCTTATTCCCCAGCGAGCCGCAGGCACTCAATGACTTAGCTGGAATGGTATTAAGAAGTCCATACCGCTCTGCCGATACTTTAGAAAAAAGCACAACGGTAGAAGGTAATTTCTCAGATTTGCAACCCCGTCAACAAATGGCATTGTCATTGTTGGCTGCGAAACAGTTGTTAGAAAATCTAACTTTAACTGTAGATGCTGCCCAAGAGGTAGTTGAAAAGCAGTGGTTAACCGATGTGGGTACCGTCACTCTGAGAGTCAAATACGATCGAGATGCCGAAAAACTGATCGTTCAAGCAACATTACCTCAGAAAGGCAATTTGAAACTCGAAGGAGAGACAACAAGTACAGTTGCAGGTTCAATTTCAGGAATTGTTAATTTAGAGTTGAACTCAGTTGTGCCTCGGGCTACTTATACATTGGCAGTTGAGTTACAAGACATGGATACTCAACCGCTAACATTTGCGATTGTTCCGACAAATTCGTTTGAACTGAGCTAAATGTTTTTTAACCGCTGGCTGGGCGGCTATTGCTTATATGCTCTGCTCGGTTAATAAAAAACGATGAATAAGAATAGGTTTAGGGGTAGTAGTGAAACTGAACCTTTGTTTAAAAAGCAGACAGCCCCGAGCGTCTACATGAACTGTCTAATAATTACGCCTTGCTTTCATAGGGATTATTCCATATCAAAGTTTAACGCGTACAAATATTCATATGACCGTCTTGGGGGTAATTAAGCATTTGAAATTTTTAGGGATGAATAGGTTCAGGGGTCTACATATAGGGTATTGGCGGCAAAAAATCACGGTGCCGCCAATGGAAGTAGAAGATTCAATTACTTTTAGGGTGCTAGTTAGCGCTTTGGTAATTATAGGGATTGTGGCGACTGATGTAGCCGCTCTTTCTACGTTTAGTTTTTGGGCAGTTCCTTTAAGTATTGTCGGCGGCAGTTGGAGTTATTACCGTCGCAACCACAAGAATGTGGCAGCAAAATTCTGTATCGCTATCGGAATGTTATTAGCATTGGGTGCGTTTTTCGGGCGATTGTTCGGCGAATTGAACGATACCCGGCTTTTATTAGCAGAATTACTGATTCAACTTCAGGTGCTGCATAGTTTTGATATGCCTCGACGTAAAGATTTGGGGTATTCGATTGTAATCGGATTAATTTTATTAGGTGTTGCAGCAACACTGAGTCAAACTTTAGCTTTTGCACCAGTGTTGCTGCTATTTTTAGCTATTGCCTTACCTACTCTCGTATTGGACTATCGTTCGCGCTTGGGTTTAGAGCCGTTAACAGTTAAAAAACAACAATCGGAAAAGAAAGATACGAAGGCTTTTAATTTTAAATTTTTATTTGTTAATTTTTCAATAATATTAGCTATCGGGTTGGCAATTTTCGCGGTTTTACCAAGAGTTCCTGGCTATGGCTTGCGTACATTCCCCGTTAGTTCGCCTATTGACGTAAAAGGGGATTTTACCGGACGTAAAATTGTTAATCCCGGCTATGTACGTTCCGGTAATAATAATGGTAAAGGTGGTACCAATGGCGACGGAACTTCTAAAGGTTCAGCAGGCGATCGCCAGAAAGTAGACGACAGCTTTTATTACGGATTTAATACCACAATTAACCAGAATTTGCGCGGAGAAATGAAACCCAAACTGGTGATGCGGGTGCGTTCTCAAGCACAAGGTTTCTGGCGAGTTTTAGCATTCGACCGTTATACGGGTAAAGGATGGGAGATTTCTCGTAACGATAAAGTAAAGCGCCTCAAACGTTCGCCTTTTTCTTATCAAACTTTTCTCAGCCGACCTTTAATTATTGGTAAAACTAAAGAAGTAGTACAGACTTACACTTTAGTATCGGAATTGCCTAACTTAATTCCAGCTATGTCATATCCCAAGGAAATTTATTTTCCGACACCGATAATAGCTGTAGATACAGAAGGTGGTTTGCGAGCGCCGGTTGGTTTATCTGAAGGTTTAACCTACACCGTATTATCTGAAGTTCCCTATCGCGATCGCACTTTGTTAGGAAAAGCTGGAAGTAAGTATCCCGATAGCATAAAAAATTATTACTTACAGGTTCCCCCCGAAATTAACGACAAAGTAAAGCAGCTTACTGAAGAAATTCTGGCTGGGTACAATCGTCAACGGGTAGGTAAAACTGAGAAAAATCTTTCATCAGCTTATGAAAAAGCTTTATACATAGCTCAGTATTTAAAACAAAACTATACAGTCCCGCAAAATCCTTTTGAAGCACCATTGTTAAATGAAAAAGAAGACTTGGTAGAAGCTTTCTTATTTAAAAACAAAGGAGGGCTACCCGATCAGTTTTCCACGGTGCTAACGGTAATGTTGCGCTCTATCGGTATTCCATCGCGGTTAGTCGCAGGGTTTGCTCCGGGAAGTTTTAATTTATTTACAGGGATGTACGAAGTCCGTAACACCGATGCTTACGCGATGACAGAAGTCTACTTCCCTAAATATGGTTGGTTTGGTTTCGATCCGATACCCAATCATCCTTTGATTCCTCCATCAATAGAAGAAACTCAAACCTTTCCGGCTTTAAGACAATTTTGGAATTGGATTGCGGGTTGGCTTCCTTCCCCAGTAACGGGCTTTCTCAACGGTGTATTTGGAAAAATATTTGGCGCTATTTTAAGATTTATATCGTGGTTGTTCTCTTTATTCTCCCAAGGTATTTTCGGAATATTGAGCGGATTAACCTTATTAACAGCAATTTCCTTATTCGGTTGGCTGGGCTGGGATAAATGGCGAAAATGGCGCTACCGGCAATTTTTAGGTAAATTGCAGCCGATGGAAAGACTTTATCGACAAATGCTTCAGTGGACTACTGAAAAAGGTTTAATTAAACATCCAGCGCAAACACCTTTAGAATATGCTCGGGTTTCTCACGGACATCATTCACCAGAAACCGTGGAAGTCATCGAAGAAATTTCACAAGCTTATGTGAGTTGGCGTTACGGTGATAACAGCCCAAATTTGGACAGCTTGCGTCAAAAATGGCAAAAGATAAGAAATACTTCAAAAAAATAAGTTTGTATTTGTAATTTCTAATATATTTAGTTATTACTTGAATGCAATAAATTTTTAATTTTTGTAAAAATATACATGGTACAGGCTTCTGACCTGTATTTTTTATGGGTAAAATGCCCGCAGAACAAAAAATCTATTCAAATCAATGTGAATTCAGTTGGCTACTGCTAGACTTCTGTGCATGTAGTACTGCAGTACATAAATTATGAGGGGTGAGGGTAGGCAGGGGGGCGGAGGGATAACACAATTGTAGTGGCAGCGTCTCGCGCTCCCTGGAGATAATTCGCTACGCTAGAAACATGTCCTGACGGACACACTGCTCCCGTCAGCACTACCTCTACCCCTTATAACTTATGTGATGGAGTACTAGAACAAACTGCTTATCGGGATAACCATATTATTTATAAATATCCCAAACTACTCTATATCTCCCACTTCAAAAATGGCAGTTTTGAGCCTCGACCAATTTTATAAACATATTATTTATAACTTAAAATCTTTACTGCTCAAGTATGGATTAATCATTTGCTATAGAACAATAAGGTTAGGCAAATATTAAATAAATGCTCTGCTGAATAAAAAGATATATAAGAATTCTTTTAAGTAAGCATTAGGAACATTGATTATTGAAAATAAGTAAATATTGATTTGCGGAGATTGTAAGCTGAAAAACATTATTATTAATTTACGTAAACTGCCATCATAGAACTGTTTTAACCTATGAAGGCAGCTATCTCTAAGAAGTAGAAAGTGAATAGGGGTAGTGAAACTGGGTATGAAGAATCGGATAACATCGAAACTTCAAATTTTATAGGGAATCGTATAATACCTTGTTTCGGGTAATTTATATCTATATCTTAGGGAGTATTTTGAATAAAAAAGCGGCGCTAAATTAAGAAAAAAAGTACTGTTGTAAATAAAAACAAAATCTTTTACCAATTAGCGCGTTGTAAGTGCTATTTTTTGGGGATAACATGGAAAACAGTTGCTTTTTAAGGCATGATTAATCGTGTCTTATCCTCACACACATTTACATAGCAGTTTTCTTATGGACATTCAGTTAATCAACATCGGTTTCGGCAATATTGTTTCTGCCAACCGAGTAGTTGCAATTGTCAGTCCAGAATCAGCCCCAATCAAGCGAATTATTACCGATGCGCGAGATCGAGGTCAGCTGATTGATGCAACTTACGGTCGTCGGACAAGGGCTGTTATTATCACGGATTCGAGTCACGTTATCCTTTCGGCTATCCAGCCAGAAACGGTAGCGAATCGTTTCGTTATTTCCCGCGAGCATCATGTTGTAGATAACTAAAAGGGGTATGGGTTCCATCTCGGAACCGATATCTCTAATCAAGGGAATGTATACATTTTTTGTATCATGTGAATTAAGCGATTCAAAAAGTCGTTCATGTTACAAGCCTCGCTAGTTAATAGTCATTTGCCAAACTAACAAATGGCTGCTGACTAGTGAATAATG
Organism: Rivularia sp. (in: cyanobacteria); assembly: GCA_049649675.1. GTDB lineage: Bacteria > Cyanobacteriota > Cyanobacteriia > Cyanobacteriales > Nostocaceae > Rivularia. The sequence goes on along the minus strand of JBARZF010000012.1, from coordinate 13,214 downwards.
TATATAAATGATTCACAGGGAAAGCGGATGATGCAAGTGTTATCGACCAAAACTGGTGCTACTACTAACAAATTACTGTCTCCGGGGAAACTCATTGTTTTAACAGGACCTAGTGGTGTCGGAAAAGGCACTCTAATGCGATTACTTCTTTCGCGTCATCCCGAACTCAATTACTCGATATCTGCCACTACCCGCCCTCCTCGTCTGGGGGAAGTGGACGGCAAGGACTACTATTTCATTAGTCGCAGTAAATTCCAGCAGTTAATTGAAGAAGGTGAATTTTTGGAATGGGCGGAATTTGCCGGTAATCTATACGGCACTCCTCGCAAACCAGCAATTAACTTGATGGAGTCTGGAAAGTCTGTATTGCTTGAAATTGAGTTGGAAGGCGCACGGCAAATTCGTGCGGCATTTCCCGAACTGTTAAGTATTTTTATACTTCCACCCACTTTTAATGAATTAGAGAAACGGATACGCGGTAGGAAAAAGGATTCAGAAGATGCTATATCCCGCCGTCTAAAGCGTGCTAAAGAAGAAATTGACTCTGCTTCTGAATTCCACCTTCAAATCGTAAATGACGACTTAGAAACGGCCATTCATGATATAGAATTAGCAATCTTTTCGGATGGGGAATTATTTTAACTTTCAATCGTAACAAGTCCCACACAAAGCCGCACAGCCGAGGTGTCGGGATGAATTATTCCCCTGGTTTATAGTAAAATAAACTATGTAGGTGTAACTCAATTAAATGCAGAAATGCAGCCTGCAAAAAAAAACAAATTGTTTGTAAAAGTCCCGCTTGCCCTAGGGCTTCAAAGCTCGGTCAATGTTCTCTTAGAGGAGTCGCCGAGAAGCCTGCACCGACTCTGCCCTAGCGGTGAAGATACGTAACTGCTGCATAAATAGCATAAAGAATAAATAAAGGACACCAACCAAGACCATCTAAGTCTTTGTTTGTGTCCTTTTGCCTTTACGATTTTTGATACCTAATTGTTGAAGTAGGTATGGGAATAATCCAATATCAACCGAATAAACCTTGGATAAACGCCAGGTTACTGGTTAAGAAGTAAGCTGTCACACCACCACCAATACCACCAATTAGAAAAGCACTAGCAAAGTTGTTCCAACCTTCGGTCGTGTCAAAAGCACTAGGGGGATTGGGAACGGTAACAGTGGCAACTGGTTTAGGTGGGTTGCTATTTGCATACAAAGATAGGCAAGCGGTCAAAATTACAACCAAGCCGATTGTGGAAAGTAACCCAGCCAAATTAGCCGGTGGAGCATTACGCAGCGGTCCCAATTTAGCGAATGGGCCGAATAAGAAGTAGCCATGAGCCATACCAACTTCTAATCCCCGTCTGAACGGAGTGTGTTCGGGACGATAAGCAGGCAAGTTTCTGATAAACCACTTGCTTAGGGGAGAAGAATTTATTGGCGTTTCTAGGTTGCCTAGCTGCGGATTACCTTCCGCTGCAAAAACAACTTCCTGATTTCTAGGGTCGTTAGATTTATTTTTGGATGCATCTGCTGCTTGGGCGATATTTGACATATTTTATTTTTACCTCTGAAATAACTTGATATTTTTCTCCATATTAATAATTGTATCTGGAGGAGATTTTTAAAAGTAATTTTTAGAAAAATTAATAAATATAAATATATACAAAACTCGCTTCTACCCAAAAGAGCAAAAGCGAGTTTGATCGCAAATTATTCCTACATAAAGTAAGAATTTATTTAGAGTTATAAGTTACTTGGCAACCGCCAACTCTAAAAAAATGTTTTATATACCCAATTGACCGAGAACTCATATAAAATAGGGCCTTCTTTTGACAAAGCCTTCTACTTTAACAGTAAGATTTTGTCGAGATTTGGCTCGAATAAGCAAATACACCAAGACAGCCCCATTTTTTATAGAGACATTCTTACGGTAATGGATGGAACAATAGGTCGGGAAAAATGTAGTTGAATGTAATCAACAAAATCGCAGTAAATATTAACCAGCCAAACAGTAGGACTGGCGCGAGCGAAAGATACTTCAATAAATCATTCTGCTGCATGGATTTTACTCCCAAATAATGAGCTTTGATGGATTTCAGATGAGTAGGTTTACGCGCCTGAGTAATTAAGAAGAGTAGTTTTAAAGACAGCGAATAAATCAACTATTAGTTAACAATAATTAATATTAATTCACTTGTCTTTTTATAGCTAGGGTCGCTTAACTCAAATTCTCTTAACTAACAATTGCTACTAGCGTGGAGAAATTGGAATTTCTTCATCTTTAGCGGTCAATTCACCCGAAAGGAATTCTTTGATTGCTGCTGCCGGCCAAGCAAAACCAGAAAGCATTAATGGTAATGCTGTAGGTACGTCGATAATTACTTCCTTCATTTCAGCATCTTTTTCTTGTCTAACGGCTATGAGGTAGGCACGTCCTACCCAACCAATCCAGCCAGCCATGTAAAGAAATAGAATGCTAGGAATCAAAAAGTCACCAGCACGGCTTAAACGACCATCAACAATCAAATGAGGTAGACCCTCTGGACCGCACAATGCCTGAGAATAACGTTCAAAACGCTTTTCTCCGGAATTGGGGTCGGAAGTCGTGTTGCGGGCATCTGCTGCACGTTGTTGAAAAGCAGGAGATTCGCTGCATCGCACTAGATCGGCACCTAGAGCGAAAGCTGGTGGGGCGAAATTAAACGCCAAACAAACAGCTAAAATTAGAGCAAACAAGCGTCGCATGAAATTGTTTCCCTTTATTACGACACAAATTTACATTTGTACAAAACGAAGCGGCTCGTACAAATGTAAATTTGTCTTACTAAGAAGCGATCATACTCTTGATGCGTAAACTGAGTAAAGTTGAAGTAAATAAAAGTTAAAGCTTCTACAACAAAATTTTTATTCACATAACCTTGATAGATGGCAACTGTTTTAGCGATAGAAACTAGCTGCGATGAAACTGCCGTAGCAATTGTTAATAATCGTAAAGTTCTTAGCAACATTGTTGCTTCGCAAATTTCGGTGCATAAAAACTACGGTGGGGTAGTACCAGAAGTCGCCTCCCGAATGCATCTGGAGACGATAAATCAAAGCGTAGCCCAAGCTTTAGAACAAGCGCAATTAGATTGGAGCGAAATTGACGGTGTAGCTGCAACTTGTGCCCCTGGATTGGTAGGAGCATTGTTAGTAGGACTAACTGCGGCAAAAACTCTGTGTATGGTGCATTCCTTACCATTTTTAGGAGTTCACCACCTCGAAGGTCACATTTACGCTAATTATTTAACCGAACCAACCCTTAAGGCTCCATTTCTAAGCCTGTTAGTTTCGGGGGGGCATACGAGCTTAATTCATGTAAAAGATTGTGGAATCTACGAAAGCCTTGGAACTACCCGCGATGACGCAGCGGGCGAAGCATTTGACAAAGTAGCGCGATTGTTAAAGCTGGGATATCCTGGCGGACCAATAATCGATCAACTAGCCCAAAATGGGAATTCAAGCGCTTTCAAATTACCAGAAGGAAGAGTATCTTTACCGTCGGGTGGCTATCATCCCTATGATGCGAGTTTTAGCGGGTTAAAGACAGCGGTATTGCGACTAGTACAGCAGTTAGAGAAAGATAATCCTGTAGTACCAGTAGCAGATGTAGCAGCCAGCTTTCAGAATACCGTAGCCAGAGCATTGACCAAAAGAGCTATAAATTGCGCTTTAGCTTATGGCTTAGAAACTATTACCGTAGGTGGTGGAGTCGCAGCAAACAGCGCTTTAAGAGAGCATTTACTTGCAGCAGCACAGACTCATAAGCTCAGAGTGTTATTCCCTGCTTTAAAATTTTGTACCGATAACGCCGCCATGATCGGTTGTTGCGCCGCAGAACATCTATCGAGAGGACATACTTCTTCCTTGAACCTTGGCGTTGAATCAAGGTTGGGGTTGAATCGGGTTATGGAGCTTTATCAGTGAGCAGTTACCAGTTACCAGTTACCAGTTATCAGCTAGGAGTAATTAAGGTTAAAGGTCAAAGGTAAAGGTTAAAATTCTCCGTGTCCCCTTGTCCCCTTGTCCCCAATTACCAATTCCCAATTCCCAATTCCCCTAAATTCAATTAAGAATAGAGCGAATACGTTCGGCGACAATATCTGGCTGTTCTAACATTGCTAAGTGTCCGCAATTGGGGATTTCGATCGCGTTGTCACCGCAGTCTTTAAACAAGGGATGGAAACTGGCTAAGTGACGAACGTACTTTGGTTCCATAACTTTATCTTCGGCACCAGCTAAGAAATATACTGGCTGTTTAAGTTGAGATACTAATTGGGGTAGATAATTTATTTGTTCTTCTGTTGTAGAGTCTAGTAGCGCTCCTAAAGCGGCTTGGGGATCGGCTACTAAAAAATCAATGATTCGCTGACGCGCCCAATAAGGTTCTAAGGGACGCGCTACAGAATTTCTGGCAAACAGTAAGTCAATTAAAGGTACTTGGGATAACCATCTGGGACGAAATTGTAAAAAACGCTGTCCTGCGGTACGAAATTTTTCAAAAGATTCTTTAAGATAAATTCCACCACCGGAATTGATACAGATTACTCCTTTGACTTCTTGAGGCATTCGATCTGCTGCCCATAAAGCGATGGTGCCACCAAGGGAATGACCGATCAACCAAACATTTTCTATATTTAATTGTCGCAGCAACACTACTAAATCCTCTACGTAGGCGGCTGGCGTGTAAAAAGAATCAAAGGGATTATCAGAAGTCTTGCGCTCCGTAACAGTTAAATCTGGGGAAGTGCGATTAGCTCCGCTAGATGAGTGAGGCATATCGCGGGCTATATCAGTTTTTTGTTTGGACTGAGATTGCCCAAAACCCCGCAAGTCATATGAGAGGCACTTCATATCTGACTGTAAGCGTTCGATGACGGGTTGCCAATATCCACGGCTATTTAACCAACCGTGAATAAATATAATGGTGTATTCCGTTGATTTGGGACCCGTTAGTTCGTATGCGTGGGGAACGCCGAAGATTTCGATAGTTGCCGATCTCATAGCACGTACCTTTAAGGACATTCTTCGATAAAACAGCTCTGTTTACAAAAAACTAAAAAACTCCCGATTGAATATTTGCGGCATCAAAGAGCGATCGGAAGGGGAGTTTTGTGCAGAGGCAAGTATTATAAAAGATGAAATTAGCCAGTTAGCTATATATAGTTTAATTTTTACAGCTACACGCTCGCATTTTTTATAGTTCTACATAGTCCGATATTCACCCGCCAAGAAATCTCCCCCGCACGCTTTCGGCAATTTTATGACCCAAATATTCCGGAATTAAACTTTCATTAGGCCCTAATAAATAAAGTATCAAGCGGGTACGTCCTCGCCAAACCAGTAAATTAGCATTTACTACAAGCAAATCCTCCAGCCACATAGCGTACATAACTTTATAGAATAATCCGGGTTGGTTGTCAGCTTCAATAACTAAAGCTGGTAAATGAAATACTGGATCTACATAAAACTCGGTTTCTACTTTTTCTAAACCAGCATCGAGATTGAATTCGACTGCTAGCATTTCTTCTACCTCGAAGCGTCCTCCCAAAGCTTCGCGAATTGCGCGACAGGCGTTTTCTGCTGTTTTCTCCGAGAGAGCTTTGCTACCACGAGAAACAATTAGTTTCATGAAAACTAACATTGGTGGTTTAATTTGCCCGTACAAACTTAAACTGTGAATTGTTAGTCCGTAAGCTGCTAAAACACCAAAAATATCGCTGAGGAGAAAAGACTGATTGCGGTAGGCGAAATGCAAGGCACTTTTACCGCCTTCGGGTTTCAACTCGATCGCGGCACGTCTGGTTTTATAAAGGCGATATGCTAGGCGCAAATTTTGCAGTTGAATCTCACTGCTGACAAATTGCTCGTAAAACTGGGGAAACGATTTATTAAAGCGTTTGAGTAAATCCAGTGTTGATGTTTTTAAACCAGAAGCCATTTTTAAATGTAAGACGCAGCTTGTTGTGAAAATTGATGCTCGAATGGAAGATGCCCGCAAATAAAACGTCCCAGTATTTTACAAATATTCCTTTCAAACCGATGCATGAATTGCCCAGTAGGGCGACATCGTTTGAACGGTATATTTTCGGCGACGGTAATTGTCTTGAGCGGGAAATCGAGCCAAACGATATTGCCGTCCCTCAAAATTTTAAGCCAGTGTTGTATGCAATTGTTTTTTAACCTTGGGGATAGCTTTTAGTTAATTTTTTCGGTCCTGTCTGTCAACAAGATGCTAAAGTTGAAAATAATTGATGTTAAACACGTTTCTTCAACGGTGGCTTTGTCTATGGCATCTCTAAAAATTAACGAAAGTTGGTTGGTGTAGATTTTTATAGAAAGTTCGCTACGATAAACTTGTAAACCGTCTTCAGTTATATATACTACCCGAACCAGGCTGGCATGGGTTTTTGGAAAACTTGGTTTAATGCTAACGATGGAGTCGTAACAACTAAAACGACTCATGGAATTGAAGAACATACCGCTACTTCTAATGGAGACAGCTCTAATCGTGGTGGCGATCGCATAGTTTTTAGTACGGAGCGAGATATTGACCTATATGAGTTAGAAGAACTTTGTGACGCTGTAGGTTGGTCTCGTCGTCCTTTAAGAAAAGTAAAGAAAGCCATCGAGCATAGTTTTCTCGTAGCCACTATGTGGCAAGTACGAGGAAATAGAAGAAGACTCGTTGGTTTTGCCCGTGCGACCTCAGATCATGCCTTCAATGCCACTATTTGGGATGTAGTGGTTCACCCAGACGTTCAAGGGAAAGGAATGGGTAAGGCATTAATGAAATACGTACTCAAAAAACTTAGAAGTGAAGATATTAGCAACGTGACTCTGTTTGCAGATCCCCATGTTGTAGACTTTTATCAGAATCTGGGTTTTATGTCCGATCCAGAAGGCATTAAAGGAATGTTTTGGTATCCTCACTAATCCGCTCCTAAACGATCTGGGTTAAAAATTTACATATTTTAAGGTTTAATCGTAAGAAGTCTTCTACCCAAACGCGCACGGTACCCCTAAATTATATTTATGGGTGCTTGATGCGCTGGTTCGATTTATTTTTAGTGACCGAAAATCATAGGGCACAAGCCCCTAAATTTTATTTATGGGGTTAGCCCGTTGGGGATTTTAATCCCCGTGGTTTTGTGGTATTGTATATATGATACCAATTATATCAGTATCAAACGTGTTTGTTTACGAATTTAAGGTTAAACCAAAACCACAACAAATATCAGCCATTTCTGAGGCCCTGCGGACATATCAATTTGTCCGCAATAAAGTGCTTAGGTATTGGATGGATAATCATGGTGTTGGTAAGACCGAAATGTTTCGATACAACACGTTGTTAAGAAAAGAATTTAAATTTGTAGAAGATTTAAATTCTCATGCCGCTTCATACTGCTGTTGAAAGAGTATTAAAAGCTGTTAACCGCTTTTATGCTAACTGCAACAATAAAGTACCAGGTAAAAAGCGGAAAACGCGGTCTTGGGGTTTCCCCAAGTGGAGCGATTTTCCAAGACAGGGGTATCCTAAGTTTAAGAAAAATACTCGTTCGCTTGAATATAAAGTCTCAGGTTGGAAGCTATCAGACGATAGAAAATATATTTCTTTTACTGATAAAAAAGTTATAGGTACTTTTAAACTGATAGGTTCTAGGGACTTAAACTTTTATCAATTAAGTCAAATCAAACGAGTTAGAATTTTACGTCGTGCCGATGGGTATTACGTGCAATTCTCGGTACAGTTAGACCCCAGGAATACCGTAAAACCTTTAACTCCTAGCCAAAAAGCTGTAGGCATTGATGTTGGAATTAAATATTTCTTGGCTGATAGTCAAGGTTCGATTGAGCATAACCCACAGTTTTATCGTAAGGGAGAAAAACAATTAAACTGTCTCAATCGAAACAAATCCAAGAAATATAAAAGAGGAAAACCACAGTCCCAAAATTATCACAAAGCTAGAATTAGATATGCCAGAAAACATTTGAAAGTAAGTAGGCACAGAGTTGAGTTTGTTAAAAGAGTAGCACTCCGCTTAATCCAATAAGACCGATTTGGTTGCTTAGGTCGCCTTGAATGTTAAAGGCATGGTAAAAAATCGACCGGACGGCTAAGTCGATATTTGATGCAGGATGGTCGTTATTTCGTCGTTGGTTGGATTATTTTGGCTACAAATATGGGAAGTTAGCAATTGCTGTTTCTCCTTATAATACAAGTCAGAATTGTTCTAATTGCGGCTGTAGCGTGCAAAAATCTCTATCAACTAGAACTCATATTTGTAATCATTGCGGATATACACAAGATAGAGATATTAATGCAGCAATTAATCCGCCAGCAAAGGGGACTAAGTACGGTGGGGCACACCGAATCTCATAAGCTTGGGGAGATAGAACCTCTGGCTGGGTTGGTGAGGTAGCGCGGTCTTGGGGGTCTCCCCCATGAGCGACTACCGAACCCGAAGGGAGAAATCCTGCTCGGTTAAGTTTTATCCGTGAACCAAGAATCCCCCGCATTCTATGCGTGGGGAGTGTCAATTTCTGCCTATAATGTTTATTTCATGTTTATTTGCCATAAGTACATTAAATGTGATAAGGTATGAATGTTGCCGTTTGAAGGTTAACTTTTTCGGGATGTAGCGCAGCTTGGTAGCGCGCCTGCTTTGGGAGCAGGATGTCGCAGGTTCGAATCCTGTCATCCCGATTTTGATATTTATCGCAAAATTATTGTCAATCGTTACTTTAGAGCGAGCGAAGCTTCTAAAGTTTTTTTATGGCAACTATTTAAAAATCAAAATCTCGAATATTATTTCTTGAGAATATTAAGTGTATGATGAGTAATAAATATTATAAAAAAAAAGAGTATTTATCTGTAAATAGACTGTAAGCTTTGCGATGAAAATTATATTCTATATTTCCTAAACACAAGTAAAAGGTTCCCTAATAGTAGGAAAACCGTACTTAAGCAAGGGTGTAAAAAATAACTTGTTAATAGGGCTTTAAATGGAACGATTTTGTTTTCAAAAGCGTCAACATTATTTAAGAAAAAGCAATAAAATGGCATTTGATATCTTTGAGAAGATCCAAATATTGGTTTTAGCTTTTCTTCTCGAAAATGTCTGTAGTCAGAATATGCCTTATTCTCGATCAAAATATTGAATAAGACGATGTTTGGATGCAATAACATAGTCAAAAAAACTCTTGAAGAGACTATAACTGATAAAGTCAGTTAAATCGCTAATCTGACTTGACTCGAATTTACTGAAGTACCGAAGAAGCGGAGAAGTCATGAAATCATTAGTTCGCTGGGGAGCAACATTGGGTATAGTAGGGAGTACTCTGCTAGCAACCGTCACGAGCGGAATTGCCCCAGTAATTGCATTATCAGAACAACAAATTAAAAGTAAGCTCGATAATATACCAGTATGGTTGATTACTAATCCACAAGGTTTACCCTTAAGTCGTCCCTTACCGGAACAAAATGGTCAAAATGCTAAGGGTTCTGTAACTGGCGTTTATATGAGCAAACAGGAAGCTCAAGCCTTTATCAGCGACTTACAGAAAGCAAAAGATAAAGATCCTAAAATGGCTCAGATGGTGAAAAGCCTACAAGTCACTCCCGTACCTTTAGGGGTTATTTTTCAGCAAGTACAGAAAACTAAAAACGAACCCAATCGCTTATTATTTGCCTTTAAACCCGTCGAACAGGAAATTAAAGGGGCAATGAATTTGTTGAAAAAAAGCGGTCAACAGGTAAAACAGTTTAGAAGCGTACCTGTTTTTATCGTTAGATTCGCACCAGATAAAAGCTACGTACCAATTAAACTTGGAGAGAAAAAAGCAGAAGAGGAAGTAGTTCCTTTATTCTTTAGTATGCAAGACGCTAACAATCTGCTAAATCAAGTAAAGCCGAAATTTCCCAAGGCTGATATTCAGGTGGTAGATGTAGACGGGATACTTAATACTTTGCAAGAGAAAAATGACCCTTGGTTAGATAAAGTCCTGTTTTTCCCAAATCCAGAAGCTAGACAGTATATTCAAAAACTACCTAAGCAAAAATAGTACATTTAGCCCGATTCTAATACAACATGGCGGATAATCAGCAGCTACAAGTATCTGGCAATCAACTTTCCGAGTGGCGAGATACTGCTATATCCGCTGCTGTATCCGCGAATGTTTCTTCTAATGAAGTAGATTGGCTGTTGCAAGAAATAGCTGGGCTGGACTCTTTAGCGCTGCGTATTGGTTCTTTTAAAGAAAAGTCTCAAATCCAGTTAAAGTTACCCCTACAAGAATTATCAAAACTCTGGCAACAAAGACTCAGCGAAAGTCTTCCCGTGCAGTACATTGCAAAAACTACCACCTGGCGACATTTTAATATTAAAGTTTCACCCTCAGTTTTAATTCCCAGACCAGAAACCGAATCCTTAATTGACTTAGCTGCCCGAGCAACTGCTGACAACTCAACAATGCAGCAAGGAAATTGGGCAGATTTGGGAACTGGTAGCGGAATAATCGCTTTAGGATTAGCCAACGCTTTTAATGAAGCAAAAATTCATGCCGTAGATCGTTCTTCCGAAGCGCTCTCTATTGCTCAGTTAAACGCCGATAATTACGATTTAGGCGATCGCATTAAATTCTATCAAGGTTCTTGGTGGGAACCGTTAAATTTTCTTAAAGGCGAATTTAGCGGCATGGTATCCAATCCACCTTATATTCCTACAAATACCTTACCCGAACTGCAACCGGAAGTATATAAGCACGAACCGCATTTAGCCTTAGATGGTGGCAGCGATGGTTTAGAATGCATCCGCCATTTGATAGAAACTTCATCCAACTATTTAAAACCCGGTGGAATATGGTTGGTTGAAATGATGGCAGGGCAAGCAGATGAAGTAACTCAAATGCTGCACGATCAAGGTAGCTATCGCAAAATTGAAATTCACCACGATTTAGCTGGAATAGAACGTTTTGCCCTCGCTTATAAAAGTTAAGAGTTAAGAGTTGGGAGTTAGGAGTTGGGAGTTAAGAGTAACGAGTTATAAATATAAAATGATTAACTGGTAACTGGTAACTGGTAACTGGTAACTGATAACTGATAACTGATAACTGATAACTGAAAATGACACAGGTTTCTATTGCTGAGTTGGTAGCGGGAGCTAAAAGTGGTAAAGTAGTTAGCTTTCCTACAGATACTGTTCCCGCACTGGCGGCTTTACCCGAAAATGCCGAATTAATTTTTACAGTAAAACAGCGCAATATGAATAAGCCGCTGATACTTATGGCTGCGGACTCTGAGCAAATATGGGATTTTGTGACAGGCAGTAAAGAAGAGTATGAAATTTGGCAGCGCGTTGCTGAAAAATACTGGGGTGGAGCGCTGACTTTAGTATTGCCTGCATCTGGGAAAGTGGCATCATGCATGAATCCTAATGACCCTACTACAATTGGGGTTAGAGTTCCTCAAAGTCATATTGCTCGCAGCATTTTGGCTCAAACAGGCCCTCTCGCTACTACTAGCGCTAACTTGTCTGGAAAACCTCCCTTGCAGACTATCGCGGAAATTGAAGCCGAGTTTCCAAATATACTAACTTTGGCGACAACAGCATATGATAGTAAAACGCCTGCTATAGGTACTCCTTCCACTGTTGTTAAGTGGGATGGTAAAAAATGGCAGATTTTACGGCAAGGGGCAATTAATTTGGATATTTGAATATTTGAATATAAAAATAAAATTAGTTGGCAGAAAACTGATTATTGAAAGAGCGAGCAGAAAGCAAAAAAAAGCTTACTGAGTTTTTTTGCTGTCTTGAGATAATTTTCTTGTATTATTTTCAGTATTTATAAATAATAGGTCATCGAATATTGTACCTTTGTAATCAATTAAGAACTTCTTATTTAGCAACAAATTATGGATTGGAATAACTGGATATATTTTGCAGCTGGATTAGCATCAGGAATAGGCATTTACAAGTTTTTGCTAAACTCAAAGACTTCTGATAAATCGGAATTTAGCCCGCTAGAAATAGAATCGAAGCAAAATGTGGTGGAACTATCTCAAAGAATGAGAGAAGTTGAACTCGCTTACCATATGGCACGGGAAATGAGCCAGTTTAAAGCCGGATTTCTAGCTCGGACTACTCATGTATTGCGATCGCCACTTAATGGTTTAATTGGGTTGCATCAATTAATTTTATCGGATTTATGTGAAAATCCAGAGGAAGAACGCGAATTTATCGGGCAAGCTCACGAACGAGCTTTAATGTTATTAAATCTTATTGATGAAATTCTTCATATCGCTAGAGCAGAACATGGCAATAGTAAATTAGATATTCAGTCTTGCTCGTTAAATAAAATTTTACAGGAAGTACATGAATTAACTTATATGCTTGCTGAAAATCGTAATTATCCCTTTAAGATATTACAACCAAACGAGGAAATTTATGTTTCAGCAGATCCACGCTGGTTAAAACAAATATTAGTCCAGATGTTAGATATTGCTATTTCTCGAATGGAAGAAGGTAAAATAACTATTTCTACCAAAGCTGACGATCAAAATAATGTAGCTTTTATTTGGTTAGATGTACCGAGTGAAGCTATTCCTTCTAACGAACCTATAGATTTAATTGAGTCAGAAGACGAGAAGAAAATGGATGAGGAGGAAATTAAGCTACTCCAAGCAGGAATGAAGCTATTACTAAATCAAACTTTACTTGAAGTAATGAAAGGAAAACTAGAGATTGTTTCCTATCCCGAAAATAATAGAGACGAATATTCTAGATTGCAAATTTCTATCCCTCTAAGGACTCAGTTAGCTGAGTTACAGCACTAAGGCTATCCAAATTTGTCAAATTTGAGCGATTGTATATCACCATTGTTGTGGAGGAATTCTGCTCAAAGCCAATCTTTTCGTAAAATTTTTGCTGGTGAGTAGTCATCAAATAGACACGTTCAACCTTATTCATCCTCGGATGACTCAAAACCGTTTCGACTAATTTACTACCCAGCCCAGTTCCACGAAAATCTGGATGAATTACAACATCCCAAATCGTACCGCGATAAACACCGTCACTTGTTGCTCTAGCAAAACCGATTAATTGCTGTTTATTCCACACAGCAATTACTGGTTCGCTATTTTTTATCGCTTCCGTTAAATCTTCTATATTGCGCTCTTT
>JBARZF010000011.1:0-2445 GCA_049649675.1 Rivularia sp. (in: cyanobacteria) | reverse complement strand
ACAATAAAAATTGATGGTTCGAGTACGGTATATCCAATTACACAGGCTGTAACTAAAGAATTTCAACAACAGAATCAAGCAGAAGTCAAAGTAGACGTTTCCGGTACTACAGGTGGCTTTGAAAGATTTTGCAAAGGAGAAACAGATATCAGTAACGCTTCACGTCCGATTCTGAAGCAGGAATTGAAAACCTGTACCGCCAACGGTGTAATATTTACCGAGCTACCTATAGCTTTTGATGCTTTGACTGTAGCGGTGAATCCCCAAAATACATGGGCAAAAGATATTACGGTAGCGGAATTAAAGAAAATTTGGGAGCCATCAGCCCAAGGAAAGATTACCAACTGGAAACAGGTACGCGCTTCTTTTCCCGATAAGCCGTTAAGTTTATATGGTGCTGGGGATAAATCGGGTACTTATGACTACTTTACAAAAGCGGTAGTCGGTGAATCTGGAGATAGTCGTAGTGACTATACAGCCAGCGAAGACGATGAGGTTCTAGTTTCTGGTGTCAGTAAAGACTCCAATGCTTTAGGTTATTTTGGTTATGCGTATTACGAACAAAACCAAGATAAATTAAAAGCTTTGGGAATAGATAACGGTAAAGGAGCAGTATTACCTTCAAAAGAAACGGTTGAAAAAGCAGAATATCAACCACTTTCTCGTCCTTTGTTTCTCTATGTAAATATTAAGTCTGCTCAAAAGAAAGCAGGGGTGAGAGACTTTGTAAATTTCTATATTGAAAAAGCGCCCACAACAGTTAGTTCTGTGGGGTATGTACCTTTACCAGAAGATGCTTATAGCCTAGATAAGCTTCATTTTACTAGAGGTAAAGCAGGAACGGTATTTGAGGGACAAGCCCGTCTGGATTTAACTATCGATGAAGTATTGCGGAAACGAGCCGAATTTTAACACTTAACTATAGATATTTCGGGGTTTACAGATGAGTACGAATAATTCACAAGCAAATAAAGCACCAGTTAAAGCTGGGAGCAATCTGAGCTTTTTTGAAAAATATCTTACAGTTTGGGTGTTTTTCTGCATTATTGCCGGGATTGCATTGGGAAGAACATTTCCTGGGATAGCAACGGCATTGGATGCTATGAGCGTGTTTCAGGTATCTATTCCTATCGCGGTGTGTTTGTTTTTCATGATGTATCCCATCATGGTAAAAATCGACTTCAGCCAAGCAGTCAATGCCATTCGCGCTCCTAAACCTGTAATTCTCACTTTAGTAATCAACTGGTTGATTAAACCATTTACGATGGTTGCGTTTGCTCAGTTTTTCTTAGGATGGTTATTTCGTCCTTTGATTGAGGGAAGCGAAATAATTCGCGGTAGCGAAGTTGCGCTGTCAAATTCCTACATTGCTGGTGCGATTCTGTTGGGAATTGCCCCTTGTACTGCAATGGTACTGATGTGGGGATATCTTTCGTACAGCAATCAAGGACACACCTTGGTAATGGTGGCAGTAAATTCCTTGGCAATGTTGTTTTTATATGCACCTTTGGGTAAGTGGTTGCTGGCAGCTAATAATTTAACCGTACCTTGGCAAACTATTGTCCTGTCGGTGTTGATTTATGTAGGATTGCCGTTAGTAGCAGGGATATTCAGCCGTTACTGGATTTTGAAAAACAAAGGTAGGGAATGGTTTGAAAGGCGATTTTTAAAGTATCTGACTCCAATTTCCATTACTGCTTTACTGTTAACTTTGGTACTACTGTTTGCCTTTAAAGGCGAATTAATTGTAAAAAATCCCCTGCACATCTTATTAATTGCCGTACCCCTATTTATCCAAACCAACTTCATCTTCTTGATTACATATGTAGCAGCGCTGAAGCTAAATTTATCCTATGAAGATGCCGCACCCGCAGCTTTAATTGGTGCTAGCAATCACTTTGAAGTCGCTATTGCTACAGCGGTGATGCTGTTTGGCTTGAATTCCGGTGCAGCCTTAGCAACAGTAGTGGGCGTTTTGATTGAGGTGCCAGTGATGTTGATGTTAGTTGAATTCTGTAAACGTACCGCAGCTTGGTTTCCACGGGAACCAGAAAAGGCGACTCTACGCGATCCACGCCCAGCTTTAATGATACGGATGAATAACGATAGTTCATCGGGGTAATATTATGACCGATTTTAATCATCCGCCCAGAATATTGTTTTTATACGGCTCCTTACGAGAGCGTTCTTACAGTCGGCTTGCAGCAGAAGAAGCAGCCCGAATCATTGAGGGATTTGGTGCAGAAGTCAAGTTTTTTCATCCTCATGACTTACCGATTCGAGGCAGCGTACCCGAATCCCATGCCAAAGTTCAAGAACTACGGGAATTAAGCCAATGGTCAGAAGGTCAAGTTTGGTCATCTCCAGAAATGCACGGTAATCTTACTGGCATTCTCAAGAATCAAATTGACTGGATTCCTTTAAGTATAGGAGCGGTTAGACCAA
>JBARZF010000010.1:0-4291 GCA_049649675.1 Rivularia sp. (in: cyanobacteria) | reverse complement strand
GGTATTACTACTGTCTACGTCACCCACGATCAAGTAGAAGCAATGACCTTGGCAGATAAAATTGTGGTGCTGAGTGGCGGACGGATTCAGCAAATTGGCGAACCGCAAGATATTTACGCTCATCCAGATAATCGTATGGTGGCAAGTTTCTTAGGAAATCCGCCGATGAATATTATACCAGCAAAGTACACTCCTGCGGGTTTTGATGTCGATGGTCAATTATTAACTATTCCTGAAAATATTAAAAATAAATTGCCCTTATCTCAGGGACAAAAAATTGATTTGGGCATTCGCCCAGAAGACATACAAATTAATGAAAAATATCAAGCCGAAGATTTGCAAGTAGAAGTGAAATTAGTCGAACCTTTGGGAAGAGAAACACTGATTCGCGTAGCTGTATTAGGTACTGGAATAATATTAAACGTACAAATTAGTGGAAATATACGTTTTCATGTCGGCGATAAATTGAATTTACAATTAGACTTGCAAAAATTGTTTTTATTTGATTCGGTAAGTGGGGATAGATTGTATCCGTGAATTGGGGATTGGGGAGTGGGGATTGGGGATTGGGGATTGGGGATTGGGGATTGGGGATTGGGCATTGGGGATTGGGAGATTTTTTATAGTCGTATTTCGATACATTAATTTTGCGGGATAAAAAATTCGTAGTGCGAGCATCTTGCTCGCTGGTTATCTCCAGGGAGCGAGACGCTCCCACTACAAGTAATTTACCCAGGACAATTTTCGTAGTTACCACTAGTACTCCACCACATTAATTTTACGGGATAAAAAATTCGTAGTGCGAGCATCTTGCTCGCTGGTTATCTCCAGGGAGCGAGACGCTCCCACTACAAGTAATTTACCCAGGACAATTTTCGTAGTTACCACTAGCAAGCAAGATATATGTCCTGACGGACACACTGCGTTAACGCACTACAAACCCATGATAAAAATTTCTTGCTACTTATTAAAACCCCATGCCCAATCCCCAATGTCCAATTCCCCATTCCCTACATTTGTATTTTATGGACTTGCATTTAATAAGTCCTATATTTAAGGTTTTATTAATCAGCTATTAGAAAAAGTATCTATTACCCGCAGCAATTGCGGGTTTTGTTTGTGTAGGGTGCATACATATCCAATTGCTAAGTAAACCAAAATTCGTATTTTAAATCTTATGCAGCCCAAACCAAATAACTTCCTCAAATTTATTCCTCTATTCGGCGGTATTCTTGTAATTGGTAGTAGTTTATTAGCTTTAAATTATTTTACTAAAAGTGAAAATATTGGGAATTCTTCAGCTTTTATTAAAACGGAACCTATCGCTTTAAATTTAGAACAATTTTGTCAACAATATAAAACTATAGGTAGAAATTTACAGCCTTTGAATGACGAAAGTTTATCTCAAGAAGAAATATTGGTTAAAACTCAAGCTTACCCCAATCTTCCTTTTTCTTTGGATGCTGTACCTTTACCAAATATTAAGGATAAAGCTAGAAAAGCAAAAGTACCTATAGTTATGTACCGTGATATTCTGCCGAAAAAAGAAGTTTTTTTTGATGTGACTCCGGAAGAATTAGCAGCTGATTTTGAATTCATTAAATCGAAGGGTTTAACTCCGATTAGTTTAGATCAATTAATTATTCATTTACGTACCGGAAGTCCATTACCAAATAAACCAATTTTGTTAACTTTTGATGATGGTTATGGTGGTCATTATGAATACGTTTATCCGCTACTAAAAAAGTATAAATATCCGGCTGTTTTCTCAGTTTATATTAAAAATATGGGTATTAATACAAATCGCTCCCACATTACATGGGAGCAACTTAAAACTATGGCTGCGGATTCCTTAGTAACTATAGCGGCTCATAGTCAAACTCATCCACCAGATTTAACTAAGTTGTCTGACGAAGAACTAGTTTCGGAAGTAGTAAAATCCAAAGAAATACTTGAGACAAACTTGGGTGAATCAATTCGCTACTTTACTTATCCGACTGGAAAAAATGATGCGCGGGTGAGAAAATTAGTCTCAGAAGCTGGATATATCGCGGCTTTGACTATGGATGATGCTGATGAAAAATTTGCTGGAGAGTCGGAAAATTTGTTAGCGATTGAACGTTTTGGTGAATCTCGTTTGGATCAATTCGTTGATAAAGCTTCGGGAGGAAACCCGATTACTTGTTCGCAATAAAAACAGCCTTTCTTTACAGCCAATCCCGAAAAGCCGATACTTCATCGACACCAATTTCAAACGATGTTGCTTTCCCAGGGGGTGCATTTACGCGAATTCTAGCACTCGAAGCAAGAGGTTCAAGTTTCATCCCTATTTGGACTATATTGCTGACTATATGCCAGTAAGTTACTATATCCGGAGCATGAATTACTAATTTCAGATATTCTGCATCAATAGTTAGATACCAAAAACAACTTGATATCAATGCTTGCGTAATAGCGTCACAAGATAGTAAGAAGCATTCTCCGGTAGTTCTTTCTAATTCTAGAAGTAACATTTTGTCGCCTTTTGTTACTTCTGTCGGTGGTAAATCATCCGCATGAAGGAAAGATTTATTCATAAGAATATAAGCCCTCTGTGTTATTCAATTTTGGATTTTGGATGCAGGGATTTTGGATTTATCCTCTTTATAAAATCCATAATCTACGCAGAGAAGTTACATTCAATCCGCTATAATATCGCTAATAATTAACTTAGAAAAGAATTGCTGTTCTATCATCTAAGCCCTGACAAATTACAGCTTTTGCATCGTTGCTGCGCTCAACTAGGTCATTAACAACATTTGCGAAATTGAGAATTTATTTATTTTGAAACCCACTGTAAATCTAACCACATACGCGGGTCAGATTGCTTTATTTTCGAGCTTGGATCTCTTAACAAACGTGAAGCATTACGAAATACAACCTGAATTAGCCCCATATTTTCGGCGACATCCGTAAGTTTTTGTTTATGACTTTCTACATAAGATATGATTTCCTCTGGACAATAAATTACTATGTGTTGGAAGCTTTTACAAGGTCTTCCCCAATAGTTTGTGACAACTTTCACATAACAGCCATCAAGCACCTCTCCTACTTTTGGATAATACTCACTGATGACTCGAATAAATTCATTAGCAAGAGTGTCTTCGCTAATCATCTGTCAACATATATCTGTAGATTTTAATGCATTATCAATATAACATATATTATTTAAAAAAAAATACTACTATTGATTGATTTATATTTTTATTTGTTGATTTCATAAATGAATAAAATAATTTTTATTATTTTATTGTGATGATAAAATTCATTTTAAAAAGAGGAGATAGGGAACGGGAAATAGGTAAGGTTGATAAGAATAGGAATTAGGTAAAAATAACCAAAATTAGAGAAAAAATGTAGCTGATGAAGGTGCGCTCACGGCTGAAGCCATAACACACCCTGCTAACATTATCTACGGTTATTCTGTTCCCCGTTCCCCATTCCCCGTTCCCTACTTCCTAATTCCTACTCCCTATCCTCAACGATGATTTTTCTTGCCCACCTACTTATAAAAAAATGGCTTTATTACAATAAGAAAACCATTAAAAACGTGCAAAATGATAAGCTGAAATTTATAAAAAACTACATTGGCATCCCAATTCGAGTGTAGAATTTTAGGAAATATGTAACTTACTATGGAATAGCATAGATAGAATATTTAGCTGAATGATATTATCGAGTATTGCGTTCGCAAACCAAAACTTCTGCAAGTAATTCGGGTAAATCGCTAAGATCGGTATATCCTTCACAACCGCGAATAGGCGAGATAAATGTGTAGTTAGGGTCGCATTCTGCGGTATCGTAAACTTGAAAGTACCACCGATCGGGAAAACCAGATATAGCAACTTCGATAATATACCAACTTTGACCAATGAGGCGACAATCAATGACTGTAAACCAGTCTCTATATTCGTCTGCTATGTTCCATTCGTGAAGAATAAATTCTACAGCAATTTGCTCTGCCTCATTCGCCGTCAATTGCATTTTTACTCCTTTTTTGTAACTTCAGGGTAAAATCCTAATTCTTTGGATAATTCTTTAGCAACGTGGATTAAAAACTTCGCACCTTCTTCATTTCCGTTATGTGCAAATGATGTGGCAACCTGCATCATTGATTTGATTAAATCCGCATCTAATAGTTCAGAATTAGCTTGAATAAGTTCGGGTTCCTTACCATTTTCACATTTTAGTAATTGCTCTATTAAACTATAATATTGATTCTGGCGTTCTTCTGAAGACATAATTTTTTTTT
>JBARZF010000009.1:0-5221 GCA_049649675.1 Rivularia sp. (in: cyanobacteria) | reverse complement strand
TTCCATCACACGTTTTTTAAATTCTTCAGCCATTCCGGAATCGGGTACGTTTTGTGCTAATTTGTCAACAAATTCTGTTACAGAAATCTGGGGGTTGGATTGCAATATCTCTTCAATAATAAAGTTTGCTATGGGGCCAATTAAATAAATTAGGTCGCGTTCGCATTTGTTGATAAAATTATTGTCGATGCTTTGCTTTTGCTCTAAAACTGTTGCCGATTTAGCTAGCTGGGGTTGAATCGCAATATCTGAAGATTCTAAGATCAGTTTTACTTGATTTTTAACCTGTGCTTTTTGCTGAAGAGGTATATATTCTGTAAGTTTTTCGATTAATTCTTGGTTATTTGTCGATTTATGAATGCACTGTTGCAATATTGCCGGTGCAATTACTCCTACTGAATGTTTTAGTAATGTTTCTAATTTAGTGTAAGTTTCGGCTGTTAAATCTAAATTATGTGGAGTTGGTAATGGTGTTGCAAGCTTCGTAACTGCTGCTTTCTTTATTTCAACTTGCTTAATTTCTTCAAATACGCGATCGATACCACCTGGTAAAATATCAATTATCGCTTGGGTGCCGGAAAACCAAGTCTTTAAATTAATATCTTTACTCTGTAACAGCTTTTGTAATTGAGTAATCCATTTGGCAACTGGTAATCCAAGTTGAGGATTTACAGAAGCAAGACTTTCTATCAAGGTTTGGCAAAAGACTTCTGATTTATCAAAGGATGTTTGGGTGACTATTAAACATTGCCCGTATTCGGCAGAGCATTGTAAATCTTCGATCCAATTTTGGGCGGTAGAAAGATTTGAATCTGGGCTGACTAAATTTAATATTACTATTTGCTGTGTTTTTTGAGCTTGACGCAATATTTTCCTAAAATAACTGCGGCTCAAATTTACTCCACCACCTAAAATTAATCTACCTTCTCCATCTTCTGTTTCTTTAACGCAACCCCGTAAATATAGTAAACAGGTGGATATATTGCTAACTCCCGCTATTCCATGATTTTCTGCTTTTAATTCCTCGGTGGTTTGGATAAATTGTTGAATTTCTCCGCGAATATCCGACCAATTTTTATTTTGTTGATGAAAACATTCGACTTCAAAACCACCAGCACCAGCCAGCAATCGACTTAACTTATTGCTCGAATCCCGATTTAACAACCCATCAATTACAAAAGCACGTCTTAATTTACTTTGAGGCTTTTCTTTCTTGGGCTTATATCCAACAATTAATTCTCCTACACCTTCAACAATTCTTTTTGGAGTTTGTAATGGATACTCCGGATAAAGTCTGCTGTCTCCACGAGCCAGCTTTTGCTGATTAATTAAACGTACTTGATAATTTAATTTATCAATATACTGTACCGTTTGACGATAAAC
Source organism: Rivularia sp. (in: cyanobacteria) (assembly GCA_049649675.1). GTDB lineage: Bacteria > Cyanobacteriota > Cyanobacteriia > Cyanobacteriales > Nostocaceae > Rivularia. Next base: position 3,838 of record JBARZF010000009.1, on the reverse strand, counting down.
ATATTTATATAAGCCGTCAGCATCAATAAATCCGGTTGTATCGGCAGCTTCTCCCGACAACCCCTGCATTAAATAATAGGTGAATACCCCATGCCCCAATTCCGGAAATTCCCAGGATTTTTGTCCGCGATCGCAACTTAGTAAAGCACAAAATCCCTTGCTTTGGGAAGCCCGCTGTCTCAACACGCTCATCAATTGCGGGGTGGAATTGCTCACGGGTGTTTCTGCATCTCTAGCATTACCACCGGAACCCAATAATGCCATATCACCACTATGACAGGTATCCAAACATAATAACTGTTGCTTGGCAGGACTTTTACTCAAAATTTCTACCAATTCCTGCATCGGTAAACCAGTCTTTAATAAATTATTTTGATCGGTATCGGAAAAACATAATACAGCATCTTGAGTAGTAGGATCTAACATCCCATGTCCGGAGAAATATAGCATTATCGAGTCGTTAGGTCGAGAAGACAAGACAATCTTCTTTAAACTCTCGCGAATATTCTTTAATTGGGGGGTTTTTGAAGCAAAATCATGATGTACCACAATTTCTTTGTTGGGAAAACCTTCAGTAGCTTTAATTAATGACTCTTCCAAACCCTGACAATCCAAAGCTGGATAACGTAAAGAAGGTAAACCAATATCTTGATAATCGTTGACACCCACCAATAACAGCCAAAGTTTAGCTTCACCCGATTTTAATGTATATTGTGAATCGCTAGAACCTATACCCAGAGCCATAATAGTCAAACCCTTTAAATAATTCTTATATAGTTAGATTGATGCGAGTTGAATCGCTATATCATGTAAGCCAGTTATTTGCAATATATTTTTTAAATCTTAATAGAAATTGATGCTTTTCTTGGATGGATTGACAATTAACTGCTTTATTCATATTTATAGAGCTGAAGACAGAAGTAGTCCATACAGAAAAGTGGTGGATATCGTGATTCGAGTCGGACTTCACTTTTCTACAGCTTTGATCGTCTCGATTTTATCTTGATTATTGAGTCTTGGCGATCGCCGACTTTTGAGTTCGAGAAAAATAGTTCCAACCAATTTTTGTAGATAATTAAAACAAGTTTTCCCCCTGAAGCTGTTTACAACTTCTCCTATTTATTATATAGGGGCAGGTCAAGGGAATTATACATTTAAAATTTATCTATTGAGAAGTATTGACAAAAATGATTTTTTAGTAACAAGTTAATAAAATTTAATTACAGATGAATTTTTAAAATCTTTTACAACCAAGGAATTTACAATAGTAGATGCAGCACAAAACTGTATCTACTATATAAATACCTTTATATATGATGTAATTGTCCATTCGTTAGTGGTAAGATTTATGCGTTCTCGTCAAGGAATCACCGAATTATTTGCAACCTTTCTGCAATTTGATGCAGATAGAGCCATCGGTTGGGCTACCGATGCCAGATTGCGTCGAAATATTACCAACCGTCAGCAGAAATTATCAAAGCCAGAAGATTCAGAAGATTTCTGGGTATCTTACTGGTACAAAGAATGGCAATCTCAAACCCAAAATTTAGCCAGCGGACATTTAACGGCTTACTTACAGGAAGTTTGCTATTGGGCAGCCAATAAAACAGCGACTAATTTCTCAAGTGCACAATATACTTTGTCGGATTGCTTCCAAGCGATCGCCACTAAAACTGATAAAGTATTGCAAGGTTTTAAGCCCAATATGGGTTTTAATATCAAAAACTACGCCAGCGCCATATTCAGCAGCGAATTAAAAGAATTACTGCGTCAGCAAAAAGAAGTTGATATTTCCACAGATTGGCGGTTGTTGCGAAAAGTAACTCAAAAACGCTTGATAGAATCTTTAGAAAATGCTGGATTAAATCCCCAAATTGTCGAAAGGTACGTACTCGTATGGAAATCCTATCAAGCTTTGTACGCTCCCCGCAAAGAAAAGGGAACCCGCAAACTAGCAAAGCCCGATGATGCTGTATGGCAAAGCATCGCTCAACTTTATAATCAAGAGCGTAAAACTCAACTTACTCAAAGTGGCCCCGAATGTAAAGGTGAAACCGCAGAGAAATGTTTGGTTGCTTGTGCTAAAGCAATACGAGCTTATCTTTATCCCAACATGACTTCCTTGAATGCAACTACCGGAGATAATTCGGGAGAATTTCAAGATATTTTACCGCAACTCCGGCAAGATTCTTTACTTTCGGAAATTGAAGTTGAAGAAGAAATTCAAGAACGAAAATCGCAGCAATCGAAGATCGGTGATGTATTAATCGCTGCCATCGGGGAGCTAGATGAGCAAGGACAAAATACGATCAAATACTATTACCAAGGAGACTTAAACCAATCCCAGATAGCTAAACAATTAGGAGTAAAACAATACACGATATCTCGTAAACTGAGTAAATGTAAACAAACATTACTAATTAAGCTGGCAACTTGGACAAAAGAATCGATGCATATTTCTTTAGACTCGTCGGTACTAGATTATATGAGTACAGTTTTAGAGGAGTGGCTGCAAAACTACTATAAACCTCAAGAGCTAAATTAAATTTAGTGTAATCCTATTATTTTCAAAAAGAAGCCAAAATTATGATTGACTTAGAAACGCTGACTTTAAACAATCCTACAAACCTATGGTTGGAAATTCCCGAAGAGCAACAAAGCAAAATTTGGGAGCAGAGCCAAGCCTTTTCTACAGACAATCGTCGTTGGATGGCTTATCTCAACCGCTTAAGCTTAAAAGTATTTTTACCTTGGTTAAAAGAAGAATACGCCGCAGACGCAAAAGTATTTCCTAACTCTGCAACTTTACCAAGCATTTGGGAAGTTACCAACGGAACGGGAATTTCCTTTAACGGTAAAAAATTGGTCTTAATTCCTACTGAAGCATTAGATATTTCCGAATTAAGAGTTCCCCAAGAATGGGTAGACATTCCGAATTGGAGTGCCGATTATTATGTAGCAGTACAGGTAAATGTCGAAGAAGGTTATATCAGAATTTGGGGTTATACATCTCAAGTAAATTTAAAAGAAAAAGCAACCTACGACGCTAACGATAAAGCTTACTGTATAGAGAAAGAAGATTTAATTTCTAATTTAAGTATTTTATGGATATCGCGTCAACTTTGTCCCGAAGAAATCACCAAAAATGAAACTGTTCCGATGGCGGAATTGTCCGTAACCCAAGCAGAAAATTTAATAACTCGTTTAGGAAATCCCCAATTAATCAACCCCCGTCAAGAAATACCTTTTAGTTTATGGGGAGCGCTGTTAGAAAATGGAGGTTGGAGACAGGGATTGTACGAACAACGTCAGGGAATGCAAAGACAATGGTCAATTCGCCAATGGATGCAAAACGGAGTTTCAGAATTTGCACAAACATTTGGTTGGGCAAGCGTAGTACAGCCGAGTTTAGAAGGAGCTAGAGGAGCAGCAGCACCAGCACAGCAAACAACTTTAATTAAAAGAATTACCATTTCCGGTTTGGAATATAATTTATCAGTGCAACCTAAAGGTAATATTCTTGGGAGAACTTGGCGCTTTGAATTAAGACGTGCCACCGTGGGAGAAATGATTCCCGTCGGCGTAAAATTAATGTTGTTAACAGAAGACTTGCAGCCATTCGACGGCAACTCTGGCAAAGCCAAAAAACCCGTAGAAAGACTTTATGTAGATATCGCTTTAGGTGAAGAAGAAGAAGGATTGGTATGGAAAACAGAACCCATATCCGATGATTATGAATATGAAGTTTTGTATTTGTAATATTTTTTGTAGGTTGGGTTAGACGCACGAAGAATAATAGATTTTAACTAATAATTAAATTGCGTCGTAACCCAACATT
>JBARZF010000008.1:0-14980 GCA_049649675.1 Rivularia sp. (in: cyanobacteria) | reverse complement strand
CGGTGAGTTTTAAGAATTTCTTTATCCCAATCGGCTTCTAAAGGAAAACCACGTCGCGAATCTGGATCGAGTTTACCTGGTAAACCAACTTCATCACCATAATATATGCTAGGGGGACCCGGAAAAGTTAGTAAAAGTAAAGTTGCTAATTCAACACTTTTTTTATCTCCATCAGCAATACTAAGCAAGCGTGCTGTATCGTGGGAGGCAAGCAAGTTTAATTGAGTCAGTTGAATTTCCCAGGGATAAAGCTTTAATACTTCTTGAATTTTTTCAGCATAGCCAGCAGCAGATAAAGCCGGATATGGTTCATAAGAACGGTCTTTCACCTGTTCTATGTCAACGCGATCGCCTGCTGTAAAAGCTATGGTTGGTGCGGTGAATAAATAATTCATTACACCGTCAAATTGGCTACCATCTAGCCACTCGCGAGCATCAGTCCAAACTTCACCAACTATATAAGCTTCGCTGTTGATTGCTTTGACTCTTTCCCGAAATTCTTGCCAAAAACCCGGTGTTTTTATCTCGAAAGGAACATCCAACCGCCAACCATCAATACCGAATTTTATCCAATATTCGGCGATTTCCATGATATATTCCCTTACGTCAGGATTATCGTGGTTAAATACTGGTAGAGCGCGGTTTCCATCCCATCCTTCGTAATTAGCCGGTGAATCGCCAGTGTAAGGTGCAAGCGGCCAGCCGTGAATTTTAAACCAATCCAACCAAGGTGAATGCGGGCCATTTTCTAAAATATCGTTAAAAAAGAAAAAGCCGCGACTGCTATGATTGAATACGCCATCTAAAACAACTTTAATATCTCGTGCGTGAGCAGCTTCTAATAATTCTTTAAAAGCAGGATTTCCACCTAATAAAGGATCTACTTGATAATAATCATGGGTATGATAGCGATGGTTACAAGCTGATTGAAAAATAGGAGTAAAGTAGATAGCATTAACGCCTAAATCTTGCAAATAATCTAACTGTTCCATTACACCCCATAAATCTCCTCCTTTATAGCCTTGGAGTGTAGGCATTTCGTGCCAATCTTCCCAACTCGGATTATTTAACAACCGTTTGCGGGGTTGTTTGCTAATCGCGAATCTATCTGGGAAAATTTGATAGAAAACAGCGTGCTTAACCCAGTCTGGTGTTTGAACTTGCATTTTTAACCCTGTATATCTTCTAGTTGCCATATTTACAGATAATAGGCTCAAAGCGACTCACACCATAGAAATAAAATTATTCTGTGACGATATTATAATTAGGGCTAAAAATTACCAATTATTAGCTTTGACGCATAGAAAAAATCAGTAGGAATCGTATCTGATTTGTGAAAAAATGATCTGTCCGCAAACCCGTTTTTTTCACCAGATTTCTGAATATTTATAGATGATTAAAAGCGTTATGTAGTTTAATTATCTAAAATGTAAACACAAAAAAATATTTTACTTTCAATGCCCCATGCCCAATCCCCAATTACAATTCCCATCTAAAGATAGATTTATTTTTGTAAATATTTAGCAACAACCGAATATTTATTAAGCGATATTACAATTAGTTCAAAAATATTTAGAAATCCTCTAAAACCCAAACATGGTTTTAACGTAGAAGCATATATTGAAAATTGAGGTAGATTAAATGATTAACTTACAAAAGTATCGCTTTGTATGCACTTTGACTTTTGGCGATGTCTACGGTCAAATAATGGTTTGGTTAATAACGATTACCCTTAGTTTGGCATCAGCCTTAGCATTAATGGGTGCGAGAAGACCAGTGTATGCTTTAGCTACAGTCGGACTTGTAGTGCTTTTATCCTTACCATTCTTACTATTTGCATTCGTTACCACATTGATAAATCATATTGAACTATCTGCTGTAGAACCAGGAACAGAGATGGAGCCAATTCCAGGTAACGTTTCCCAACAACAACCTGTACAAGCAAGTTAATTGGGCATTGGGCATGGGGGATTGGGAATAGGTTAAAGGTTAAAGGTTAAAGGTTAAAGGTAATTAGTTGTGATAGATAAATTCATAACTCTTAACTCCTAACTCCTATCTCCCCATCTCCCCATCTCCCCATCCCCCCAAATATAAGTAACTATAGAAAAATAGATTTCTTAAAAGTCGGGGGGAAAGATGTTAGAACACGATGTAATTATAGTCGGTGGTGGATTGGCTGGAAGTCGCGCTGCTGTGGAAATTGCACGGACTAATCCTAGTTTAAGTATTGCTGTAATTGCTAAAACTCACCCGATTCGTTCGCATTCGGTGGCAGCGCAAGGTGGTATGGCGGCTTCACTGAAGAATGTGGATTCTGCCGATACTTGGGAAGCGCACGCTTTTGATACTGTAAAAGGTTCCGATTATTTAGCGGATCAAGATGCAGTCGAAATTCTTACTAAAGAAGCGCCGGATGTGGTTATAGATTTGGAACACATGGGTGTTTTGTTCTCACGTTTGGATGACGGTAGAATTGCTCAACGGGCTTTTGGGGGACATTCCCATAATCGTACTTGTTACGCTGCCGATAAAACTGGCCATGCTATTTTGCACGAATTGGTGAATAATTTGCGGCGTTATGGCGTACATATTTATGATGAATGGTACGTAATGCGCTTGATATTGGAAGAAAATCAAGCAAAAGGCGTGTTAATGTTCCGCATCCTTGACGGACACATGGAAGTGATGCGAGCTAAAGCCGTGATGTTTGCTACTGGTGGTTATGGTAGAGCTTTTAATACAACATCTAATGATTATGCTTCTACAGGTGATGGGTTGGCGATTACAGCCCTTGCCGGATTGCCATTGCAAGATATGGAATTTGTGCAGTTTCACCCAACTGGTTTGTATCCTGTAGGCGTATTAATTTCCGAAGCCGTGCGTGGTGAAGGTGCATATTTGATCAATTGCGAAGGCGATCGCTTTATGAAAAATTACGCTCCTTCTCGCATGGAATTAGCACCACGAGATATTACATCGAGAGCAATTACTCGTGAAGTCCGTGCAGGAAGAGGCGCTCATGCCGATGGTAGTCCAGGGGGACCTTGTGTTTATCTTGACTTACGGCATATGGGTAAAGAAAAAATCATGAGCCGGGTTCCCTTTTGTTGGGAAGAAGCACACCGTTTAGTAGGAGTTGATGCGGTAAACGAACCAATGCCCATACGTCCGACAATTCACTATTCGATGGGCGGTATACCAGTAAACACCGACGGACAAGTTCGCAGTAGTAATGACGGGTTTGTCGAAGGCTTCTTTGCCGCAGGAGAAAGCGCTTGTGTATCCGTACATGGAGCAAATCGCCTCGGTAGTAATTCGCTGTTAGAATGTGTAGTTTACGGACGTAGAACCGGAGCAACTATTGCTAGATACGTAGAAAATCGGAAATTACCTTCTATTGACGAGCAGCGTTATATCAACGAAGCTAAAGAGCAAATTCAAAGTTTGTTAGAGCAGCCTGGAGAATACCGGATTGATCAAATAAGGCAAGAATTTCAAGATGCCATGACAGATTATTGCGGCGTATTCCGTAACGAAGAATTGATGAAACAAGGATTAGAGAAAATAGAGCAAATCCAAAATAATTATTCACAAATTTACTTAGATGATAAAGGAAGTTGTTGGAATACAGAACTTATCGAAGCCTTAGAGTTAAGAAGCTTGATGGTAGTCGGAAAAATGATTTTGACATCAGCCTACAACCGTCAAGAAAGTAGAGGCGCACATTGTCGGGAAGATTTTACCGAAAGAGACGACGAGAAATATTTGCAGCATACAATGGCTTACTATTCCGCAGCCGGAATTGATATTCAATATCGTCCAGTTGCGATTACCATGTTTGAGCCGAAAGAGAGGAAGTATTGAATGATTTTGAATTTTGAATAATAACCCCGGCGGTTGAAACCGCGTCTACACAAGCGAAGTCCGCCGTTGCGGACTAATTAAAGACAGATCCCGTTTATCTCGTTCCTTGTCTCCGGCAAGGAATGCAGCATTGGAGGCTCTGCCTCCATTCATATTTCTTGAGGCAGAGCCTCTACAATTGCCTTCCCAGGCTGGAGCCTGGGAACGAGAAGCGAGAAAAATTGGGTTCCCAAGCGGGAGCCTGGGAACAAGAAAATACCTTTTATTGGTGAATTGTGCGATCTGGCATCATAGCGCCTGTAAGCTTTGCACCATCAAGGATTGCTCCTGCTAACTTGGCATCTTCTAAACAAGCATTTTCCAGATTTGCATTACTTAAATCGGCTCCACGTAAATCGGCAGAGGAGAGATATGTATTACTTAAATCTGTATTTTCTAAATATGCCCCACACAAGTTTGCTTGTATTAAATAAGCTCCACTTAGATTAGCCCCAGTTAAATTAATTCCCGTGAAATCTCGTTCTCCTTCTTCATACCTCTCCCAAAATTCCTCACCGCTAACAATTTCTCCATGACTCGCTTCTTCATCTTCTTCGACTTTTGCTAGCTTGGTAACTTCAACTAAGTGATTTTGCCGCGAGCCTTCATCAATATCAACATCTTGAATCGCTACGTTACTTTCTATGATGACATCAGGCGACCGCTCAAAGCTCTGTTGTAACTCCTCTACTTGCGCGGATAGTTGTAAAACCTTTTCCTGCGTGCTTTCTACCTGTGATAACTCCGCTAACTGATTAAATTCTTGCTTTAATTCATCAAAACAGCGTTTTAGCCAAATAGTATTCTTTTTCCAAATATCTTGTTGCGCTTCAAGTTGCTCTATTCTAGAAACCAACGACGCTAAATTATTATTTGCATTTGAAATAGTCATTAAAATCCGCCTACTGTGAAGTACCCGTTAATACAGGAATGACAGTGATATTACTTGTGCAAACCCATATTTAATTTGCCCAAAATTACAGTTATACTCACAGGGTTTTGATTGATAGGGTAAAAAATCTTTCAGCTTTAAATTCTTTCTCAGCTTCAGATATGATTTCAATATTTTAGAGAGTATCTTCAATTTCTTCGGTGTCTTCTTCCATTAAGTCAAGTAAATGGCTTACCATTTCATGATCATCATCTAAGTCTTCTTCTCGATTGGCGATCGCATTATTTCCAGAATATATAAAGCCGTTTTCTGCCACAGAAAATTGATTCAAGCTTTGCTGTAATTCTGCAACTTGTGCCGATAGCTTTACAATCGTCTCCTGCATTTCTTGGATTTGTCTTTTTTCTTCCCTATCGTCAAAATCTCGCTTTAACTCATCGAGGGAACGCTGTAGCATCAAAGTGTTTTCTTTCCAGATGCTGTTTTCGGCTTCTAACTGTTTTAATCTAAAGATTAAACATTCTATATCGCGATTAAAATTAAAAGTATTCATAAAAATCTTACCGAACAAACAGTGTCCGATCGTACAAATGATAAGAAGTAATAGTTAGACAATTTTATATTTCAATTGCCTGTTGTTGACACCTACAGTAACAAAGATAATAGCGGTAAGCTTGGCTAGAATGTTATTTATATGACTAATAATCTTTTAATTTATCTAAAAAAAACTTTATACCTGATGATGAGAAAATTAAAAATGTAGTTGAAGAATACAAAATTTATTCTATACTGCGATTTCTCAATAAATTTTGCCTGACCTATTTTTTACATCCGATATGCGAACTATTGCCGAGATAAACGAAAAAATAAACCGTAAAAAGGCGGTAGTTTTAACAGTTGAAGAATTGAAAGCAAAAGTCGCTGAGGTAGGCGTTGCTAAAGCTGCAAAACAAGTCGATGTAGTTACCACTGGCACTTTTGAGCAAATGGAATCGAGCGGTGCCATTATTAACCTCGGACATACCGATCCGCCGATCAAAATTCGCCGCTGCTGGTTGGATGGTGTACCGGCATATTCCGGTTTTGGGGCAGTGGATTTATATTTAGGTGCTAGCAGCACTGCCGAACCGTTAGAACGAGAAACTGGAAGCAGTGGAGAAAACGCTTCAAAGATATTAAAAGGTGGCGGCAATGTTATAGAAGATTTAATCGCAGGTAAACCAGTACAGGTAAGAGCGCAGGGACAAGTAACCGATTGTTACCCTAGAGCTAGTTTTGAAACTACTATTACTCGCGATACTATAAATCAGTTTTATTTATTTAATCCACGTAATTTATATCAAAATTTTATAGTCGGTGTAAACGCTGGAGAGAATCCGCTTTATACCTATCTTGGTGTACTGCAACCGCGTTTGGGAAATGCAGTTTATTCTAATCCAGGTGCGATTTCACCTTTGCTGAATGATCCATATTTAAAGCTTGTGGGTATCGGAACGCGGATTTTTTTAGGTGGTGGAATTGGTTATGTGACTTGGGAAGGTACGCAACACAATCCGATGCAAAAGCGTTTACCCAATGATACGCCAGTTGGTCCTGCTGCGACTTTGGCTTTAATAGGCGATGCCAAGCAAATGGATGCGCGTTGGGTAAGAGGTTGTTATTTTAAAAATTATGGCCCTTCGATCATGCTGGGGGTAGGAGTACCGCTACCAGTATTAAATGAGGAAGTAGTTTCTCGTTGTGCAATACAAGATAAAGATATAGTCGCGCCGATAGTAGACTTTTCCATTCCCCGACGGGTGCGTCCTACCTTTGGATTGGTTAGCTATACCCAACTCAAATCTGGACGCATCACCATTGACGGAAAAACAGTAAGAGTAGCCCCACTAGCGAGTATATTTCTCTCCCGACAGGTCGCCATTGAATTAAAGCAATGGATTCAAGAAGGTAAATTTACCCTTACCGAACCAGTCGCTCCAATTTCAATGGACAGGTCTTTTCTCCCCCAAGACCGTTGGAAGGAGTTTTGAAAACTGTTAGTAGATAGTTGATAGTAGATAGTTGTAAAAGTAACCAACTAACAACTAACAACTAACAACTAACAACCATCCTACTCTTCGGGTGGCTTCGATCGCTTGACGGGCTTGGGAGTCGGTCGGTTATTGGTCGGTTTTGGAGCATCTCCCGATTGACCTGCTTTCTTAACAGGACGTGGAGTATCACCGCTTTGTCGTTTGTTATACGGTCTACCACCACCGGGTCCACCTCGACGAGGTGGTCTACCTCCTCCTGCTCCTCTTTTGAAGGGAGGTCGGCGTTTCTTGGGTAAGTCGGCGATGAATTCGGCTTTCTCTATCATCAACAGGTCTGCTTGTCGCTGGACTTGGAAGTCCCAGAATTTTCCGACAGCTTTGGTTTCTAACTTACCCGTTAGTTTCAACTTGAAATATTTGGGTTTGTCGTCATTTTTGCGTGGTGCTTGCTTGATTTTAACCACCAAGTTACCAGCGTCAAAAGATTGGTAAACTACTTCACCACGAACGGAAAAACCACCATCTGGAATTTCTGATGAAGGTGTAAGTTCACCTGCTGGCTGTTCGGAAGTTGGAGATGGCGAATCATCCGCAGCCGATTCGTCGGCTTCGGGCGATGAGCCGCACGCTCCGCGTGAACGCACTTCAGTCTCAGTGGTTGTAGATTCTGGGGATTCCTCTGTAGTTTGGCGGTTTACAGCCAACTTTTCTGGTTCCCAAACTCCGACAATTTGGAGATGAAGATTGTCGTTTTCTTGTCGAGTACGCGGATAAACCACCCACAAGTGGTCTTTTTCTAAGTCCAGATGGTTTTTAACCAAACTCATAATCCGACCTAAGAGGACGGCATCGAGTTCTACATTGTCTGGAGTAACTAACGCACCTTGAGTAAATTGTTCGCTTGTGGGAACGTAACGCCCGCGAACCAAACCGATTGCTCGGTATTGCATTGGTTCCGAAGGCGGAGGAATTGGTTGTTGCCTTGCGGGTTCGTTAGTTTGAGCGGATTCACTCTTAGTTGAGTCAGATTTGTCAACAGTTTGACTATTATCTTTACTATCAGCTTTAGAAGAAGTTTCTAAGCTGTTATCTTGCACTTCCGTAGAAGAAGCAGATAAATTGGAGGATTCGGACGATTCAGAAGACGGCATCAGGTCGGAATTCATAAAAACTCCTTGCGGCGGAGACACATCCCATATGGGACTTTACAAAAGGCTACTCTCAAGAATAATCGCACGGTGAGCAGGCAGGTATATTTCCAACCTTACAACCGAAAATAGATAAACTCTATGAGATATGAGATATTAGTGTTGCGAAGTTTCGCATTTAAACACTATTAGGTGTAATTTAGCGCCTTTACACTTGGAACAAAAGCATACCATAGCTACAATTTCAGACTATTCCTCCTAAAGTCGTCATTTGAGATACGGCAAAAAAGCGCGGGTATTTGTTATAAAGTTCACAAGTAACACACGGTATTCCGTAAAGTTTTAAGATTTTTTTGTTTTTCAATTTCTCTACACACGATTATTTAATTCAAAGTAAAGGATGGTGAAGGTGTCTAAAGGTCGTAATCGCTGGTTTGTGAAAATCGTATTGATATTAGCTGTTATTGCCCTTGTGGGTGGTTCAATGGTTCCTATCATAGCGGCTTTCAATGATTCCCAACAGTCGGGTAATAATGCTACGGGAACGGGCAATTCTGCTTCAGATCAAACAAATTTGGAACTTAGAGCAAAGGGTTACGAACAAGTTTTAGAACGAGAACCAGAAAACAGAACGGCATTACAAGGTTTATTAGAAGCTCGTCTGGAATTATTTAGATTAGGACAAGGCGATATCAAAGGCATAATTACACCTTTAGAAAAGTTATCAAAGCTTAACCCGGAAGAAACAAGATACGCCGTACTATTAGCCCAAGCAAAGCAGCAGGCAGGTGATAAAGAAGGAGCCGCTCAAGCTTACCGTACTGTTTTAGAAACAAAACCAGGAGACTTGCCAGCCTTACAGGGCATGGTAGCCCTTCTATTAGACCAAAAACGCCCCGAAGCAGCGATTGGTTTACTACAAGAAAGTCTGGATAAAGCCGAAAAGGCAAATAAAATTGAACCCAACAGCGTTGATACTACAGCCGTTCAAGTTTTATTAGGTAGCGTTTACGCTAAAGAAAAACGATACGCTCAAGCCTTATCGACTTACGACAAAGTAATCAAAAATGACCCCAAAGATTTTCGCCCCTTTTTAGCAAAAGCGATGGTTTTGAAAGATCAAGGAAAAACCGAAGAAGCACAACCTTTATTTGAAAAAGCAAATTCTTTAGCCCCAGCCCGCTACAAAGACGAAATCAACAGACAAAGAGCTACCGTATCTGAAACTCCGACTCCCGAAGTTTCGCCAACTCCCTCTGAAGAGTGATGGGGTGATGGGGAGATGGGGCGATGGGGAGATGGGGAGAGAGGGCAGAGGGGGCAGAGGGGGCAGAGGGGGCAGGGGGTGCAGGGGAAGTAATTAATTTTTTCAGCAAGCCCTAATTATTTATTTTCTTCCTCCGCTTCCTCCGATACCGAAGCTTCCTCCGCTTTCTTCATCTCCTAACTCCTAACTATTTCCAATCCGTAATCTCCAATTTCTGTTCACTGCTCACTGCTCACTGCTCACTGTTAACTGCTCACTGCTCACTGCTCACTGTTCACTGTTCACTGCTCACTGTTAACTGCTCACTGTTAACTGACTACATTCCTTGAATCGCCGCGAAAATGCCGAATATCAAAAAGAGGCATCCACCAGAGAAGGTGAGTTGACGTTCGGTGATTTGTCCGGCTAATATTCTTCCGGAGGTAACGGCGATTACGGCGCAAATGGCGTGTCCTAATATCGCTCCAATGGTTACTCCAATTGGGTTGTTATCGGTTGCTAAAGCAACAGTGGCGATTTGAGTTCTATCTCCCCATTCGGCTACAAAAATTAATACAAAGGCTTTCAGTAAAATTGCCCAAGTATTTTGTTTGTCCTCGATCTGCAAATCTGTTTTTTCTACTACTTCTTTGGCTTCTCCTACTACAACAACATCACAAGTTTCGCTTGGCATCTGAGTGGAGTCGTAAAGCAATTTAAAGCCAAAAATTATAAATAAAGCTATTTCTGCGTAGTGAATATAAATTTTTGGTAATAAAGCAGCTGCTTGTCCTACTCCCACTGATAGGATTGTCATTGCTGCTAAAGCTGAAATTGCACTAGCAAATACTAATCTTCGAGAATGCTGCATTGCCAAAATCATGGCAATAAAAAAGGTTTTGTCGCCAATTTCGGAAACTGTTATTAATAAAAATCCTGAAATAAAAGCTGTTAGCACTTATATATATAATCTAAACTATTCCCGACATTAACCAGACATCAATTTATTATAAAACTCCATCGGACTTTTAGGAATAGGGAATGGGGAATGGGGAATGGGGCATGGGGCATGAAGCTTTGCTCTTATAATATACATTGAATTAAATTAAATTAAGGTTATAGGATTTACTGTCACATCATTTATTTCATACAGGATCTTTTTGGAAAATATTAACAATTAATAAACCCGGTTTTTTGTAAAAGCTAGATTTATCAATGTCTCAACTTATAAAAATTCATGGTAAGTTTACGCTTATAAAACAGCTGTTTAAAGCTAATAAGATTCTTTATTAATACTATTTTTCGCCACTGTTCCCCGTTCCCTATTCCCTGTTGCCTTTTTAAACTTTATTAATACTACTTTTTCCCACTGTTCCCCGTTCCCTATTCCCTGTTGCCTTTTTAAACTATTTCGCAAGCATAACAAGTACCATAGAACCTTAAAAATTAATCTTTATTCACGCTTTTATCTTTAATATTTTCTTCTATAACTGGCTGTTCCTTTTCAATAGTAGTAATTTCTTCTGATGTGTTAATTTCGACATTATCGGCAACAATAACGCATTCAGCTTGTGTTTTTGTCTTAAGATTCCATTGATCTAAAACATCTTTAACTACTACTTCCTGTACCCAAATCTTTGCTACTACGGTTAAAGGCAAGGCTAAGAATAATCCTAAAAAGCCAAAAAATGTGACGAAGAATAACTGAGATATTAACGTTATAGCTGGCAGTAAAGAAACTTGCTGCGCCATAACTATAGGCGTAATAAAATTACTTTCAGCTTGCTGAATGAAAAAGTACAGAATTAATACAGCAAGAGGTTTCCAAGGAGAATCTAACAGCCCGATCGCCATTGCTGGAAATACGCTCAAAGTAGGGCCTAAATTGGGAATCAAGTTCAAAAATCCGGCTAAAACTCCTAAAGCTAAAGCCGAACGGACTTGTAATATTGATAACCCTACTACACTTAAAAGTCCTACCAAAAACATTGCAATGGAAGCACCAGTTACCCAACCTTCTAAGGATACTTCACATTCATCCAAAATTCCTTCTACTCTCCTTCGGTAAAACGAGGGAAAAAGCCTGACAAATAATTTACGGTAGGATAAAGGATCTGCGATAAACATTCCTGTTAAAACCAGCACTAACAGAATTTTTAATATTACTTCTAAAGAACCAGAAACTAAAGCAAAAGTACTTTCCAAACCGCGATTGAGAAATGGTTGAGCTTGTGTTATTAAGCTATCTATATCTGGTATGTAAGGAATTACTTGATTGGGAAGCTGTTTTCTCAATTCTAAAAGCCTAGTATTGATCTGTCCTAAAGCTTTGGGAATTTGAAAACTTAATTCCTGAAATTGGACTATAAAAGATGGCACGATTAGCCAGAAAAAACCAATTACCCCGATCAAAAAAATAGTTACTGCTAAAAATTTTGCAAAGCCGCGCTTAATGCCCAAACTTTGCAGCCTTCGAGCCAGTCGATTTAAGGTAGTAGCTAAAACAACTGCGGCAAATATAAGTAAAATAACTTCTTTTATCTGCCACAAAATATACAAAGAAACAGTTAAAGCAATTAAACCAATCCATTGTCCCAAATTCACGTTTTAACTCCCGGCTCAAGGCGAACTATTCTTTACCGATAATGTTGCTAGATTAGCTGATATTAGCTACTTCTGCCTAAGTAATTTTAGTTAACTTTTTGTCTTCTGGATAGTTGCCATATTAAAATAGTTGCCATAATTACATTTGGTAATAATACAATAATCAAAGCGTTAGTTGCTGTTTCCGGAATCGACAAACTTGGCGCTAAATATTTAATAAAAAGTGAAATAGCCCCAGAAAGAAACAAGACTTTCAGCAAGAATATAAATTGATTTTTCATTTACTGTACGGTTATACACCTATATAGAGGTAGGGTAGACACTAATAAAGCTGAGGGGCGATTTTCTACAATAAATTATGTAACGTTAAAACTAATTTGTATTTTATATCGCTAATTAACCAATTTATATTTTTCCTTTGCAATACTTAAATATCTGTTAAAAATACAATTTTATAATTATTAGTTTGCATTGTATGCGAACAAAGTGTCTATAGCAGAAAAAAGAGAATTTGAAAACGAATATGCTTTCGTGCTGCGCTAGGTATCTCAAAACCATCAATATTTTTTACTTTTTCCTCTTCCTTATTCATAAAGGCTTAGTAAAAATATTTTGTCATATTTTTCAATCGAAACTAAGGAAATAAAATGCCCGTT
This sequence comes from Rivularia sp. (in: cyanobacteria), assembly GCA_049649675.1. Taxonomy (GTDB): domain Bacteria; phylum Cyanobacteriota; class Cyanobacteriia; order Cyanobacteriales; family Nostocaceae; genus Rivularia. The sequence goes on along the minus strand of JBARZF010000008.1, from coordinate 2,495 downwards.
GACAAAAATAAAAGTCCAATTAAGCCACCGAAAATGCGGCAATTTGGCGGCAGCTTTTTTATATTGCTGACTTTGCTATTGTTGCTTAATTTTATCGTTCCCAGTTTTTTCGCGACTGAATCCCCTCAAGCGCCTTATAGCGAGTTTATTGCTCAAGTGCAGGCTGGTAAAGTAGAGCGGGCTGTTGTAGGTGGCGATCGCATTCAATACGTGCTTAAGCCCAACGGTATTTATAGCCAAGAAGAACAGGTATTTACAACTACTCCTGTGGCGTTAGATTTGGATTTACCGTCTATTCTCCGAGAAAATAATGTAGAATTCGCCGCACCACCTCCCGATCGTAATGGTTGGATTGGTACTCTTCTAAGTTGGGTAGTTCCGCCTTTGATTTTCTTCGGTATTTGGGGAATTTTAATGCGCCGTCAAGGTGGTGGTGCTGCGCTGACGGTTGGCAAAAGCAAAGCTCGAATTTACTCAGAAGGCGGTACCGGCGTACAGTTTAGCGATGTTGCTGGTGTTGATGAAGCGAAAACGGAATTAGAAGAAATTGTTGATTTTCTCAAGAATGCCGATAAATATACTCGTTTAGGCGCAAAAATACCTAAAGGTGCTTTGTTGGTGGGGCCTCCAGGAACGGGTAAAACTCTGTTAGCAAAAGCGATTGCCGGGGAAGCGGGAGTACCTTTCTTTAGTATTTCCGGTTCGGAATTTATCGAGTTATTTGTAGGTGTCGGTGCGGCGCGAGTTAGGGATTTATTTGAACAAGCTAAAAAGCAATCTCCATGTATCGTTTTTATCGATGAATTGGATGCTCTAGGTAAATCTCGCGGTGGTGCTAATGGAATAATGGGTGGTAACGACGAACGGGAACAAACCCTAAATCAGCTACTTACCGAAATGGATGGTTTTGATGCCAATACAGGTGTGATAATTCTCGCCGCTACCAACCGTCCAGAAGTACTTGATGCTGCATTACGTCGCCCCGGACGCTTTGACCGTCAGATTGTGGTTGATAGACCTGATAAAATCGGTCGAGAAGCAATTTTGAGAGTTCACGCTCGTAACGTTAAATTGACAGGAGATGTGGATTTAGCGATTGTAGCCGCTCGCACTCCGGGTTTTGCTGGAGCAGATTTAGCTAATTTAGTTAACGAAGCCGCATTATTAGCAGCGCGTCAAAATCGAGATGGGGTAGTTTTAGCCGATTTTAACGAAGCTATCGAGCGGTTAGTTGCTGGTTTAGAAAAACGTTCTCGCGTACTAAATGAAACCGAGAAAAAGACGGTTGCTTATCACGAAGTTGGGCACGCTATAGTTGGTGCTTTAATGCCGGGAGCCGGTAAAGTTGAGAAAATATCCGTGGTTCCTCGCGGTGTGGGAGCATTAGGTTATACGATACAAATGCCGGAAGAAGATCGCTTTTTGATGATAGAAGACGAAATACGCGGACGAATTGCCACTTTATTAGGCGGGCGATCGGCAGAAGAAATCATCTTTGGTAAAGTATCCACTGGGGCTTCCGACGACATTCAGAAAACCACAGAATTAGCAGAGCGTGCAGTTACTATATATGGAATGAGCGATAAATTGGGGCCAATTGCCTTTGAAAAAATGCAGCAACAGTTTATCGAAGGATATGGAAATGCTCGTCGTAATGTTAGTGCGGAAGTAGCAAAGGTAATTGATGCTGAAATTAAGCATATGGTAGATAATGCCCATCATATTGCTTTGACAATTTTGGATAAAAACCGCGAATTATTGGAAGAAACAGCAGAAAAATTGTTGGAAAAAGAAATTCTTGAAGGTGAGAAATTAAGGGAAAGACTTCAAAAAGCGATAGTACCTGAAGAATTAGCAGAGTGGTTGAGAACGGGTAATTTATCTGATGATATTACTTTGATGCAGACAGTAATTTAATAATTTTGCATTTTTAATTGGCGATACGCTTTATGGTGTATCGTCTTTTTTTTGTTGGTAGTAATTTTAACTCTTTGTTATTTTTAACGCAAAGTGACGCGAAGGTAAGCGCAGAGGAACGCGGAGTTATTTGAGTTAGATGTTGAGTAAATCAGTAGATTCAATTAGAACAATTTGATAATTTTTATTAAAAAGCAGTACATCTTCTGGAGTCAAAAAAGGAGGTGATTAATTAAAGTTTAACTTAATAAAGTTATATAAAATCTATAAAATATGTCAGTACTTCTGATTAGGCAATATCACGCAGAAGTTGAAAATATAATAGTTTATGGTGGTTCTCGTAAGGAAACTTCGATTCGTGTTGCTTTTCAGAACCTATTAAATGAATATTGCAAACCACGGGAATTTAGACTTATTCCGGAATTAGATTATAAAACTCCTCAAGGAAAAGTTGTTTATCCCGATGGTACTGTTAAAGATGCTTTGCGTTTGGATTGGGGTTATTGGGAAAGCAAAGATCAATACGATAATTTAGATCGAGAAATTGAGAAAAAATTAATAAAAGGCTATCCAGATAG
>JBARZF010000007.1:0-5810 GCA_049649675.1 Rivularia sp. (in: cyanobacteria) | reverse complement strand
TAATTATTGCTTTGGAATTAATCAATGCAGCTTCTTTTTTAATATGGTTTTTGGGAAGCTGTTTAACAATAGCTAGAATTGCTCACGCATGGGGTTTAATTAAAACATATGGCCCTTCTCCTGGTAGGGCTTTTGGTTTTTTTATAACTTGGTTTGTGTATTTAATAGGTGCTGGTGCTTGTGTTTTTTATGGCGTGAAGGATTTGATTTAAAGCTTAATAGATTTTACATTTTGCACCTCTATCATAAACCCGGTTTTTTTCGTGAAAAAATGATTTTTCGTTGTGCAATAAGCAATAAACTAGGTTTATTTAAGCTTATTAAAAATGATGCAAGTTGTTAGATAAATGAAGCTACACCATATTGTTTAAACCAATTTTGTAACATCAACCAACCATTTTTTGCTGCTTCTTCGTTGTAGCTGGGGCGATAATCGGCATGGAATCCGTGGGGTGCGTCAGGATAAACTTTTATCTGAGTTGCTGTTTTGGTTTGTTTCAAAGCATCTCGCATTTTTTCCACATCACTAACAGGAATACCCTTATCTTCACCACCATAAAGCCCGAGTACTGGTGCTTTAAGTAATGGTGCGATATCAATGGGATACTGCGGCTGTAATGGATTGTTATCACCTGCCAATCTTCCATACCAAGCCACACCTGCTTTAAGTTGTGGGCTGTGTGCTGCATATAGCCAAACGATTCTACCACCCCAACAGAAGCCTGTAATACCGAGTTTATCTATATCAGCTTTACCAGAATTACCCGCCCAAACTACCGTCGCATCTAAATCGGAAAGTACTTGTGTATCGGGAACTTTGGAAACAACTTGACTGATAATTTCTTGAATATTATTTAGCTTTGAAACATCGCCATAACGGGCAAATAATTGTGGGGCTACAGCCATATATCCCAACTTAGCAAAACGGCGGCAAACGTCTTGAATATACTCATGCACGCCGAATATTTCTTGCACTACCAGCACTACTGGAAAGTTACTACCTTTAGCTGGCATGGCGCGATAAGCGGGGATTACTCCATCAGCAACGGGAATTTTCACTTCACCCGCAACTAATCCAGCAGTTTTTGTTTTGATAACTTGAGCATAAATCGGCTGTACAGCCATTGCAAATCCTGCCGTCAGACTGGCAACAAGTAATTCCCGTCTGCCAAAATTGTTTTGTGTCACTTTATTAATTCAGTATATGGGTTATAAAATTATTGTCTCAGAAAATGCCTGAAAACTAATTATTTAAAAACCCGCTGCCACGACGGGTTTTGCTTGTGTAGCCCGACACAAAATTAATTATCTCTCTCTATATCTTTCCTCTGCGTACTCTGCGCCAAGCATCGGTTTTTTCTCTTAAATAAACTTCTACCGAGAAGAAAACATTACTTATTCTGCGCTGCAATATAAAAAGGTAAATCAATCTCTGGTGCTGAATAACCAAACTGCGTTAAACCTGCGGAAACTTGTCCTCGATGATGAGTTCCATGATTAACTACATGACTTAAAATATTACTAAGCTGCAAAGACTTTTCGCTACCTTCTGTAGTTTTATATTCAATAATATTTCCCAATCTATCTGCACCAATTTCCATTAAAAATTCGTTCCATTTCACCGATTGATTATTAATTTCAGCTTCAAGCTGCTTTCTATCCGAATACAATTCCTCATCTAATCCAGAAACAGTAAATGGTTCATTTATACAGCGCCCATACCAAATTTTATCTGTTAATAAACTATGATTCAGCGTACCGTGAATACTTTTGAAAAAAAAACCGCATTCACGACGATAATCAGTTTCAGACACCGATTCTAAATACTCGTAAAGGCGATGAAAAGCCCAAGCATGATATTGCGTTAAAGTTGATAAATGTTGTTTTACGTTCATGATTTAAGCTAATTTTCAATTTATTAAGTATAAGTTTATCAAAATTTCACACAATAGCCGCAAATATAAATTAATTGTAAAACTTGTTTAATTAAATTGAATATGTTATCAGTAAAAATACTAGATTTATCGTATTTTTTATGAACCGCAAATTAACATTAGCCTTTATCCTACCTTTCTTATTTTCTACAGTAATGCCTGCAAAGGCTCAATCTCGGTTACTAGATAAAAATACTGCTTTGCAAACAGTTGCCGCACGGATATTAAATGACAGTCAATATCGCAACGTTAAGATGAATTGTCTTTCTTTCGTCACGGTTAACTCAACCACTTCATTTTTCGATTTCATCGTACATGAAAAACATGGTGGTGGATGTCAAGGTGTTGGTAATTCCAAAGTAATATTCGAGCGTTTCCGAATTAATCGCGATACTTCCAGAGTTGAACAATTTGATAAAGTTGGCTTACGTTGGATGGCTGAAAACAAAATTCAGCTTAAGAAAGCAAACGTTCCGATTTTTATTGGAGATTTAAAGAACAATCCCTTAGCATTTAATAATTTCATGCAGGATAATATCGGTAAAACAGTTTATTTAGAAATAGTTTTTGGTAGCACAATTCCACAAGGTTATCGTTCCCCTGAAAGTGCGCCTTTCTTTGAAGTCAACGAACAACCAAGCAAGCGAAATTCAAAGTTTAATACTTATTTTATGCAGCAAGCCGGAAACGGTTACAACTGGGGTAAAGTGACTAATTATGACGATAAAAATCGCAAGTTATCTGGCTTTTTTAAAGTTGGAAAGCCGAAGAAGATAAATGATAGATGGACTTCTTTTGATATTACTTTTATTCCGCAGTAATAGAGAGAGGGGGTAGAGGGGGTCGAGGGGGAAGAGGGGGACGTTTTAAATTATAAATATTTTTGTAGTGCGTTTACCTTCACGCAGTGCGGCGAGCGTGTGTCCGTCAGGACATATATCCTGCTCGCTATCGTAAATATCAAAAACAGCTTGTTGTAGTGCGAGCATCTTGCTCGCTATTATAAATAAACAGCTACTACGAAAACGCTCTAAAATTACCGATACAATTTCTTCTCTACCTACTCCCTACTCTCTACTCTCTACTACCTCTAATTTATAAATAAACAGCTAGTACGAAAACGCTCTAAAATTACCGATACAATTTCTTCTCTACCTACTCCCTACTCTCTACTCTCTACTCCCTCTAATTGACAAAGTTTTTGTAGAAAAATATAAAGTTAGGACATTAAATATCGTGGTGCGTTACGGCATTTTACAATTGCTATTGATAACAATAATATTTTGAGCCGTAACACACCCTACAATTTATAAAATTTCTACAGATTATTAAATAACAATAATACCGTTTGAAAGGAGCCGACAAAGAAACCTAAAATACCGCCTAATGTTACAATAGCTTGCAATTCGTTTTTAACAATTCCTTCGATGGCATTTTCTAAATCTGCGGGTGATGTTGATTTGATTCTATCGATGATTACTTGATCGATTGATAAAATTGGAATTGTTTGAGCAACTATTTTCTCTAAATCTTTTTCTAAATAACGCTCTAATAGTAATGCTAATTCTTTGCTGACTACTTCTAAAGATGAATTCATTACTTGCGAATTACTTAAACGGTTTAATAGTAAAGTCGCTATTTTTTCCCAATCTAAGGATTTACTGAAACCTTCTAGTAATTCACCACCACGGGTTCTGATGTATTGACGCACGGTGTCTCCGGTAGTTTTCCGCAGTTGACGCACGGTACCCATTGGTAAGTTTTGTAAAGAGACGTTTTGGATAATTTTACGAATGCGATCGCCAACTTGTAAGTCTTGAGTTAATTCTCGAATGCGAGCGTTGGTTGTGTCTTTTTCGTCTAAGCAGTAGGTACGCAAACGGGTTAAGCTGTTGCGTAAGCCGAAGAGGTTGGCTACTACCCAGTATGTACCGCTAGTTCTTTCGCGGAAGCTTTCGTCAATGGTTTGAATTGTGCGGTCTGTGAGAAAATCAATTATGGCTAAACGAATGGTATCTGGTGGTAAAACGACTTGTAACAACCAGTCAGCTAAACGGGAAGCTTGAACGTCGGTAAGTTGGAATTCTAGTAGTATTTGGTCAAATATTTGGTCAATTTGTGCTTCTAAAAAATCTTCTCTTCGCGCTAAGGCTTTTAATAAGCGCGGTAATGATTCTCCGAGCAAATCTTTAAGAATTCCTGCCAGGATTTTAGTAGTTTTTTGCTCTTTATCGTCTTTTATTTGGTCGATCGCCATTTGCAGCAACCACAGAATTCCTGCTTCTACTCGTTCTCTTTCTAACAAGCGTCGTGCCAGCTTCTGTAATTCTTCTGGTGTTAGCAGCGACTGCATTATTGTCTTAGAAACGTTTTTAGCTAAACGCTCTTGATTGCGGGGTATCAATCCAGGAGTAAATGGAACTTTATTTTTCCCTATATACCATGCTTGGTAGGGACGAAATAACATTTTGATCGCTAAATCATTGGTGAAATAGCCGATAATTGCACCTGCTGCGGGGGGAGTAATATATAGCCAGAGATTAGAAAAATCCACGATAGAAGTTGGGAGTTTAAAGTTAGGAGTTGGGAGTTGGGAGTTAGGGAATTGGGAGTTAGGGAGTTGGGAATTGTGAGTTAGAAGTTGATCGAAAAAGAAATTATAGTGAATAATTAGGGGATTTATCGCGGGATCGTTCCATTGCAATTTGACTTTTATCAAATTAGGAATTTGTAAAAAATAATTTATCTAAGAAAAAATTAATTAATTATATATTTAAGTTGAAAGTTGAAAATTCCCAGTTTTCACTACTAAAAACTCTTAACTCCTAACTCCCGGCCTCCTAACTCCTAACTCCCGTCTTTGGTTATTACCAGCACTCCCATCATACCGTTTGCGATCGGATAGTGTACCGCATTGACAAAACCAACTTCGCGAGCTATTTTAATTTGCTCTTTACCGTCATGGAAGCGCTCTAAGCTGGGATTAATGTAAGCGTATTCTTCTTTCAAACCCATTTGACTGGCTGCGGGAACCACTAGATTATCTAAATACCATTGCTGAAAACCGCGCATCAAAGTATTTTCGGGACGATGAAAGTCCAAGATTGCGGCTGTTGCTTGTGTCTTTAAAACTCGATGTAATTCTTTTAGACAAAGAGGAATATCTGTTACATTTCTTAATCCATAACCCATTGTGGCTGCATCAAATTTATTATCGTCGAAAGGTAATTCGAGTACATCAGCTTCTATCCAGGAAATGGGGGGAGTAGGATAATAATAAGCGCTGCGCTGTTTTGCGACTTCCAATAATTCTGAGGAAAAGTCTACAGCTTCAACTTTCCCAGTTTTTCCAACTTTGCGAGCCAATCGGAAAGCCAAATCACCGCTGCCACAACATAAATCCAAGACTTTATCTCCTGGATTTGCAGCGCTCCATTTAACCGTCATTTCCTTCCATATCCGGTGTTGTCCGAAACTCAACCAATCGTTTAATTGGTCGTAAACAGGCGCAATGCGGTTAAAAATGGAGCGAATTTCAGACATTTTCAGTTATCAGTTATCAGTGAACAGTGAACAGTGAACAGTGAACAGTAAACAGTTATCAGTTTTCACCAGTCGGGTGTAGATAGTCAATTATCAGTGAACAGTGAACAGTTATCAGTTTTCACCACTCAGGTGTAGATAGTCAATTATTAATTATCAGTTATCAGTTATTTAATGCTCGCTGCTCACTGCTCACTGATAACTGCTCACTGATAACTGCTCACTGTTAACTGTTCACTGTTCACTGTAATGAGCGCAATTAAGTATCATTGCTAACAATTGGGCGGAGATATGAATCAGCTTTAGTTCATCTTCTCGCAAAGTACAGGTTTT
>JBARZF010000006.1:0-3767 GCA_049649675.1 Rivularia sp. (in: cyanobacteria) | reverse complement strand
TTTTGAGTCGTCCCACCCGGATAAATCTCTGGGTGACAGCTAAGAAAAAACGGAGCAACGAGGTTTCAACCCGTTGCGTAGTAACCTCTTAGAATCCCGTAGGCTTTCAGCCACGGGAGTACTCAATACGTCCGTCAAGCATAAATTTCGCAAAAAATGCAAAAAAAATATTTAGAATATTCTGCGAAAAACCTCTTTGTTAGTCGTAGTAACTAAACAAACCACATATAGAGGACAAAAACAAAGTTAATCGTAGTAATCATTCTTTAAGCTGGCACGGAATAATAAGATCCGAAAGTGTATTTTAATCAGTTATCATAACAAGCCCCAAAAATCGCGAAAAATCGCGAACTATTTATAGACGTCTTTATTGGGTGATGTTTTCAGGGTATGGTAAAACATTTTCGTAAATCTTATGAATGAGCTAGATTTAAAACTCCGCGAGCTGATTGCATCTGCTCAACTTCTACCACCCAAGAGTTTGGAGCGTCAGCAAGTGTTGGCTAAATTGCATCTATTGGTAATGAAATCTGGCAAGCTTTGGAAGGAACATACATCGTACTATAATGATGCTCTCCAAGAAATGTGGGAATATTGTTGCCAACATCTCGAAGAATATAATCCCGATATTAAAAGTCCGATTGTTTGGCTTGATGACGAACTTAAAAAGCGATTGAGGAGAATGCGAGATGGTAAATTCAGACAGCAGCGACGGTTTTGTACGGCTATACAAACAGAACAAGGAGTTATAAATAACCCCATAGATAATATAGTCGCCTCCCCGGATATTCAACCAGTCATAAAAATTTGGGAAAAAACCATATATTGGGTGCAAAATGATTCAGATGGACGATTACGCAGTATTTGCTTCCGAAAACGCCCCGAAATTAACGCTCAAGTATTAATTTTAAGGCGACTTCCTCCAGATACTCTTCCTTGGCAAGCTATTGCCGCAGAATTTAAACTAAATCCTCAAGAAGCAAAAGATTTACCTAAATTTTACAACCGTAAATGCTTACCTCTGTTACGGGAATTCGGTTCAACGAACGGTTATATTGAATAATCAGGTAATGTTCTTGGCGGCTCTAAACATACCCGAAACAACTATGTCATGAATAAAAACAACCATCCAGTTGAGGATTGGTCAATTTCGGTACCATTAACATCAGAAATATTACATATAGCGCGACAATTTGCTAGAGAGCAGTTAATACCTGACAAAGCCCAACAAGTTTATCTCAATACCCTTGCTGTCTGTACCGTTAATAATTACCTGCGTATCCTCGGTATTTCCACTAATCTCACAGCAGGGGATAGTTGGAACTCTTCGATACGTTTAGCTGAAGACGTGGCAGATTTATGGATAACTGGCAAAGGTAGTTTAGAATGTTGTCCCATCAAATCGGGCGCTTACAGTTGTTATATTCCCCCTTTAGTTGGGTTTGAAAAAATTGGCTATGTAGTAGTTGAAATTGACGAGCCGGGTAAACAAGCTACATTGCGAGGATTTGCGCCAAACACCGTAGAAAGCGGCGATTTATCTCTGCATAACTTACATTCACTCGAATATTTACCTCAGTATTTGTATAAACTCAGACCGTTAGTAAACTTGAGTCAATGGTTCAAACATCTCTTTGAAACTGGTTGGGAAAGTATAGAAGCAGTTTTAGGTAACGAAGCTACAGAGCCTGCTTTAGCTTTTAGAAGCAAATTGAAAGCAAGTAATTTGAAGCGCTGCAAGCTTTTAGAATTAGGAAATCAAGAACAATTAGTCGCTTTGATTGTTAACATCGCTCCAGAATCAGATTCAAGTATCAACATTATTGTCGAACTTATGCCCGCCAATAATCGAACCTATTTACCCGAAAACCTGCAATTAATACTGCTCGACGAGCAAGAACAAGCAATAATAGATACTAAAACCAAACAGCACAATCAGCATATTCAGCTAGATTTAAGTGGGGAACCCGGAGAACGTTTTACTATAAAAGTAGTTTTAGGGGAAGAGAGTTTCAGCGAATCTTTTATTATCTAGGTTTTAAATACTACATTTAATAAAATTCTGTCGCATTTTCTAACAGTACTCAAACGGTGAACGACAATAAACACTGTTCTTATTTACCATCAATCTTTCCAATGCTTCGTTTACCTTCTTCTTCCGATTCCGAATCGAGTACAGTTGTCATTCTCCGATTGAGTAACACAGCACGGGCGATAAGCCTTGGGCATAGCTTCGCGTACCGCAATTCTTTGTCTTTGTCCCTTAATATCTATGCTTGATAGCCTATATTGTTAGAGGATAAATAATCAAATTATAAATAAAGTTTTTCTTATTGTAATCTTGATTTACATAGAGAAAACTAATATCAAGAAAATTAAGTAACTCAATGTTACTTTTATTTGGTATCATTTGTATCAGCAATATAAATTGTCAAAGGTTAATATTGCAGAAGTTTAGATTCAAATAGAATCAACTCAAGAATAGTAATTTCTTGGGATGATTTAACTTTCAATTGTAAGAAGTCCCATACCTACCCGTAAGGGAGGTGTCGGGATGCGAATAATACGGGAGGCATAGCCACACCGCATTTTCGCTCATGAATTACAAGCCGGGTTTATGTTAAAGTTGAAAATGTAGGTGTAATCCAATTAAATGCAGAAATGCAGCCTACAAGTTCAAAAAAACAATTTGGTAGAAAGTCCCTAGGGCGTAGGGCTTAAAAGCTCGGTCAATGTCTTCAAAGAAGAGTCGCCGAGAAGCCTACTTCACAATCTGTGATTTGATGTAAGTGCGTCACGAAGAAAGGTAGATGTTCCCCGTATAAAGTTCAGGGGTTTCGTCTTTGCGTTCGATTTCAGAGGCGAACGTAATATGAAGTTTACCATAATTTTTTTATTTCGGAGAAAAGTTATGAGTAAACAGAATATTGTTGAATATAAAATTAATCCTCACTCAGTAATTATTGAGTGGGGATTGGTATATTAGAGTTTGAAAATAATAATTTTGAGGTTAGAGATTTGAAAATATCGCTTCTTAAAAGCATGGTTATGTATTAATTTTTAATTCCACACCCTACGTAAATTCAGCATAAAACACTGTATTACCTCTTCACCGAATAACTCAGCAGGATTTTCTAATACTTTTACTTCTATTTCTGGTTGATAAATTTCTACTTGGCGATTTTGTGGATCGAGCAACCAGCCCAATCTCGCGCCATTTTCTATGTATTCTTTCATTTTAGCTTGCAAAGGCTCAATTCGATCCGAACTAGAGCGTAACTCAACTACAAAATCGGGACAGATATTAGCAAAAGTTCCTTTTTGTTCGGTTGTCAGTGCATCCCATCGTTGTTGAGAAACCCAAGAAGCATCGGGGGAGCGAGTCGCACCATTGGGTAAAATAAAGCCAGTAGAAGAATCAAAAACTAACCCCGATTCACCAGAATTGCGCCACCACAAATACAATTCCCCCGAAATACTCGAATTACGTTTTCCAGTTTCCCAGCCAGTTGGTGGATTCACAATTAATTCTCCTTGTGCGTTTCTTTCAAGTTTCAAATCTCGGTTTGCTACACTTAAAGCTAAAAATTGTTCTTGAGTAACGTATAATCCAATGGTTTTGGGTAATTCAAGCAAAAACGTTTCTTGTGGATTGGTAGGTGTCTGTACCATCTTTACCTCTTGTACAATAGGAGTTTGATCAATAAAACTACCTTATTTAGTAGCATATTCTTTTTGGGGGAAGAGGGGGGAGAATAATTCGTAAT
>JBARZF010000005.1:0-9217 GCA_049649675.1 Rivularia sp. (in: cyanobacteria) | reverse complement strand
CTGTAACGAACCCTCAAAGATATGTTAAGTTTTTTAAAATGCTTTTATTACAAACTATTATACTAATTTATATTGCAAGGGGTGCAAAGCTTTCATATGCTTAATTAAGAAGGCTTTTTTTTAAGCTCAAGATGAGCATCCCCGTCGGAAAAAACCTTCGTCCGAGTACGAATCGAATTAACTTGTTGGAGTCAGTAAATGCCTATAGCAGTTGGAATGATTGAAACCAAAGGGTTCCCCGCAGTAGTGGAAGCTGCGGATGCAATGGTGAAAGCCGCTCGCGTGACCTTGGTGGGTTATGAAAAAATTGGTAGTGCCCGCGTAACCGTAATTGTTCGGGGAGATGTTTCTGAGGTACAGGCGAGTGTTGCAGCAGGAATCGAAGCTGCCAGACGAGTAAATGGTGGTGAAGTTGTCTCCACTCACATTATTGCGCGTCCCCACGAGAACCTCGAATACGTTCTGCCAATTAGGTATACCGAAGCAGTGGAACAATTCCGAACTTAACGGCTTTTAAATAGTTGAAATTTTTGTGAAATGCCACAATGCTGCTTTTAATCGAGCTTGCTGCGCGAGCTTTCTTAAGAACAAAAATAAGAAAAACGGCCACTATTTCTCTCTATCTTTTCTGTAAAAACTGATGGGTTGATTATATTCATTTAAAGTGTGGTAGTCAGTAGCGTTTATCGGCAATCGGGGATTATTAGTCAAGCTGGAAACGGCAAATGCAATTATCGCCTTTGTGTAATGAAACATAGACCGCCAAGTTTTTACTGTCCAAACTTGGACAGATTTTTGAAAGCGGTTCCCTTCTTAAACAAGAAATGCAGTTTTATATTTAGGAAAATTTTTGAGGATTAGAAGTAATGTCAATTGCAGTCGGAATGGTTGAAACGTTGGGATTTCCAGCGGTTGTAGAAGCAGCAGATGCGATGGTGAAAGCCGCTCGCGTTACCTTGGTAGGATATGAAAAAATCGGTACTGGTCGAGTTACCGTTATTGTTCGAGGAGATGTATCTGAAGTACAGGCGAGTGTTGGAGCGGGAATTGAATCAGTGAAGCGAGTTAACGGCGGACAAGTATTGTCTACTCACATTATTGCTCGTCCGCACGAAAACCTCGAATACGTTCTACCAATTAGATATACCGAAGATGTAGAGCAATTCCGGGAAAACGTCAACGCAATTCGTCCTTATGGTGGAAGACCGTAACGTAATCTCAATACCATAAAAAGGAATGCAAATTGCCAGAGTTCGCGGTACGGTATCTAGCACGCAGAAAGACCCAAGTTTTAGAGGAGTCAAACTGTTGCTGTTACAGCTAATAGATGAAGAAGGGCGCGTCCAGCCAGAATACGAAGTGGCGGCAGATGCCGTTGGTGCGGGAGTGGATGAGTGGGTACTCATTAGTCGTGGTAGTGCTGCGCGTCAGGTTTATGGCAACGAACAGCGTCCAATTGACGCAGCAGTAGTCGCGATTATTGATACGGTTTACGTTGAAAATCGCCAAATCTACAGCAAAAAAGAACAATATTAATGGTTAGTGGTTAGTGGATAGTGGATAGTGGTTGGGGAATAATTGTTTGGTAAAACAACTAACAACTAACAACTAACAACTAACAACTAACAACTAATCGCATTTGAGGAGAAACAAAGCTATGAGAGTCCGCAGCATGACGGCGGCTCCCCCAACCCCGTGGTCCAATGATTTAGCTGAACCGCGAATTCATGAAACTGCTTTCGTACATTCGTTTTCCCATATTATTGGCGATGTTGAAATCAGTCCTAATGTAATTATTGCTCCAGGAAGTTCGGTAAGAGCGGATGAGGGAGCGCCGTTTTTTATCGATGAAAACACCAATATTCAAGATGGCGTTGTTATACACGGCTTGGAGCAAGGTCGGGTACTTGGAGACAACAAAAAAGAATACTCAGTATGGATAGGTAAAGACAGTTGCATTACCCATATGGCTCTGATTCACGGGCCATGTTATATCGGTGACAACTGCTTTATCGGCTTCCGTTCGACGGTATTTAATGCCAGAGTCGGCGATGGCTGTATCGTGATGATGCACGCTTTAATCCAAGATGTAGAGATTCCTCCCGGTAAATATGTACCTTCCGGAGCCGTAATTATCAGCCAACAGCAAGCCGATCGCTTGCCAGATGTAAATCCACAGGATAAAGAATTTGCTCATCATGTAGTAGGAGTAAATCAGGCACTCAGAGCGGGCTATCTTTGTGCCGAAGATAGTAAATGTATTACAAAAATACGTGAAAAAACAGACACATATAATACAAACGTAGATAACGGTTCGCAAACAAAAAGGAGTATTGAAGTGTATAACAGTGGATTGGACAATCAAACAGTAGAGCAAGTACGCTATCTGTTGGAGCAAGGATATAAAATCGGTACCGAACACGTAGATAAAAGACGTTTTCGCACGGGTACTTGGCATAGTTGTCAACCCATAGAAGCCAGAAGTGTTGGTGAAGCTGTATCAGCATTAGAAGGCTGCATTACCGAACACCAAGGCGAATACGTCCGCTTATTTGGTATTGATGATAAGCAGAAAAAACGGGTATTGGAAACAATTATTCAACGTCCCGATGGTTCAACAAAACCAACTACAACATCTACCTATACCACTCCTCCAAAACCCAGCAATCGCGGTGGATATAGTAGCAGCCATAGCAGTAGCGGCTACAGCAATAGTAGTTACAGCAATAGCAGCGACAGAAGCACCAACAACGGTAATTACACCAACGGTAGTTCTTCTCAACTAAGTAGCGAAACTATAGATCACGTTCGTAATTTGCTCTCAGGCGGTTACAGAATCGGCATGGAACACGTAGATAAACGACGCTTCCGCACGGGTTCTTGGCAAAGCTGTAGCCCAATTGAATCAAAAAATGCCAGCGAAGCTATTTCAGCTTTAGAAGAATGCATGAGAAGCCATGAAGGCGAATACGTGCGCTTGATCGGTATCGATCCTAAAGCCAGAAGAAGAGTATTGGAAACCATTATTCAGCGTCCAGAGGGTTCAAGTAACGGCTCGTCTAACGGTAACGGTGGTTCATACCGCCCCCCTACTAACGTTCCTCCAGACTCTAAGGCTACATTTACCCCTGATGTCAGAAAATACGGTGTCGGTTTCGAGAGTGGAACTACGGCAACTCTTACCAATACTCGTTTGAGTGCCGAAGCAATAGAAGAAGTTCGCAATCTTTTGCGTGGTGGTTATAAAATCAGTGCCGAACACGTAGACAAGCGCCGCTTCCGTACAGGTACTTGGTATAGCTGCGGACAGATAGATTCCAACTCCGAAAGAGAAGTAGTAGGAATCTTAGAATCTTATCTAGCAGAATATCCAGGAGAATACGTCCGCTTAATTGGAGTCGATCCCAAACTCAAGCGTCGCGTAGTAGAAAACATCATTCAACGTCCATAATCTAAATTTTGGATTTTAGATTTTGGATTGGGAGTTGGGTATGGGTAATAGGTAATGGGTAATATGTAATGGGGCATTTGGCCGAAAGGGATGGGGCATGGGTAATGGATAAGAAGTTAAAACCATTAACTAACTCCTAACTCCCAGCCTCCTAACTGCCCTTGTCCCCTTGTCCCCTTGTCCCCCCATCTCCCCCGAACCCCCGAACCCCTCTCGCTCATCCTCCACTCACGAGGTAAAAAACATCATGTCCGTGCCGCCACTGCGTCTGTATAACAATTTCGAGACTTTTTTCAGTGGCGAGGTGATTATTCATGCAAGTGCAGTTATCGCACCAGGGGTGATAATGCAAGCGGCTCCTAATAGTAAAATAATTATCGGTTCTGGAGTTTGTATCGGTATGGGGTCAATTCTCCAGGTAGATACAGGAACTTTAGAAATAGAATCGGGAGCAAATTTAGGAGCAGGTTTCCTAATGGTTGGTGCTGGTAAAATTGGCACTAATGCTTGTATTGGTTCGGCTACAACTGTATTTCGTTCTTCTGTAGCAGAAGGAAAAGTAGTTCCTGCTGGCTCTGTTATCGGAGATATTAGCAGAACTTTTACCGAGCCTTCCCCCAAGGAAATGAATGCTAGAGTCAAGCAACCACAGTTACCCGTAACAGAACAAGTAGAGCAACCCAAGGAAACTGAAGCAGCCCATGAACCAGAGGAAGTAGAAGAAATTGTTTCTAATACGAATAATGCTTCTAATACGAATAATACGAATAATGGTACCAAACCTTCAATTTATACTACTCCTCCCGTCACCCCCTCACCTCGTCCCTACTTTAGTCCATCTCCAATTTCGTATTTTTCTCCCGTTAAAGATTCAACAGATTTAACACAGGAAACTGATTCGTTAGAAGATTGTGCAGAAGAACCTACCAATGCTAATTCAAACGGTGCGGGAAATCATATCTATGGAAGAAGCAACGTCAAAAGCCTGCTGACAACTTTATTTCCTCACCGACAAACTTTGGATACACCTCATGATGAATCTGAAGATGGATGAATTTAATTATTAGATGAATTAGACTTATATGCTTTGCTGTGAATTCCGGCGAGATGTACTTTTAACAATCAATGAATTGAGAACATTAATCTTTTATTTATTTATTTGTTTGTAGTAAGGGTTTTAACCCTTTATATCCCCGAATAAAAACAACACGACCTTCTGCTTATAATACAAGCCACCGATTTAACTATATTTTCCATGCTCCATCGTTCATCTTTCAAAGAAGCTACGATGAAATATTATGATGTAAATTCATATGTTTAATTTTTATCCTTCACTTTTCGCAGTTAGTTGGAGTTTTGGGGAAAATTTAGATGCACTCATATAATCAATATTCATCACGAAATCGAGATATCAAAGATACCGCTTTAGGATTGGTATCTACTATCAGTTTTCCTGCGATAGTGGGAACAGCGGATATGATGCTCAAATCTGCTGGCGTTCATTTAATAGGATACGAAAAAATTGGTGGAGGACATTGTACTGCCGTAATTCGCGGTGGAGTCGCGGATGTACGTTTAGCAGTAGAATCTGGCGAACAAACTGCAAAGCAATTCGGACAGTTTGTGTCTAGTTTAGTAATACCTCGTCCATATCCTAATCTAAATTTAGTATTGCCTATTGCTAATCGTCTAAGTAATTTTGCTGATGGAGCAAGCTATAGTAAATTAAGCAATCAAGCAGTTGGTTTGGTCGAAACAATCGGCTTCCCGGCGATGGTGGGAGCCTGTGATGCCATGCTTAAATCAGCAGAAGTTCAGTTAGCAGCTTATGAAAAAATCGGTGCGGGTTTGTGTACTGCTATCATTCGCGGCTCTGTAGCAAATGTTGCAGTAGCAGTAGAAGCAGGAATGTACGAAGCAGAACGAATTGGGGATTTAAATGCCGTTATGGTGATACCTCGTCCGTTAGATGAATTAGAGCAAACCTTGCCAGTAGCAAGTTGTTGGATAGAAGAACGTCAGCCAGTAAATTTACCAATAAGTATCAAAGAGCCAGTTGGAGAAGCAGAATTATTGGAATTGCCAGATTTAAACAAGTTGCCGGAAAAAATCATTGAGGAAGTAACAATCGTACCGGAAGTTGAAAGATTAGAGATGGGTGAGTTGGAATAAGATTTGGGAATTGGGGATTGGGAATTGGGAATTGGATTATTAATTATATTTTTTAGCTAAATGTACTTAAATTTTATGCCGTTACTCTCAATGATAGCTTCTAAATAACATCAAGGAAATACTGAAATATGAATTAAACCATAGACTATCCTCTATGAAAGACTTCCGATCTTTCCATGAGCGAAAGGTGTTTCTAGCTTGATTCTTCGGTAATACTTATAGATATATCGATGAAAAAGCATCTTTAGCATAGATGTTTCTTTATGTAATGTTATAAGAGGATAATCACCATTGAATCAGGCGACGCTGCATCAGTTGAGAGTGTTTGAAGCTGCGGCACGGCACGGTAGTTTTACTAGGGCGGCTGAAGAGTTGTTTCTCACACAACCCACCATTTCCATGCAGATCAAACAATTGACAAAATCGGTGGGTATTCCGTTATTTGAACAAGTCGGTAAGCGCTTGTATCTTACGGAAGCAGGACGAGAATTGTTTGCTACTTGCAAAGAGATATTTAATACTTTGGCTCAATTTGAGATGAAAGTAGCGGATTTAAAAGGTTTAAAACAAGGGCAATTACGTTTAGCAGTTATTACAACAGCAAAATATTTTATTCCGCGTTTATTAGGCTCATTTTGTCAACTCTATCCGGGAATTGAGATTTCTTTACAAGTTACAAATCATGAAGGCATTCTGGAACGAATGACGAGCAATCAAGACGACTTATATATTATGAGTCAAATTCCAGAACATCTTGATATTAACTGTCAAGCATTTTTAGAAAATCCTTTAGTAGTTTTAGCACCAATTAATCACCCTTTAGCTAACGAAAAGAATATTCCCATATCAAAGCTGGCAAATGAACCATTTATTATGCGCGAACCCGGTTCTGGAACTCGTAGATCGGTACAAGAATTGTTTGATGAAAAGGATGTACAAGTAAAGGTAAAATTGGAGTTAGGTAGTAATGAAGCGATAAAACAAGCTATTGCTGGTGGTTTAGGAATATCGGTTTTATCTCGCCATACATTAATGCCTTATGCAGAGGATTTAACTATTTTAGATGTAGAATATTTCCCCATCAAACGCAATTGGTATATGGTTTATCCCAATGGAAAACAGTTATCTATTGTTGGACGTACCTATTTTGAATATTTACTAGAAGCCGCCAAGCAATTTGCTTCGTCCACTTCTTTGTATGGAAAAGCAAGATAGTAAGTTAGGAGGCGTGGAGTTAGGTGTTAGGTGTTAGTTAGTATTGTTTACCTACTACCTACTCCCAATTCCTGTACTTGAAAGCATCGGGTAAAAATGCTACGGCAATAAACTTTTAAGTAAACAAAGAATTATCTACGGCTACTAATCCATCATCAAACTTAAGAAACCCAATATCAATCAAAGTATCGGTACCAATCCCGCAACTGCTCAGAGTAAAGTTATCCACAGAACCTTGAATAGTAAAATCAGAACGCGAGCCGGTGTATTCAACTGAGTCATCACCGCCATCGCCCTTGATTTCATCGTCGTCTACCGTACCGTTGATTTGGTTAACCGAGATGCTTGAATTCAAATCCAGTTTCCATAATTCCTCTCCGGTAGCATCTTCATCAGCAGTAAAAAACAGCTTGTCATCCACTACGGTTAAATTATCTAAGTTAGAAATACCGCGTTCGGGATTAATATCTGAGAGCCTTTCCGTACCTTCTTCTGTACCATCAGTTACCCATATTTGTTCTCCATTAGTACCGTCATCGGCGCTGAAAAACATTTTATCGCCAGAGACTGTGAAAGGTTTGGCAACGGGAATCGAAGGATAGGAAAAACTACTATCACTACCGGGGTTAATATCTTTAAATAGTTGGGAACCTTCTTGGGTACCGTCGCTCACCCATAATTCCGTACCATTGATGCCGTCATCAGCCATGAAAAACAGCTTATCGTCAAAGACGGTTAATCGATATGGATAGCCAATTTCTTTGAATAATTGGGTGCCATCGGGGGTGCCATCAGTTACCCATAGATTGGAAGCTTTTTCAGCGTCAAAGGCATTGAAATAAACTTTATCATTATATTCGGTAAGATATATCGGACTAGAGCTATCGTCACCGGGGTTAATATCTTTTACCAATTGGGTACCGCTATTCGTACCATCGCTTACCCATAGTTCATCCCCATTAGTGCCGTCATCAGCGCTGAAAAACACTTTATCGTTAGCGGCAGTTAAATTAGATATAAATGAATTACCGTCTGGATTAATATCTTTAACTAATTGGGTGCCATCTTCGGTACCGTCGCTCACCCATAATGCATCTCCATTAGTTTCATCTTCGGCGCTGAAAAACAACTTATCGTTAACTACAGTGTATTCGGATGGAAAAGAATTCCCGCCAATACTGTTATTGTTAATATCTTTCAACAATTGAGTGCCTGCTTCTGTACCATCACTTACATATGGTTCAAGCCCGGAGGAACCCCTTGCGCTGAAAAATAGTTTATCGTTAAAGGGCGTAAAGCCGTATCCACTAAACTCTTTGAACAGTTTGGTGCCGCTATTCGTGCCGTCACTTACCCAAATCGACTCCCCATTATTGCCGTCATCGGCACTAAAAAACAATTTATTATCAAAGATGGTAAAACTTGTTGGAGGAATACCTTTCCCCCCAAAGGCACTATCGCTACCAGGATTAATATCTTTTAACAGTTTAGTGCCGCTATTCGTACCATCGCTTACCCATAGTTCAGTTCCATTTACACCGTCACCAGCGCGGAAAACTAATTGATCGTTAAAGGCGGTTAATGTCGCTACAGAGGAAGCTTTACCAGGATTAATATCTTTTACCAACTCCGAAGCACCGAAATCATTTTTATCAATATCGGTCATAATTACTCCTTAATGCTATTTAAAAATCTTGTCTTCTTCGCTGTTTAGTTATTTAGTTGTATAAGTATGTTTCAACGCTTGGAAGGTAGTTAAATTAATATTCAACGACGAAAAATTCACGTTGACAGTAATAATACACCAGCAAGTAAATAAAAATAACTGACATTATAGATACTAGTTTCGCGAATACAGATTAAATGATGAAAAATGTATTTTAAAAAACATCTTTTTGCGAGTTGAAGAGTGTTTATTAATATCTTACATAGTGATTATTACCGATCGTAATTAATATCTAATAAACCAAATATTTCAATGAATGAACTGAATGCAAGCATATTTATAGCCAAATACCGAATTAAGTACGCAGTAAAATAACTCACATTAAATATTAAATATTTACTGAAAAATGACTGATAATATTATTTTATGAGAAGTAAAACTAACAAAATTGCAGTTTATTTCCAGCCTGGTATTGTGTAGAGATCTCCGCATTGCTACGTCTTTTGATTTTGCGGTTGGGATGAAAAATCTTAGGGAGTGAAAAAAGTAGAAATGTTAGGAGCTACCGTTAACAAGATTAATATCTTTTACTAATTCAGGGGTGAAGTTAAAGCTGTTAGAATTTTGCTGCAAATTTTATCGCTAGGGACTTCCAAATTAAAAAATATCCAATTACGGTAGTGCGAGCATCTTGCTCGCTTGAGACATATAGC
>JBARZF010000004.1:0-19285 GCA_049649675.1 Rivularia sp. (in: cyanobacteria) | reverse complement strand
GGTGCGCCAAAATCAAAAACTTTAATAAATAGAAAGTCAAATAAAGCATTTAGAAAAATATTTATCGTACTGATGCGAAACGGAGTATCGCCATCGCCCAAGGCATAAAATACCCGTACCAAAACATCACGCCCTAAATAAACAAACATCCCGATGCCGTTGACAACTAATAAAGAAGCAACCAATTTTGTATCTTCTGGATCGAAAGCACCGCGCTGATAGACTATTTTTACAATTAAATTTGCCAAAGCCACTATCAAAGCACCCAAGGGCAACATTGTAAAAGCTGAAAGCAACAATCCCTGCCGAATTCGTAATTTTAAATCTCCCCAATTTTGCTCCCCTGCTAGTCGGGCAAATATCGGCAGTAGCGGAACCAAAATTACCCCAGAAATAATTCCTAAAGGTGTTTGTACTAACAATCCAGCATTGGCTAAAGCCGGTGCAACCTTAGTACTAATAAATGAAGCGAAAAATAGATCGGTATAAAGGTTAATTTGTAGCATACCAGAAGAAAAGGTTGCAGGCCCCATTATTTTTAGGACTTCCTTTACTGCTGGTTGATTAAAATCAAATCGCAATCGAATTCTGCCCATTCCCGCTTTTGATTGGGCTGCTAACTGCACAAACCACTGTAAAAGCGCTCCCGCTAAAGTTCCTCCAGCTAAAACCGTTCCCCCTAACATTGCATATTCTGGAGCGCTGATTTTGCTACCAATTTGCCAATAAAGAATACCTACAGCAGCCACAACCGCAGTACTAGAAAACAAAGGGCTGATAGAAGGAAGCCAATATACATTAGCAGCATTCAGCACCCCAAAACCAATACCAATCAAACCCGCCAAAACCGCCATCGGAGCCATCACTCGCAGTTGACGGATAGCAATTTCTCGAACTAATTCCTTACCCGGCTCCAGTAAACCCGGTGCAAAAATATCAATAAATAAAGGTGCAGCAACTACCAAAATAATCGAGACAACAAGCAGTATTCCACCAATCAGCGTCATAATCGTTTCCACCAACGGCGCTGCTTCCTCCTTATCACGTTTAGCCAAAACGCTGACTATAGCCGTGTAAAAAGGACCATTAATACCACCCAGCAAAATCAGTAGAAACCCTGGAATAGTGTAAGCATATTGAAAGCCCGCAAAAGCAGGCCCCAAACCAAAAGCAGCAGACATAACCAATTGCCGCAGCAAACCAAAGATTTTGCTGATTAACGTAGCAGCGGCAACAATACCAGCAATCCCAGCAAACGAACGAGACGGTTTATCTTGTTGTTTTGTCACAAATAATACCCGACAATACTCTAACGAAAGATAACTGAAAGTATTTAACCAGAAATTCAGTTAGTAGTCAGGGAAAATTTGACAAATTCATTATTGGTAATGGGTAATGGGTAATTGGTAATTGGGGATTGGGCATGGGGGATTGGGGATGGGGTATTGGGGATTGGGGATTGGGCATGGGGGATTGGGCATTGGGCATGGGGGATTGGGCATTGGGCATTGGAAACAATTAGGGAGCAAGATGCTCCCACTACTATTTATTTATAAATTTTTCCCCTTGTCTCCCCATCTCCCCATCCCTCAACGGCATCCAAGGCTATACCGCGTCTCAACCCCAGTTTCCGAATTCACCCCCGAAGCGCGATCGCACATCAATTTCACCTGATAGCGATCGATGATGGCATCTGTAAAATCGGCTCCGGTAATATCAGCATCAAAAAAGCGAGTGCGGCTCATTGTTGCTTGTGTAAAGTTGGCATTTTTCAGATTGGCGTTATCCAGCGTTACTTGATCTACCAAAGCATTTGTAAAATTTGCCCCTTCTAAATTAGCTCCTAACAAATTGCCTTTGGTAAACATCGCATTTGTTAAATCAGCACCTTGAAAATTCGTTCCCCGCATTTCGGCGGCAATAAAGTTGACTCCGATCAATTCTTTATTAGAGAAATCGCGGTTTTCTAAATTTGTACTGCTGTAATTAATCGTGTCTATTTGAGCAAAAGCTGGATGAGCATCTAGTAGTACCCACAACCAAGCCAAACATAAAACGAACAGCAAACTTAAAAAGCGAAAAAGGTTTTTTTCCATAATCTTTAAATTTGGATAGTGAATAGTGGTTAGTGGTTAGTGGATGGTGGTTAGTAGAAAAACCAACAACTAACAACTAACAACTAACAACTACTTCCAATCTTTCCCAATACGTATTGTTAGGTCAGATTCTATATCGCCAGTGGCAGATACATCAATATGATTAATCCCTAAAATTTGCTGTAATTCTTGTGCTGCTGCTATATTTCCTTTTTGGACTATGATTTCGGATTTTGCTCTTTTGTCCAACCAGTTGGGCACGGCGTAAACTTTTGTAAAGCCTTGCTTTTTGAGTACTTCTATAACTTTTTGAGTTTGTTCGGGACGATTATCTGTATTTTGAACGGCAATTCTTAAGCTGGTAAGCGGTTTGTTACTTTGCCTGAGACTAGCTAGGTTTACTCCGGTGTAATCGGAAAGTAAGTTACCTTGTCCGGTCAAATTTAGCCAGTAACTATCGGGATCTGCACTCAAACGGCTGAATATTCCCGGTAGCATAGTCATTTGAAAATCCTCTTTCTCCACTTTTGAAGCGAAGTTGACTAAAGCCATCATTTCTTCCAGCTTCAAGTTGGTGTCAAAGTACTTTCGCATTACGCGAGTTAACTGGGGTAAGCGAGGTAATACTTTGGGACTCCAAAGACGTTCGCGCAAAGCTAACAACATTGTTTGCTGTCGCTGGACTCTTTCCAAATCCCCGGAAGCTTCTTCACGGAAACGAACGTATTGTTCTGCTTGTTCCCCGTTTAAAGTTTGCCAACCACCGACTAAATCAATCGATAGGTTTTGAGCCGAGTCTTTGTACTGCATAGTCTTAGGTACAAATACTTCTACTCCTCCCAACTGGTCTACTAATTGCTGCATTCCAGCGGTAGAAATACGAATGTAGCGATGAATCGGCGCATTACTCAAACTACGACTGACGACTCGCGCTGCTAAAACTGGGCCACCAAATGCGTTAGCTTGGGATACCTTATTTAATCCCTCTTCAGGAATTGAAATCATCGTACCCTTGGGAATCGAAAGCACCCGAATAGTTTTATCTTGAGGATTAACTCTTACCAGCAGCATGGTATCGCTAGTTCCAGCAAAACTTTCTGGCGAACCTTCAACCGTACCGGGTACGGGTTCGATTCCCAAAACCAAAATATTCATCGGTTTTTTAAGCTGGTATTGCGAAATATCACTCCACAAAGTCCCAGGTAACGGCGCATCGTCGGCATCTATTGGCGACCATCCCAACTCCGAATCACTTTTTTCTATGCCACTCCATAACGGAGTCCAAAGCGCCAAACTTGATACCAGTAAGCCCGATAAAGTAATCCCCATTACAACTGTGAGAATCCAAAACAGCCATCTGGGCATTGACAAACCCAGCCGATAATACAGCTGACTGGGAAGAGAACCAGTTTTTTGACTATTTTTTGGCTCAAGCTTGATTAATTCACCATTTATAGGAGCTTGACTTTCTAAATCTTGCTCCTGCTCGTAAATATTCTGATTTTCCCAACTTTCTATTTGTTTAACCACAACTCACTCCCCACTAACCAATCCCTAAACGTAAAACGTAATATTAATTCAAGCCAAAAATATTCCCACTTTAAAAGCCCACTGTACACTTGAAGTGTCGTAAATTAGGTTTGTAAGACAACATGACTAGTCGATTTTTCCCCGTAATTCTTGCAGGTGGTAAAGGCGAACGTTTTTGGCCCCTTTCTCGACGAACCCGACCCAAACAGTTTTTAAATCTTGATGGCACCTCTCGAAGCTTAATGCAAGCCACTGCTGACCGGCTGCTACCGCTGACTGATGGTTGGGATGACCTATGGGTGATAACTTCTAGTCTCATAGCAGAAGGCGTGAAAGAGCAATTACCAGAATTGCCTGAAGCTAACTTGCTTGTAGAACCACAAGGAAGAGATACAGCAGCGGCTGTTGCCTGGGCTAGTTTGGAAATTAAAAAGCGTTATGGTGAAGACGCTATTATTGGCTTTTTCCCTGCCGATCACTGGATTGCCGACCAAGAGGCATTTGCAAATACATTAAATGCAGCAGCTCAATTAGCGGCACAAAATCCGGCGATTGTAACTTTGGGGATCAAACCAACATTTCCATCAACAGGCTACGGCTACATAGAACAAGGTGAAAAATTTGGTAGCTTTAACAACTTGCCAGCCTATCACGTTAACCGCTTTACTGAAAAGCCCGACCGCGATACGGCGGAAACTTTTTTACAAACGGGACGCTTTAGCTGGAACAGCGGAATGTTCTTTTTTAGAGCAGGAGTTGTTATTAAAGAATTATATACTTATGCTCCAGAAATCATCGAACCCATCGACAAAAATGGCCCCGAAATTTATCCCGAACTCCCCAAACTAAGCGTAGACTATGCCTTGATGGAAAAGACTAATCTAGCATACGTCTTACCAGTAGAATTTGGCTGGGACGATTTAGGAGACTGGAACGCCATTGAAAGGTTGCTCAAAAAAGAAAAAGAACCAAATGTCGAATTAGCTACTCATGTAGGATTAGACACCAAGGGAGCCATTCTCTACGCCAGCAATGAAGATGATGTAATTGTTACTATTGGCTTGGAAGATGTAGTCGTCGTTCGCGACCAGAATGTCACCCTAATCGTCAAAAAAGAACGCACCCAAGAAATCAAGCAGGTACTTAAAAATCTACAGTCCGATTCCCGCTTTACCGAACTACTTTAACGTAACTATAAAGTAACTATGTCTTAAGGATTATATATTAGGGATTGGGTAGCGGTGAAATACTAAAATCCACCGTACCCAATCGCCCAAATCTAAAACCGGCGGACAAGAAGTCCTTCATTAGAAATAAAACCTCAAACCCTTGACAGAAGCGCAAAGCCCCTAATTCCTACTAGTATAACTATTCAGTCAATTTTCAGGGGGATTGGGCATAGGGCATTGGACAAGGGGACAAGGAGACAAGGAGATATTAACTAACTCTCTACTCATAACTCTTAATTCTTAATTCTTAACTCCTAACCTTTAACCTTTGACCTTTGACCTTTAACCTATTAATTACTATTAAAAAATGTTTCTAACCCAAACCGTTCCTCGTCAAAGAGAAATTATTGAAGTTTTATTCCGCAATGGCTGGGATTATATGCGGAGGCTGATTACTCTTGGTAAAGCCGATGAACCCCAGCTACCTCCTCCTGCTGTGTTAAAAAATATTTTGGTAGATTTGGGTCCGGTTTATATTAAGCTGGGCCAATTACTTTCTACTCGTCCGGATTTGCTCAGTGCTTCTTATATTGACGAACTTTCAACTCTACAGGATGATGTCCCACCAGTACCTTGGGCTGATGTCGAAATACTCATTCGCAAGCAGTTAAAAAGTCCTTTAGAAGAAAGCTTTTCTACGATTAATCCGGTGCCTGTAGCTGCGGGTTCTATTGCTCAAACACATAAAGCTATTCTTGTCAACGGTCAGGAAGTGGCGATGAAGGTGCAGCGTCCGGGAATTGGTCTGATTGTTGACCAAGATATTGCTTTAATTCAAGGTATCGCCGAATTAGTAGCTCGTACTGATTTTGGACAAGTTAATGATATAAAGGCGATCGCCGATGAATTTTGTACTGCATTACAAGCAGAATTAGATTTTACGCGGGAAGCCGGTTTTACCGATCAGCTACGACGCAATTTATCCGAAGGTAGCTGGTTCGATCCTAAAGATATAGTTGTTGCCAAAATCTACTGGGAGTTAACTTCGCCAAAATTAATGGTGATGGAATGGCTCGATGGTGCCCCCATTTTATCGGCAACTATACCCAACGAGAATAATAAAGATACCGATGGGGAAACAGAACGTCAAAGAGTTACCAGTTTGTTATTTGCTGTTTTTTGTCAGCAACTATATGTAGACGGTTTCTTTCATGCAGATCCCCATCCCGGCAACATATTTTATCTCAATGACGGTCGCGTCGCCTTGTTAGACTGCGGTATGGTAGGAAGACTCGACCCCCGCACCCAACAAATATTGATAGAAATGCTGCTCGCTATTGTGGATTTAGATGCTCCCAGGTGCGCTCAGTTGACTTTACAGCTAGCAGGTTCATCCAAGCCGGTGGATATGTCGCGTCTGGAAGGTGATTATGACCAGATGCTGCGAAAATATTTTAACCTCAGCTTAGCTCAACTTAATTTCTCGGAAATAGTTTACGAAGTATTTCAAGTTTCTCGCAACAACAACATCCGCTTACCCAGCAACATGGGACTTTACGCTAAAACCATCGCTAATTTAGAAGGATTAGCTAGAGGATTCAACCCAGAAATAAATTTTATCGAAGAAATCAAACCTTTTTTAACAGACTTATTCCGCAAACAGCTAGTTGGGGATTCACCAGTTCGTTCCCTTCTAAGAACAGCACTGGATTTAAAAAGTCTTTCCTTACAATTCCCCCGTCAAATCGAATACTTGTTAGAAAAGGTAACAACAGAAACATTACAGTGGAATTTAACTGTAAAAGGTTTAGACGGTTTGCGCCGCACGACAGACGATGCAGCGAATAGACTATCTTTCAGCGTCCTAGTAGGTTCCCTGATAATGGGTGCAGCAATTATATCCACTAACGCACAAACCGCCCAATTATCTTTAATTAGCAATATCCTGTTTGCTGCCGCGAGTTTATTAGGGCTGTGGTTGATTGTTAGTATTATACGCTCCGGGAGATTGCGGTAATCAGTGAGCAGTGAGCAGTGAGCAGTGAGCAGTGAGCAGTGAGCAGATGGGGGGACAAGGGGACAAGGGGACAAGGGGATGGGGAGAAAATAAGTTAGGAGTTAAGAGTTATGAGTTAGGAGTAGTGGGAGCATCTTGCTCCCTTGCTGTTTTCTAAACGGGAAAAATGCATGATGCCTAATTCCCAATTCCCAATCCCTAATCCCCCATGCCCCATGCCCAATACCTTTAACCTTTGACCTTTAACCTTTAACCTTTAACCTTTGACCTTTAAATTTTTCCCTTAAACCTTTAATCTGGAATATTATGCACCGTTTGAGATCGGATATATGTCTATCATCATTGCTCAAGATTTGAGCAAAGTTTATCCAGTTGCTATTAAAGAACCGGGTATTAAAGGTACAGTTTCTCATTTCTTTCGCCGCAAGTACCGGGAAATTAAAGCTGTTAATAATGTTTCTTTTGAAATTGCACCGGGTGAGGTGGTTGGTTTTTTGGGAGCAAACGGTGCGGGGAAAACTACTACTCTCAAAATGCTGACTGGGTTGATTCATCCGAGTAGCGGTAATGTACGAGTCGCAGGAAACATTCCGTTTAGTCGTAAAGAAGCTTTTTTGCAGCAAATCACTTTGGTGATGGGACAAAAACAGCAGTTATTGTGGGATTTACCGGCTCTGGATTCTTTAAAAATTAACGCTGCTGTCTACAGTATTCCCGATAAGGAATTTCGTCATCGAGTGGGAGAGTTAACCGAAATGCTTTCACTCGAAGATAAACTAACTCAACCCGTGCGAAAAATGTCTTTGGGTGAGCGGATGAAGGCTGAACTATTAGCGGCGCTTTTACATCGTCCCCAGGTATTATTTTTAGATGAACCGACTTTAGGATTGGATGTCAACGCTCAAGTTAACGTCCGGGATTTTTTGCGCGAATACAATCAGCGCTATCAAGCAACGGTTTTGTTAACCAGTCACTACATGGCGGATATCACAGCTTTGTGCAAGCGGGTGCTGTTGATCCATCAAGGACAATTGATGTATGACGGCAGTTTAGATGGACTTTTGGAAAGATTTGCTCCTTATAGAGTAATTAATGTGGAATTGGCCGAAGCTGTAGATATTGTGATATTGGAAACATTTGGTGAAGTCCAAGCACATGACGGTAGAATGGTTGGTTTTATGATTCCTCAAGAGAAACTTACTAGTACCGTATCGCGTATTTTAACTGAGTTAGAAGTAGTCGATTTAACCGTTACTGAGCCGCCTGTAGAGGAAGTAATTGGGAAAGTTTTTCAAGCGGGAGGAGTTGGCAGTTAGCAGTTAACAGTGAACAGTTATCAATGCTGAGAGTAATTGAATAATTGGGTTTTTAGATTTTTGATTAATTAAATATTTTATTAGATATTTAAGGACTTACTTAATTCTGCAATAATACTTTTGGCTGATTGAGATTGATAATTACCAGCATGGAAATCAGCCAAAGTTTTTTTGTGCATCTTCCGCGATTTCTGCGCGACAGCTTTCATGGTGCCGGTTTTGCAGAATTTTTATCAGCATTTCCTGCTGCTCGTAAGGCAATTGCAAAACGCTTTCTAGCACTTGGTTAAGATTACAGAAGCTTATAAAGTTTTTTTAATCGTACCATTCATGCAAAAATCATAAACTATTTTTGCTGAAAATCTATACTTAGGACGTTACACAAAGATTCCTTTTTATTTCTCTCAATAGATTTATCGTTTATTTATTCAAGCTAAATTTACAAATATTATTATTTAATCTCATCTTAGTAATATGCAGTTAAAGCTGAAAAATGAACTTGTAAAACAGGAGGTTAAAGCCGCATTAGCTGCCGAGCCTGCGGAGTCTGCTGAGATTGTGGGCTTGCTTTACGTTACCGATGGAACTCCCGGTATAAAGCGTCAGCGTAAAGGTAAGGGATTTTGTTATTACGATGCAGAAGGTAATAAAATCTGTTGTGAAGATGAATTAAATAGAATCAAAGCCCTCGTTATACCACCAGCTTGGGATGAAGTCTGGATTTGTGCCGATAGTTGCGGACATTTACAGGCTACGGGAAGAGATGAAAAGGGACGCAAGCAGTATAGATATCACGCACATTGGCGGAAAATTCGTTCTCAAACAAAGTTTAATCGTACAATTGCTTTCGGTTTAGCTTTACCTAAAATTCGGGAACAGGTACAAAAAGATTTAAGAAAACACGGTTTACCTAAAGACAAAGTTTTGGCAGCTACTGTAAAACTTTTGGAAACTACCAAAATTCGCGTGGGTAACGAACAGTATGCCCAGAGAAATAAGTCTTTCGGCTTAACGACAATGAAACAGCGTCATGTTGATATTTCCGGTTCGCGATTAAGGTTTAAGTTTCGTGGTAAAAGTGGTGTAGACCACGATATTGAATTATGCGATCGCCGTTTGGCAAAGATTGTTAAGCGAATTCAAGAATTACCTGGGCAAGAATTATTTCAATTCATAAATGATGATGATAAACGTCAGTCAATTGATTCTGGCGATGTTAATGATTATCTCAAAGAAATTACCAATTTAGATTTTACAGCGAAAGATTTTCGTACCTGGTTTGGAACCGTATTGGCAGCGGAAGAGTTATACGAATTTGGTAAATTTGAATCGGAAAAACAAGCCAAGAAAAATATTGTTCGTGCAATTAAAAATGTAGCTCAGGAATTGGGAAATCGTCCTGCAACTTGCCGTAAATATTACGTTCATCCAGGTATTTTAGCAGCATATCAAGACGGTTCGTTATTTACTGCAATTGAAAAAGAAAATTCCAAAAATCAACTAAAATTACGTCTGGTAGAACAAGCGGTATTAAATATTTTAGAACACCATCTATTACAAGAAGTTCAAGAAAACGATTAATTTAGCTTTCATTTGTGTTGAATTGTGATTTATTATATAGCAGTAATTTATGATTTTATCCTTCGTACTATAGATTTATTTTTTAATAGGAAGGTTTAAAGTAACGAAGAGTAAGATGAGATCGGCAAACAGCTATAAAACTGATAACTGTTCACTGTTCACTGCTCACTGCTCACTGTTCACTGATTCCCGGTAACTGAAAAATGGATAAATTAAATTTTGACGTAAATACAGATTTCCTCAAAGCAATTCAAGGACACGCTGACGGCGTTTCATTTGAAGGCAAAGGATTGAAGTTTAAAGATATTCGCCTTGCTGAAATTCAGTTAGAAACTGATGATATTGATATCAATCCGCTGAAAGTTCTACTTGGCGAAGTTGAATTAGATCATCCGGTAAATATACAAACTCGAATTGTAGTCGAAGAAGCCGATATCAATGAAGCTTTAAAATTAGATTTAGTTCGCAATATATTATATGAGTTTTTAACATTCCATACTGAAATAAAGATTGCCAGTATGTATCCAGAAAATCTTCAGCTTCACTTACCTGGTAATAATATAATTGAAATCGAAGGTGAAATAGTTTTAGATTCAGGTCGAGAAAAGAAACCTTTAGGCTTGAAAGCTGATGTGCGCTTGGAATCTTTAGAAAAGCCAATTATACTTGATAGCTTTAAATGCAATACTCCCGAAGGAATAAATTTAGAAGTGATGAATGCATTGATAGATAAAATAAATCAAGTGCGGAAATCGCCTTATTTTGAGTTGAAAGACATTACATTACGTATTAATCGTCTAGAAGTGCAACAAGGTAGTATAATGTTAATCGCGCAAATTAATATTCAACAAATTCCCGAAAACATACCCTTTGCGGAATAAATTTAATTGCACGGTTATATGACTGGGGTATGATGTAACTTTTCGCGGGAATCACTAATATAAACTAATCAATATATTCCATATCTAGAACTATTAACTATGCAACAGTATGATGTTGTAATTATCGGTGCGGGACACAATGGATTGGTTTGTGCTGCTTATTTATTAAAAGCTGGCTATACCGTAGCATTATTAGAAAAGCGCTCGGTACCTGGTGGGGCAGCTACTACAGAGGAGATTTTGCCTAAAGAAGCACCAGGATTTAAATTTAATTTGTGTGCGATCGACCACGAATTTATTCACCTTGGGCCTGTTGAAGAAGAATTAGAACTGAAAAAATATGGATTAGAATATTTATATTGCGATCCAGTAGTATTTTGTCCCCATCCAGATGGAAAGTATTTCTTAGGACATAAGTCTTTAGATAAAACCTGTGCGGAAATCGCTCGTTATTCTCAACGCGATGCTGTAAAGTATAAGGAATTTACAGAATATTGGCAGCGTGCTTTGGGTGCAATGATTCCCATGTTCAACGCACCACCTAAATCAATTTTAGATATTGCTGGCAATTACGATATTACGAAGATAAAAGATTTATTTTCGGTAATTGGTTCGGTAGACAAAACGCTGGACTTTATCCGCAATATGTTAACCAGCGGCGAAGATATTCTTAACGAATGGTTTGATTCGGAATTCCTTAAAGCACCATTAGCCAGACTTTGCGCCGAATTAGGTGCGCCACCTTCACAAAAAACATTGGCGATCGGTGCGATAATGATGGCGATGCGTCACAATCCGGGAATGGCAAGACCTCGTGGTGGTACTGGTGCATTAACCCAAGCTTTAGTAAATTGTGTCACAAGCAAAGGCGGCGATATTTTTACCGACCAACACGTAGAAAAAGTGTTGATTGATAATGGTAAAGCTGTTGGGGTTCGCGTTGCGGGTGGTAAAGAATATCGTGCTAAAGAAGCGGTAATTTCTAACATTGACGCGAAAAGATTGTTCATGCAAATGGTAGATAAAAGCGATTCAGATGCAGCCGATCCAGACTTACATGAAAGGTTAAAGCGTCGCATCGTCAATAATAACGAAACCATTCTTAAAATTGACTTAGCATTAAACGAACCGCTACGCTTTGAACACCACGAACACAAAGACGAATATCTAGTTGGTTCAATTTTAATTGCCGATTCAGTAACTCATGTAGAGCAAGCCCATAGCCTGTGTACCTTGGGTCAAATTCCCGATGCAGATCCGTCAATGTATGCAGTTTTACCAAGTTATCTAGACCCAAGTTTGGCACCTCCAGGAAAGCATACTTTGTGGATTGAATTTTTTGCTCCCTATCAAATCAAAGATGCCGAAGGTACTGGTTTAAATGGTACTGGTTGGACTGATGAATTGAAAAACAAAGTAGCAGATAGAGTCATAGATAAGCTAGCAGATTACGCACCAAACGTAAAAGATGCAACTATTGCTCGTGCTGTAGAAAGTCCTGCTGAATTAGGCGAAAGATTGGGTGCTTATAAAGGGAATTACTATCACGTTGATATGACATTAGATCAAATGATTTTCTTCCGTCCCCTACCAGAAATTGCCAATTATAAAACTCCAATTGATGACTTGTATTTAACAGGTGCAGGAACTCATCCAGGTGGTTCAATTTCCGGAATGCCGGGACGTAATTGTGCAAGGGTATTTTTGCAGACAAAGCAGCCAATGCAGCAGAGTTTAAAGGATGCCAAAGAAGCGATTTCTTCTACCTTTGAGTCGATGTTTAAGAAGTAATCTACGAAGGTTAAA
This sequence comes from Rivularia sp. (in: cyanobacteria), assembly GCA_049649675.1. Lineage (GTDB taxonomy): Bacteria > Cyanobacteriota > Cyanobacteriia > Cyanobacteriales > Nostocaceae > Rivularia. Next base: position 6,889 of record JBARZF010000004.1, on the reverse strand, counting down.
GGTTAAAGGTTAAAAGTCAAAGGTATTAAATTCCTTGGCAGAAAGTAGGTTGGGTTAGACACGAACAGAAATTTTAACTAATAAAGAGAATTGTTAGAATCGTGTCGTAACCCAACATTATGGTTGTGAAAAAACAATATTATCCGCGATCGGCAGGGTGACTTATGGCGATCGCCGGGAAGCCATTAAGTATTTTGAAGATAACAAATAGAGAAACCCGGTTTTTTGAAACAACCGGGTTTCTGAGTTTTAGAAGTCTTGAAATTAAAATCTGAATTTTAGTATTTTTGATTTTCGATTTATAATCTTTTTAAGCTTCCTTTTTGCTGGTTTAATACGCTTATCAATTGTTGTTTTTGTTTTAATTAATTGTTTTTCGACTTTTTTTCTATTACTTTCTGATTTGCTTTTTCCTTTAATTAATTCTTTTTCGACTTTTTTTCTATTACCCTTTAATGCTTTATCTATCTCATATACAACTCGTTTCGGTATCTCTTCTACCTGTTCGCTTTTGTGCTTACCTGTCTTACAATAATAAGCAAAATGCTCGCAGTTGTTCAAAACAAGATTATATTTCTTTTCTTTTAATCTTTTTTTCGCTCTTTTAACTACAACTTCGGCAGTATGACATTGCTTATATTTTTCTATATGTATTTTTTTACGACAACGAAATTTATCTAAACTAGTACATCTAATCTTATTTTTCCAATAGTGGATTACTTTTTTATCACCAATGTAAATCCCATGATGAGTGTATTTGAAATCTTTATAGCGGAAATAAACGTAAATATGCTCGCCCTTTTTCATTTTTAGTTACTAAAACTGTATATAAAATCTTTATAACTGAGATATTTATAGTAGTCGTCAGAGAAATAACGTAAAAATTATTGATGCTAAAAATATAAATATCAAGCCAATTTGTGATTATAGATAGTTACAATCAATTTATAACTTTAAGTCAACATAAGACATGAATTCTGAAACTGTTACCTTACAAATCCCAGAAACACTTTATCAACGCTTGGTAAATACTGCTCGTGCAACCCAACGGCCAATTGAAGAAATCATGCTTCGTGCATTACAAGTTGGTAGCCCACCATCTTGGGATGATATACCTGAAGAGTTTCAAGCTGAAATTGCAGCATTAGATAAACTCGACGATAATACGCTTTGGCAAATATTCCATAGTTGTAAAACAATAGCTGACATGGAAAGATATAATATTCTACTTGAGGCAAATTCTAACGGTATAATTACACAAGATCAAAGATTAGAACTTATGAATTTACGTCGTCAAACTGACCTATTTATGTTAAAAAAAGCTCAGGCAGCAGTATTACTACGCTGGCGAGGACATCAAGTGCCGAATCCTTAATTTTTCATGTCAACATATATTTCTGATAGTTTAAAAAATCAAATTTTAAATAACGATAAAAGACGTTGCCGTTATTGTTTGACAACTGAAGCAAATAGCGGAATACCAATGAGTTATGACCATATTCATCCAGTGTCAAAAGGTGGGAAAACCAAGTTTGAAAATCTGTGTTTAGCTTGTCGTTCGTGCAATGAATTTAAGTCAGATTCTACTAAAGCTGTAGATCCTTTGACAGGAGAAGCTGTAGCAATTTTTAATCCTCGCACACAATCATGGTTAGATCATTTCACATGGAGTCCAGATAGTACAAAGGTTGAAGGTTTAACAGCGATTGGCAGAGCGACAATTGTTGCTCTTAGAATGAATAACCCTGTAATTATTGTTGCTAGAAAACGATGGACGGTTAGTGGTTGGCATCCTCCTATTGGCTAGATAATGTCATCCTCACTACAGATGACAAAGTATATATAAAACTGATGCAATATATGTAGCGTAGCTAATGCAAGAACATGACACAACGGGTTTTAATTTTAGGTGGAAGAGGACGCATCGGTAGTAGTGTTGCCCAGGATATTGCCAAGCATACGCAAGCTGAAATCACTGTTACTGGACGCACGGATGTCAAAAGAGGTCATGACACGTCTCTAAAATACCTCGCTTTGGATTTAGCGGAAACAGAAAAACTACGCGAAGCTATTTCCAATTCCGATATTGTGGTTCATTGTGCCGGTCCTTTTCATTACCGAGATACTAACGTTTTGCAAATCTGCATTGAATGCGGTGCTAATTATGTAGATGTTAGCGACCATCGTTCCTATACTAGTAAAGTATTAACGCTTCACGAGCAAGCTGTTGAAAAAGGTGTGACGGCAGTAATTAACACGGGTATTTTCCCCGGTATTTCTAATAGCATGGTGCGTCAGTGCGTGGAACAATTTGACGAGGCTGAAAAGATTCATCTAAGTTATGTTGTAGCGGGTTCCGGTGGGGCTGGTGTTACGGTAATGCGAACTACTTTTTTAGGGTTGCAAAATCCCTTTCAAGCCTGGATAGATGGTAAATGGGAAACGGTAAAACCCTACACGGAGAGAGAAACTGTCAATTTTCCCGAACCCGTTGCAGAAAATGGGGTTTACTGGTTTGATATGCCGGAAACGTTTACTTTACCGAAAGCTTTCCCTACAGTTAAAAGCGTAATTACTAAATTTGGTTCGGTTCCCGATTTTTATAATCATTTAACTTGGATAGCCGCGAACGTATTTCCTAAATCGTGGATTCAGAATTCTGGTGGTGTAGAATTTTTAGCTCAAGTTAGTCATTTTATGACCGATGTTACCGATAATTTCAGCGGTATTGGTGTAGCAATTCGCTCGGAAGTTACGGGAATAAAAGACAATCAAACAAAAAGTTATTGTTCGACTTTAGCCCACGAAAATACTTCAATAGCCGCCGGTTATGGTACGGGTAGTATAGCTGAATTATTGCTCGAAGCGAAATTAAATAAACCTGGAGTTTACACCGTAGAAGAAGCTTTATCAACCGATTTATTTGAAGAAGCTATGCAAAGTAGAGGAATTTATATTAATAAGCAATGGTTATAGAAATCATTCTTTAGTTTATTTATTTATGCATCTTCCGATAGAAGGAACTTGTTCATTAAGAAACGTAGGATACTTTTTAGTTAGAAAATTTTGTTAAAACTTAAAAACTTGTTTCTGACTAAATACTATTAAGACAAAAGTTCAAAATCGGAGGGACATATATGCAAAGGTTTGTATCATCTTTTAAACAAATATTACATCGCAGTGTTGTTTTAAGTTTAATGCTTTTAATCGCTGCATCGACATTGTTTGTTTTTGCACAACAGCCTAGTTACGCTTATCCAGCTTCAGAAAATACAAAATTAACTCCTCAAGAAAAAATTGACCGGGCTTATACTTTTAGCGAAGGTGTTGGACGTAGAGAAGAAATGAAGCAAGAATCTTACGAAGAAGCAATCTTAGAATCAGAAAACCCTGAAAAAGCTTACGAAGAAAATACTAAGGTTTATAGAAAAGAAATGCAACCAGCTTTAATCGAGAAAGCCGAAGAATTGGTTGACAATGTGACCGGAAAGTAGTAACTTTTTTAATTCGCTAACAATATCGGATTATAGGTAATGAATGACTATAGACAACGGTCATTCATTACCTATAATCATTTTTACTAATATAAATTTGTTTTTAAGATAAATAAAATTAATAATACGGTTTATGCACTTACGCATTTCAAAAAAAGGTAATAATATCAAAAAGGTTGAGAAAAGTTATCTCTCTTAAGAGAGATAAATAAAAGATATCTGCTTGCTGCATTTTTTCCACAGTTGAATTAGATAGTAGTAAGCAGTTAAATTGAAGTAGAGCCAATGCTATCGGCGCGTCGAGCAGCTTGTACTTGCCTCATTGATACTATAAAATTACTGTCTGGGTGTCTTATGGTTTATTCTGATTTTGTTCAACATAAGCATACAAACTGCATTTCGAGGTTGTTTTCAACAAACTTTAGTAGTTATTGGAAAAAGCGTTTATCTTTGTTTTCTGAGAATTTGGTTGTTTTAATTGTTGATAATGATGCTGATAACTTGCTGTTAACCCAGCAAATAGTTAAGCTATTGGGCTTTTGTGCTATTACCGCGAAAGATGGTGAAAGTGCTTTAAAAATGATCAAAAAATACCAACCTGCGCTGGTATTGTTAGAAGTAATGTTACCGGAAATAGACGGTATTAATGTTGCTAAGTATTTACGGAATAATAAGAATTTAGTTCCTGTTATTGCCCTTACCAGTTTACCTAGCGATATGTTTCGAGACGAAGCTTTGATGGCAGGTTGTAATGGATATATTGAAAAACCTTTTCAAATAGAATATTTGGAAGCTGCAATCATGCAACTTCTTTTTTTACCTTCTACTTCATTTCTTAATCCGGTAAAGCAGTAGTTTTAATTTTACTTGCAATATTTTTGTTATACCAATTCATTAATGGAGTTGCACTAACTCCATGGAAAAGAACTGAAACAACAACAGTACTGTAAGTTATCCAAGCAATTTGTTCGCCTAATTCTCCTTTTAAACCGCTACCCAAAGCATAGGCAAGATAGTATAAAGAACCTACTCCGCGAATACCAAACCAGCCGAACAACCAGCGTTTTTGGGGATAATGTTTTTGATTCTGCGGATTTTTAATAGTACGTTTACCGATGGTGCTGATAAAAACTCCTAAAGGTCTAATTAAGAAGAATAATAACAATATTACTAGAATTGATTGTGATGCAAAATTTACCATTGGTTCATACAGTAATATTGTGCCCAATAGCAAAATTGTTCCTATTTCTAAAAGCTTTTCAATTTGTTCGATAAATTCTAATTGCGCTAATGGTTTTTCTGGGTCATAATGACTTTTTTGCATCGTTAAACCAGTTATAAATACTGCTAAAAAGCCATAGCCGTTGACAACTTCCGTTAGAGAATAGCTAAGAAAAATTGCACTAAGGGCAATAAAATCTTCCATCAAATTATCAACAGGATGACGTTCTTTAATTTTCATATCGAGCCAGACAATAGCTTTGGCGACGATAAAGCCCATAATAATTCCAGAGCCAATTGCCCAAATTAAATCAACTCCCACCCAATCTTTAATCCAGTTACTCCAATTATCATCTTTGATTGCATACAGACCAAAATAAACGAAGGGGAAAGCTAACGCATCATTCAATCCGCCTTCACTAGTCAAACCAAAACGCAATTCATCATTATCATTTGTATCTTTTAATTGAATAGCAGAGGCTAATACTGGGTCAGTTGGTGCTAAAATTGCTCCTAATAAAATTGCTCCACCCCAATCCATTCCTAGAAAAAACTTGCCGACAGCAGCAATAGAAAAAATCGAAATCGGCATCAAAATTGCGATTAATCTAATTGTAATATCCCAAGCTTTTAACTTTAAAGGGCGAGCAATTTTTAAACCGCAACCAAATACAGAAACAATCACTACAAATTCCGTCAACCTTTTGAGTAATTCAGTATTAAATATACCGTCGCGACGTAGTTCAACTAAACCAAGGCCATAAGGTCCGATTGCAATACCTGCGATTAGATAGATGATGGCGTAGGAAAAAGGCGATCGCGCAATTACACCAGAACCCAACGTTACAAATAGTAAGAGTAAACCAATAACAAGTAGATTTAGAATATAAATATCATTCATAGACTTTTTTACCCTTCATATTTCTACATAATTCTGCCAGTCTAAGAGCAAAGTTAATAATTCTGTATCCCCCGCAGGTAGATTTAATTGAACAGCTTTATGTACCAGTTGAGAAAATTAAATCCAACCAACAGCAGTTAAAAATCGTTGTCCCTGGGGTAGCTTTTTACGCCAGCAAAAACGGCTTGACAATCTGCTATACGCCGAAATTCAGCAACGCAGAGATAACCCAGATGCATCTCGTGAAGATATTTTATCCTTAAGGGGTTGTTTGAAAAGTGGTTAGCTGTAACTAATGGTACTTATCGATCCCCCCTAGCCCCCATTTTAAAGGGGGGAAACCTCTCAAAGTCACCCTTTCCAAGGGGGATAATGGGGGATCTAAAACTTTTTGCTACTAACACCCCACTACAAGGAGGGCTTCTACTCACAAATATATGAATCTCTCTACATTTGAATATATGTTCATATATTGCCGAAAATTAAGTCATCTGTACAAGGTTTAACGAGGGATTTAAATTAGATTTGCTCTTCGTCGATATGGGAAACTACTTCACGGTAGATATTTGTGACATGGCTATCTGCCAAGCTGTAATAGACATTGCGCCCTTCACGACGGTATTTAACTAAACGCGCCGATCGCAAAATTCGTAGTTGGTGGGAGACAGCAGATTCACTCATCATTACAGATGCGGCTAAATCGCAAACGCATAGTTCCTGTTTTGCTAAAGCCGAAAGTAAACGTAAACGGTGTGAGTCTGCAAGAGTTCCAAAAAAATCAGCCATCTGCTGCGCTTTTTCTGTAGGTATAACTTCTGGCTGTACCTGACGGACATTATCTAGATGAACTTCACGAGAATCACAGCTAGGTGAATCAAGATTTAATAAAGATTGCTGTTTGAGTTTAGTTGATTTAGTCATGAGAATTACATCTACAACGAATAAAGCCGATTTTTTTTTCGTTGTAGCAGGCTTTCAAATAAAATAGTGATACTGATTATCATTGTAGCTAAGTTTGAACAAATGTTCATTGGTAAAGTTGTGTTGCAAAAACCGCTAGTCGTTGTCGAAAATATAAATTATAGATTTGATACCGTGGCGCTGCACTATTATTCTAGTTTTCTTCTCGTTTTAGATAAAAAGTCTATTAGACATCTCCGGAAAACATTTGTATGGTTTCAACTTTTCGGTAAAACCGCGAGCCCCCTACCCCCCTTCCCGGAGCAGGGAAGGGGGAAAATTAAGCCTCTCTCCCTGTGGGGGAGAGGTTTGG
>JBARZF010000003.1:0-2564 GCA_049649675.1 Rivularia sp. (in: cyanobacteria) | reverse complement strand
TCGTCATATTCTTCTAAACCATTGAGAGCAGTTGCAGCACCAATGGTTGCTTCTATCGATTCGGGTTCAAGTTCTAATAATTCCTCGAAGCTCTCGTATGCCGTTTCATAATCGCCTTCATTTAACGATCTGTTTGCTACTTCGCGTACAGTTTCTATCGATCTGGATCTCATTTAGATTTTAGATTTTAGATTTTAGATTTTAGATTTATATTTATATTTATATATTAATATCTGTCAAGGAAATTTTTTCATCGGAATAAAGACGTAAATTTGCACCCATTGCAGCGGATGAAGGTTATTGAGTTGAAATTGGCAACGGATGACAACCAGATGTTGCGGGAGAAGATGCTCGAATATATGGATGCTGGGGTTGATGTGGAAGTAAGAAGTCTTTCGACAGAGTTGTCTGGTGGGAATTTGTTGCCGGGGTTTAAGTTGAGTTTATCGCGGTATTTGTTGGTAGTTGAGATTTTTATCAAAGTTAAATCGAGACTAGACTTGAAGGAAAAACCTAACCCCCCAGCCCCCTTCCCTGCGAGGGAAGGGGGAGAAATCAAAGCCTCTCTCCTTGCAGGAGAGAGGTTTGGAGAGAGGTTTTCTAGATGCTGCGGATTTGTCAACTTTTGCGTGCAGATGAAAATTTAAATCAACTGGAAACCGTTTTAGCATTTTTTGCTACCTTTGTGTTAGAAAGTGCCGTTGTTAGAGACATTATGAGGTGGGATATGGCTGTTTTACGAGAATCGCCTTGGTATCTAGAAATATTACAAGAAGGTGAAGCAAGAGGAATAGTATCGAGTATAGGAACCATTTTACAAGCAAAATTTGGTCAGCAAGGTTTGGAATTAATGCCTCAAATTTCTCGAATTAGCGATGTAGAGCAATTGCAATCAATTTTGCGGAGTATAACTTTGGCGAATAATGTTGAGGAAGTACGGCAAATTTTGTAATTATAAGGAATGTTGGGAATCACTTTCATCGGAATCAAGACATAAATTTCCCCCCATTGCAGCGGATGAAGGTGATTGAGTAGAGATTGGCAACGGATGAGGCGGGAAATGTTGCGGGAGAAGATGCTCGGATATATGGATGCTGGGGTTGATGTGGAAGTAAGAAGTCTTTCGGCGGAGTTGTCTGGTGGGAATTTGTTGCCGGGGTTTAAGTTGAGTTTATCTGAGTATTTGTGGGTAGTTGGGATTTTAATTTTGTTAAAACGCGAGTGTATAAAAATGGTGCGTTAGAGTTCGTTAACGCACCCTACTGGCTAAGATATCTGTTTTGATTAGATATATTCTACAAAGAATGCCTCAACTTTTTGGACTACAGCTTTGAAGAAATTAGATATCTTTTCATAAGCTTCTTCAACCCACTCCACAATTTTATCTACCAAATTATCTATGAATTTGCCAATTGTTTCAAGCGCTCCTAGAATGAAATCCGAGATAGCTTTTACCGCGTCAACAATCGCCGATCCTTGTTTGGGATATTTTTTTACCATTTCAACCGCATGATCGAAATGTTGATTGATTATCTTTTTTGCTCTATCTTGAGTTTTATTACGCTGCTCATTGAGAGCTTTCACTAAATCTTCCGTACTAGTCTGATTTTTAACTCGTTTTTCCGCTTCTTTCTGGATAATCTGCTCATCGTCGTTGGTCAATTCACGTAAACTTTCTTTAACAGAGTTATTTTTCGTTTTAAACTCTTGTGGTAATTCTTGTTCAGTTTGTGCCATAAAACTCATCATTACTGGCATCTGAAATGAAGAATGTCCACCACTCATAACATTAAAGTTACCATAGTGATCTTTCATTGCTTGAGCTATTCTTTCAAATTCTTCATCCGAGATATAACCATCTGCCATCGCATCATCAATAACTTGATCGAGATTACTCATTTTTTTTCCTTTGGTGAATATTGTTACAATGAAATCTTCAATTTGAAAGTCATATTAAAGACTCTCTTGAAGCTCTACCTTTTTCAACTTATAAATATTATTTCAACTTTTCTACGGTATGAAAATACATAAAGTTCATATCTTCACGCAGTAATAAATACAGCAAACCATTACTACCCCATAAAAATATTATTTTGTCAATACATATAATTCATAAATTTCACCAATCCAATATAGAGCAATTTATTCTTATTAAATTGATTATTAAAAGCTAGTTATTAACAGTTGTACATTTGAGCTAATTATTGTAAACATAAATACACAAGAATTGTAAATGAGTTATAGATACAATTACATTTGTGACACCGATAAAAAATTCCTAAAAAAATAATACAAACAATGAATGCCAACCAAATTCTCCAACGCTATCTAGCTGGAGAAAGAGATTTTCAGCATATTTGCTTAAGTCAAGCTTCTTTAAGCGGTGTTAACTTAAGCGATGCTGATTTTAGCTATGCTAATTTCAGTAATGCCGAACTAAGTAACGCTAATTTAAGTAACTCTAAACTGGTTGGCACAGATTTTAATAGAGCTAATTTGCATCGAGCTAATTTAAATGGTGTAATCCTACTTCATAGCTGTCTATTTTGGGCAAACTTGAATAG
>JBARZF010000002.1:0-14126 GCA_049649675.1 Rivularia sp. (in: cyanobacteria) | reverse complement strand
TAACTGTTAACTGTTACAGCTTCCGAGTCTCCCGACTTCGTGTATTTGTAAACAACGTTTTTAATCATCGCCAAACCAACTTCTCCCACTAAACTCATAATTGATTCTGGGTGAAACTGTACGGCTGAAATTGGCAATGTTTTATGTTCGATCGCCATAATCACATCGTCTTCAGACATTGCCGTAATTTTCAATTCTTGAGGAAACTTTTCGGGTAATGCATATAAAGAATGATATCTACCAACGGTAAAAGATTCAGGTAAATCTTTAAACATCACCGAGTTTGAATCAGTAACGTTAATCCGCGAAGGTTTACCGTGTTGCGGATAATCTAAAACTCCTAATTCTCCACCGAAAGCTTCCACAATACCTTGCAATCCCAGACATACGCCGAAAACTGGAATATTACGACGCATACAAGCGGCAACGGTAGCTTGTACTTTAAAATCACTCGGTCTGCCGGGACCGGGAGATAATACGACTAAATTTGGTTTTTCAGTATCAAAAATTTCTTCGTCGAAACCGTGACGCAGTGTTTTGACATCAGCCCCGGTTTGACGCATATAGTTCGCTAAGGTGTGAACAAAAGAGTCTTCGCAGTCAATTAATAAGATGCGTTTACCCGGTTTTACGTTGGGAATGCCAGTACTCAAAGAATTTGGTTTACCTTCCACAGCTTTGGTTTTATCCCCAGCGCGGCGAATAGTTTCAAAAGCTGCTGCTGCTTTAGTTAAAGTTTCTTGTTCTTCGGCTGCGGGAATCGAGTCATACAATACTGTTGCACCAACTCGTACTTCTGCAATTGAATCTTTGAGTCGAATTGTCCGTAAAACTAACCCGGTATTCAAATTACCGTTAAAGTTTAACCAGCCTACCGCTCCACCATACCAGCGTCTTGGGGTGCGTTCGTGCTTTTCTAGATACTCAATCGCTGATTTCTTCGGTGCGCCTGTTACCGTCACTGCCCAAGTATGAGTCAAAAATGCATCTAAAGCGTCAAACTCAGGTCTTAGCGTACCTTCTACATGGTCTACCGTATGAATTAAATGACTGTACATTTCAATTTGACGGCGACCAATTACCCGTACAGAACCAGGTTCGCAAACCCGCGATTTATCATTGCGATCCACGTCGGTACACATGGTTAATTCCGATTCGTCTTTGAATGAATTAAGTAGCTGACGAATTTGCGTTGCATCATCTAGAGCGTCTTTTCCTCTTGAGATTGTACCGCTAATCGGACAAGTTTCTACCCGTCTACCATCAACACGAACAAAAATTTCGGGAGAAGAGCCAATAATGTATTCCCCACCTAAATTAAATATAAAGCCGTAGGGACTGGGATTGATTTGCTGTAAAGTTGTGAATAATTCTGAAGGTGCAGTTTTACTTTCTATAGAAAAGTTTTGCGAAGGTACAACTTCAAATAAATCTCCCCTGCGGAAATAATCAAGCGCACCTTCTACCTGTTTGGCATATTCACCCGGTTTATGATCGGATTTCTGAGTCGGGGGAGTAAGCTGTTTACCTCTATAATCTATTGATTCACCAGTGCGAGGAAGATTCTGTGTAGACTTTCCGTCTTTCTCAAATTCATAGCTCAGACGGTAAGCCCGTTGTAAATAGTAGTCAACAATTACCAACTCATCAGGTAAATACAGCACCAAATCTCTTTGATCCTCCGCACGCTGTAAACGCTGAGAAATCGGTTCAAATTGGAATACCAAATCGTAACCAAATGCACCATACAGCCCTAAATGTTCGTCTTCATCGCTGTAAAATGCTTGAAGAATATCGCGAATAACCGTAAAAGCTGAAGGTTGTTTGCTGCGCTCTTCTTCAGTAAAAAATTGTTGCGATCGCTTCAGCCCACCAGTAATTTTTTCTGTATTATTAATCTGAACTTCCGACAATTGCGGATGCTCGGATAAGCGCTCCAATAACATTGGCAAAAGAACTTTACCGCGATGGTTGAGTGCCGTAATAGTAAAACCTTTATCTCGCGTCGCAATTTCCAGAGGTGGATTTACAAATCCAATAGCCCATCTTTTATATCTTCCCGGATATTCGTAACTACTTTTGAGCAAACCCCCGCGCTTAGAGTCAAGGTGAAATAAAATATCTTCTAAAGCTGATTCAATCTCGACTTCCGTACCCGTGCGAGATACATTAACACCACCAGCAGTTGTGTAAGTTTGCTTTTCCATCATGGGCTATCCCTCATAATTGCGGAGTATGCGGTCAAAAAATCAAAATCAAAAATTCAAAATCAACAGTTAGGTAAAAGCCATAAATGCATTCACCTTCCTAATTTTCAGTTATAAGTTTCACGCATCTATATCGCGAAACCCAACTGCGATTAATTTATTTATTATATTGACTGTGGACTTCTAACTTAAGATTAATTCTAATTACAAGTAAATTACAAGATTTCCACCACAGTAAAATTGCTAAAACGCAGTTTGGCTGAGATACTGCCTATTACCACGTAGGTTATTAATAAAAATTTGAAAAAAATACAGCGAAGATACAAGGTAACAAACCAACATGACTAGTATTTCACCAATGGAAGGATAAACAAAAAATTTACCCTTCTGTACGCTTAGCCGACTGAGCATAGAACAAACAGCAAGACTAAAACGAAACTTTTTAAATCTCTTTATACTATCTTAAGCCTACTAGATATCGTCTAAGGCATACATGAACTTTTTTTCGATAGGTGTGTCCAATTTTTAGCAGTTACATAACTTTACTTGAAAAGCAAACTATCAGTATTTTCGCTAGTACCTGAAGTATGAAAAATAATGTATGTCTTCGGAGGGGGAGATGGGGGGATGGGGAGACAAGGTGACAAGGAGAGAAGGAGACAAGGAGACAAGAGGAAATCTAAACTCCTAACTCCTAACTCTTAACTCCTAACTCCTAACTGTTAACTGCTCACTGCTAACTGCTCACTGTTCACCTGAAGGTGTTGCAAAATTAATCCACAAACATCGGTTGCTTTGATAGATTCAGAATTTATTAAGTTACTTTGTTTGCTAATTAATAAAGGTCCCATGTCAGGGGTAGGAGAAATGCAGCCGTGAGAACCTTTTACTAAGGAAGCGTCTAATGGAATCACATCCATTAAGTAACGAAAACCGAGCTTTTTCTTAAGTAGTTTTGATCCAATTTTGAGTTTTGGAAGTTTGATTTTGGGGTCTACAAATAGCTCTACTGGGTCATAACCTGGTTTACGATGAATATCTACTGTTCTGGCAAAGTCTGGAGCGCGTTTATCATCGAGCCAGTAATAATAGGTAAACCATGCATCCGGTTTTGCAACTGCTACTAATTCCCCGCTTCGAGAATGATTTAAATGGTAATCTGGTTTGCTAGTTTCGTCTAAAACGTAGTCGATTCCTTCAGCTTCTTCTAACAAACTTTTGACTTGAGGAATATAGTCAACATCATTGACGTAAACGTGAGCAATTTGATGGTCTGCAACGGCAAAAGCTTTACTAACACCAGCATCGAGGAGTTCTCTTCCTTCTTCCTCGCGGATGGCTAATAAACCTTTTGAACGCAATAATCTATTAATATGAATAGGTTGAGAAACGGGTGTAATCCCATATTCCGATAACACAATAACCGAAGCACCGCGTTGTTCGTAAAAATCAATTAAATCGCCGCAAACTGTATCTACTTCTTGTAATTCTTTAGCTATTTTGTCTTGGTTGGGGCCAAATTTTTGTAAACAGTAATCTAGATGCGGTAGATAAATTAAAGTTAAATTAGGATTGCATTTTTCTTCCACCCATTTCGATGAATTTGCTATCCATTGTGTGGATTTAATTGATGCAGTTGGTCCCCAAAAATTAAATAAAGGAAATTGACCAAATTCCGCTTGTAATTGATCGCGAAAGTTACTTGGTTGAGTGTAAATATCAGGTATTTTCCTACCATCAGAAGGATACATCGGTCGGGGAGTTGCCGAGTAATTAGCCGAAGAGTACATATTGTACCACCAGAACATATTAGCGCAGGTAAAATCAGAATCAAATTTCCGCGCTATGTCCCATACTTTAGAAGATTGAACTAACTTATTTGACTGTCTCCAAAACTTAATTTCACAATCATCTCGAAAATACCAGCCATTACCGACAATGCCATGTTCAGACGGCATTTTCCCGGTAAGATAAGTAGACTGTACCGAACAAGTTACCGCCGGTAAAACAGGTTCCACCGTGGCAACTTTTCCTTTATCCGCCCACTTTGAAAGCATTGGTGTATGCTTCCCTAATAGATTTTTCGTTAATCCGACAACGTTAATTACTACTGTTTTATTCATAAAATTAGTGGATCGTTGGTAGTTGATAGTTGATAGTTGTTAGTTGTTAGTTGTTAGTTGTTAGTTGATAGTTGATGATGGAGAATTATATCTATAGCCGTATATTTTATGCTAAAGTCAACAAAAAAAATTACAAAGCTCAATAACCAATATCATTTATTTTACGTATAGATAGTGATACTAGTTAGCAATTTAAATAAAACTACTAGCCACTAACCACTATCTACTAACCACTAACAACTAACCACTATCTACTAACAACTAACTTTTGAGATTCAATTGCTTGCAGTTTCCATAAAACCCATTCATACTCGCGCTGTATGGATGCTGCTATATCTACTTTCATTTCGGGAGGTAAGACTTCCCAAGTATAGGTTTCAATTTCTAAATGATTGCAAATCTGGTTATTTTGCAATAGTTCAAATACGGTAACAATGTCGTCTTGTGTTGACTGTACTACCTGATAATCTTCGATAAATAATGGTACGTGAAAGTGAGTGCGCCATTCGCAAGCCGTGGTTTCTTCAAGAAAAGATAATGCTGCTCCTAAATCTTGATAATGTTGCAGCTTTCCGTCTGGATGACGAGCGATTACTTGATGTAAATATGTGGATTCGGCAAAAGGCTGCAATCTATCTTTTAGTAATAGCCTTTCGCTTTTATCTTGTGGTATTTTGGCTTTTAATGCTGCACTAATTTGAATTTTACCTATTTGAATGCCCGCTGCTGCAAATCTTTTAAATACAGAAGCCACCTCTTCATATTCGACTGCAAAATGGCAGGTGTCGTAACATACTCGCACGTGTTCTAATAACAGCACTTCGGCTGCTGGTTGGGGAATTTCTAAGTTTTTTGCTAAATATGCTCCACCGATGGGCAACAAGTATTTCTGAAAATATTTTATTACTTCTTCAGCGTTTTCAAGTAATGCATCCGGCTCCGGTTCCAGATTCAAATGCAGAACTTTGTTGGTTGCAGCGCGGATTTGTACCATTTGCGCTACTACTTGAGCTATATGAATAGTAGCGCTACTGGTAACATTGGCTTGAGATTGATTACCCTCGAACCAGGGTTTATAAGATAGCGGTACTGTAGAAATGCTACCTTCCATTTCTTCAGGTAATAGTTCGGCAAGAATTTCAGCTAATCGCAAGGTGTAGTCCAAACGCTCTTGTTTAGACCAATCCGGCGCATACACTTTGTCTTTAACTACCTGTAAATGGAAACCACCATAAGGAAAACCATTCAGTGTAAAAACGTATAGATCGTGTTCGTTTAACCACGTTTTAAACTTTTGTAAAGTATTTCCCTGCAAAAGTTCTCTAGATGCTGCATCTGCTAAACGCAATCCAATACCAAAAGGTTTATTCGGAGATAGCTTTTTTTTGAGAGATGGAATGTATTGCACTAAATTAGCAAAAACCTGACTCCAATCTTCACCGGGGTGAATATTAGTGCAGTAAGTCAGGTGAAAGTTTTTGTCGTCAAAGATTTTCATGTTTATAACTGTTTATCAAATGCTAAATAGAAATTGCGAATAATTACATTTTCGCATTAGATAACAGGGTAATTGCTTGTTGATATGAAGAATTTTTCACTGCATGAACCTCAATTTCTTCTCCAATTCTTTGCAAAAGCGTTAGGGTTAATTCTCCACCCAAATGCTCGCGAAATTCGTTTAACCCTCGAAACAAACATCTTGGATGCTCTATTTCAGATTCTTCATTAAGTTCTCGAACGTATAGCTCAAATCCTAATGTTTTTAAAGTATTCAGTATTTGCTGCCATTCTGCATGAGTTAGCATTCCTTCTAAATAAGAATAAGTGCTATCCAAAGCCATTCCAATTGCTACCGCTTCACCATGACGCAAGCGGTAATTAGTCAACTGTTCGAGCTTGTGAGCCGCCCAATGTCCGAAGTCTAAAGGGCGAGAAGAACCCATTTCAAAAGCATCGCCGCTGGTGGCAATATGTTGTAAATGCAACTGAGCGCATCTATAAATGACCTGCTGCATTACTTGCAAATCGCGACGAGCTAGAAGTGCAGCATTATTAGAAATAAACTCGAAAAAGTCCGCATCTTTAATCAGCGCTACTTTCACCGCTTCAGCAATACCCGATCGCCAATCTCGTTCGTTAAGGCTGTTGAGGAAATCAAAATCATTTAAAACAGCATAAGGAGGTGCAAAGCTCCCCAAAAAGTTCTTTTTAGCAAAAGCATTAATACCGTTTTTGACTCCTACCGCAGAATCATTTTGAGCCAAGACAGTAGTAGGAATACGGATGAGACGAATTCCACGATGGGCTGTAGCCGCCGCATATCCGACTAAATCGAGAACAGCGCCACCACCAATAGCAATAATATAAGAGTGACGACAGATACCAGCAGTATCAACCAGCTGATGAATTTTTTCCACCAATTGGGGATTATTTTTCGCCGCTTCACCACCGGGAACTACCAAAGGTTCAGCTTCCAGAGTTAGGATATCAGAGTTGAAACGGCAATATTCCTGTAATTCTTCAAGCAACCCATCTCGATGTTTCAACAAACCGCCATCGATAACAGCCACCACCTTTTTCGGTTTAGCTTCCCCGTCATTTGCAATAATCGAAGCTAACAGCGGATTATCTAAATCAAAAATACCGTTAGTGAAGTGAACCGGATAATCAAAAGTCACCTCAACACGTTGCTGAATCGGTTTTAACTTGTACTTAGTCTTGTTTTTTACTTCTAATATCATAATTAATAACTAATAATTGGTAATTGGGCCTTGGGGAAAGGGGAAGAGGGGGAAGAGGGGGGAGAGGGGGGAGACAAAAAGACAGGGAGATAAGCTAATTCCTAACTCTTAACTCCTAATTCCTAACTGCTCAGTGTTCACTGCTAACTGCTCACTGTTCACTGCTCACTGCTAACTGTCGAAGAAACGTTTCTTTCGACTGAGAACCACTTATTTTTACTTCGTTATTAATAATAAAAAATGGTACGCTATTAATACCTAAACTCCGAGCCTTATCTGATTCAAGAACAATGGCATCGCGGGCATTTTGATCGTTTAATTGCTGTGCTAATTCAGGAAAATCTATTCCGCAGGATTTAGCAATTTCTACTATGACATCAATACTTCCTAAATTTAAACCTTCTTCAAAGTAAGCTTTATAAATTGCTTCAACAACTTTACTTTTAAGAGGTTGCGGAGTTAATTCAATCAGTCGGTGAGAAAGAGTTGTATTAACAGCCAAACGCACCTTTTTAAAGTCCAACATTACACCAGCAGCTTCACCCATGCGTCTCGTATAATCAAACATTTGCTGTAATTGTGGCAGTGACATTCCTTTTCGTTGCTGCATAAAATTACGAAATTCATATCCTTCACTAGGGACAGAATTATCTAAAAGAAAAGGATGCCAGCGAATCTCTACAGCTTCGGGATCGAATTGCTTAAGCGCATCAAAAAGATGCTTTTTTCCAATTCGACACCACGGACATACAGTATCATGAAATACGTCAATTTGCATAGTTTTTATTGATAAGGGGAATGGGGAACGGGGAACGGGGAATAGTAAAAATGTAAATAAATAGATTTTGAGGCTCCGCAAGGTTTGTAGAAACAAGCTTTAGCTATTTCTCATTTTGAGGATTAAATAAAGTCCTTACTAAAAACTATTTCCCGTTCCCCGTTCCCTGTTACCTCAATCAAGTAGTAATCAAAACATTCTCACTACTATCTTTTTTACCTCCTTCAAGATGTTCTTGTGAAGTAAAACTATTATTAATCAAAAAATTGTCTATTGTTTCTTCTTTTTCTTCGGAAGCTAAAGCTTGGTTAAAAAAGTTTTGAGTTGATTCAAACTCTTTAATTATTCCTTCTCTATCTTTTTGGGCTACAAGTTTAGCCAAACGACTATAAGTTTCGGCAAGAGTTACTATCGCTTCACATCTTTCTTCTGTGGCTAACATAATATCCGCACACAAATGCGAACTTTGACCAAATAAACGCTTAAGAATATCAATTTCTTGGCAATAAGTTGGACTAGCCATTGATAAACTACGCTGAATATCGATATTTTCTTCAGCTAAAAATACGCCCAAACTGAACCTGCCAAAATGGCGCATTGCTTGAACGATCGTCATCATCTTATCGTGTTCTTGAGGTGTCGATTCTACCAAGTTGCTGCCTTTAGCCTTGAAGAAATCTAACAACCATTGAAATCTGTCGTCATTTCGTCCCCGACATACCACAATAATTTGTTGTGCAAAGGATTCTACTTTCGGGCCAAACATTGGATGTAAGCCCATTACAGCGCCTTTGTGGTACTTTAACATTGCTTGTAGGGGTTCAACTTTGACACTGGTAATATCAGCGATCGCCGCAGTCGGTTTGAGATATTGAGCAGCACGCTTAATTACTTCCACAGTTTTCTCAATGGGAACCGAAACTAACACCAAGTCAGCATCACCAAGCAGCTTTTGTGCAAACGGCCAATCTTGATTTCCAAAAGCGCATACTTGATGACCATTTGCTGAGAGTTCGCGAGCAAACCACTGTCCCATCTGCCCGCGTCCACCGATGATAGTAATTCGTTGAGAATTACCCTTCTTTTCTGTTTTAGAAACCATAAATATAATTCTTAGTATTTCATGCAGTAAACGCTACCAAGAGCGTAATTATTAATTAATGTAGCGGCATTATAAAAGCAATAAATGTCATACTGCCTTGAATATTATTTATTTCTGAATAATCCTTGAAAAATAATGCCTATAATTAAAAACCCTATTCTAATAACACAATTATACTTTAATAGAACGACCGAGTTTTAATCTATTTATTTGATATATTAGTTATTTATTGATTTATATTTAGTTAAAAGCAATTGGTAATTGATAATTGATAATTGGTAATAAATTTGAGTAGCTACTGTACCGTAGCTGCTCTATTTTTTATAGTTAAATAATTTGTATCTAATTTGTAACTCCCAACTCCCAACTCCTAACTCCTAACTCCTTACCCCTAACTTCTTTTCTATTGCTGGTAAAATGCCAGGTACCTTGCGATAAATAGCTTGAGTAAAAACAGATTCATAACCTGTTAATGCTTGTTCAAAAGAATAGCGTTCGACAGCAAATTTTCTTGCTTTTTCACCTAGTTTCGCTGTTAAATCAGGATTGCTATATAAACTCATAATTCCAGCAGCTAAATCTTGAGGTGATTCTGGTGCGACGACTACACCACCGCCACTTTCTCTAACTGCACGCGCTGCGGTACCGGAAGCGGGAACGGAAGCAATAATTGGACTCCCGGAAGCTAACAATAATGGTATTTTGGAAGGCATATTAAACGAGATCACGTTGCGCTTTTGCACTACCAAACCCACATCAGCAGCCGCTAGCATTTCTGGTAATTTCTCTCGCGGTTGCAAGGGTAGTAATAAAACATTATCCGCACCACAAGCCAAACAATGTTTTTGCAATCTTTTCAAAGCCTTGGATTCTCCAGCAATTACAAAAGCAATGTCAGGAATATGGCTTAACGATGCTGCTGTTTCTATTACCGTTTCTAAACCTTGAGTTAAAGCAATATTTCCCGAATAAAGCGCCACAAATTTGTTCTCTAATTTGTGAATAGCTTTCCAATTTTTAGCTTTTTGTGGCAAAGGGCGAATAAAATTGACATCTACCCAATTAGGAATACAGGCAATCTTATTTATCGGAACTTTCTTATTAACTAAATTTTTTACAAACCCATCAGCAATGACGCTAATTGTATGAGCTTTTTTATAAGCAAATTTTTCTAGAACTTCCAAAGCGCGAATCATGAACTTATTTTTCAATAATCCAGTTCTTATTGCAGCTTCTGGTAAAATATCTTGTACGTTCAATACCACCGGACAATTATAAAACCAACCTAAAAATGTTGCAGGTAGGGAAACTAATAAAGGTGGAACAGTTAAAAGAATAACATCAGGTCGCCAACCGTTGAGAGCTTGCGGCAAACTTGTAAATACAAAGCTTAATTCTAATAGCAAGCGATCGATTAAATTAGGCTTAGATTTAATCCTTAAATAACAGCGTTGAATAGTTACCCCGTTTTTCTCTTCCGTGACATACCACTTACCCCGATACTCCTCGTAAATCTCGCGCTGGGGATAATTCGGCATACCAGTAATTACCCGCACCTGATGCCCTTTTTTAACTAATCCCTCAGCAAGCTCAGTCATCAAAGGCGCAATTCCGATAGGCTCGGGATAATAATTATAAGAATAAATTAGAATTTGCATTTACATCGACTTTTTATAAGTTAATTAGGCTTTGGGAATAGGGCATTGGAAGTTTTGAATTTTTAACTCTTAACTCTTAACTCCTAACTCCTAACTCTCTATCCCTCATCGATTTGTTGTATCTTAAGTTACTGCGAACATTTTTGCTAATATTATAGATGCAGGTAATAAAAATAACACTATCAAACCATAGGGTAAACCCGCAAAACTACAGCTGAGAGTTGCATCTAATACTATCAGAGATAAAACTCCCGAACGGACTGCTGTACGTATATTTTCAGCATTTGGTTGATCTACGGCTTTGATGAAAGGAAGTAACACGCGCCAAGCTAGTAAAATCACGAATGGTACTACTGCCAAGAAGTAAGATTTATTTACCCATCCCAAAGTTAAAAGCGCAGTAATTACAACCCCCATCAATATTAATGCTACAACACCAGTACTGCGTTTTCCACCATGTACTTCACCTTGGCTAATAGCTGTAATCGCGGCAATATAAGTAATCGGAATTAAAGCCAAATACCAGTTTTCTCTCAGCATTGGCGATAAAATACTTACACCCAGCAGTAAATTACCACCGCGACAAATCCCCATATTTAAAGGGCCGAAAAAGGTATGATGTTTTCCGTAAGCGTCATAAAGCAAAGCCGCAGCAGCCACACCACAGGCAAGACTAAAACTTAACCAAGAAACTTGAGCCGCAGCAAGTACACCAATAATTAGAAGTACGCTACCTAAAAAAGTTGCTCCCGAAAGAGTTGCTCTACCGCTGGGAATAGCTCTTTCCGGTCTTTCTTTAGCATCTAATTCCGCATCAAAAACATCATTAAATACAACACCACCACCGTATAAACCAGTAGTAGATAAAAGTAACCATGCAACTGGTGCCGGATTATCTAAAACTGTAAAACCAGAAGCCGCAATACCCGCCAGCACATCCGCCCAAGCAGTGACAATATTTGCAGGTCGCGTTAACTGTAGATATGCCCAAAGGCGGTTGGTGTTTAAAGTTGCTACGTTCATTTTTTTGAGATGGGGTAGATGGGAAGATGGGGGGACAAGGAGAATTATTAATTCCTATTTCTTTACTGCTAACTGCTAACTGCTAACTGCTAACTGATTTACTCAATAAGTGCGTATTCTGTATTAGACTCTTCAACAACTGGCTTTTGTCCGCGCAGTACGGAGTTGCCGCTAAATAATTCACGCTGATCGATGGGGGATGGGTTTAACCAGTCAGATTCCTTTATTTGACCGCTTTGGCTGTATGCTGCGAGGGCGTTTTCGTAACAGGTGGCTCGCACGTGCGCTTCTGAAATTCCTCTCTCTACCATCAATTGAGCGGTTTTTGGTACCGCCAAGGGATCGCTAACTCCCCAATCGGCACTACTGTCTACGATGATGCGATCGCAACCGTATTGACGTACAACTTCCACCATGCGAGCGTTACCCATTTTGGTATTCGGGTAAATGGTAAATGCTGCCCAGAAACCTCTATCCAAAACATCTTTTACGGTTTCTTCATTGTTATGATCCATCACCACCTTGGATGGTTCCAAACCATGTTCAATACATACTTCCATGCTGCGAATGGTACCCGCTTTTTTATCGCGGTGCGGTGTATGAATCATTACCAGCATATCTAATTCTTTTGCTAGCTCTAGCTGTAAGCGAAAGAATTTATCTTCTGCGGGTGTCATATCGTCGTAACCAATTTCGCCGATCGCAACCACACCTTCTTTACAAGCATACAAAGGCAATAATTCCATCACCTGTTCCGCCAAAGGCTCGTTATTAGCTTCCTTGGAGTTCAAGCCAATAGTGCAGTAATGTTTAATGCCAAACTGCGACGCTCGGAAGCGTTCCCAACCCACCAAACTGCTGTAATAATCTTGAAAAGAACCAATATTTGTCCGTGGTTGTCCCATCCAGAAAGCAGGTTCAATCACCGCAACAATACCCGCATCACGCATTTTTTCGTAATCGTCGGTAGTGCGGGAACTCATGTGAATATGTGGATCTATGTACATAATAAGAATTTTGGATTTTAGATTTTGGATTTTGGATTTTGGATTTTGGATTAAATAGTTAGGAATTAGGAATTAGGAGTTAGGAGTTAAGAATTAAGAATTAGGAATTAAAAATTAGGAGTTAGAAATTATAGGATTTTCTACCCCCTCTACCCCCTCTACCCCCTCGTCCCCCTCTCATCGAACATTTTTCCAAGTCAGTTTTCCTGCTTGAATATCATTTTGTAAATCTGAATATCGAGTGAGAATTTCTTGAGCTTGAGGTAGGGGACAGTCAGCACAAGCTAAAGCTGCTGCGGTTCTTTCAAGTAATTTCTGCTGTCCTTTACCGTTTGAATCGGTTTTATTGTGAGATTCTGTTAAAACCCGCTCTAAATCGGCTAACATTTCACTGTTGGCGAATTTTCCGACGCATCGCCATAATTCGGGTGATACGTCGCGCCCTGCTGCCCATCGTTCGTGAGCGTAATCAACCAACATTCTGGCTAGCTCTGGATTTGCTCGCTCGTCAATTCCTTGAATTAAATATAAAGGACTGCCGACAAATAAGGCTTTTAAAACCATCTGATTCCAAGCTAGATTATCTAAATACTCTGCTGGATAAGGATTATTTAAAGCAACGGCATTAAAAACTGCTGTCATATTGCTGCGGATACCTTCAGCAGCGCGAACGCAAAATCTTTCTGGAGAAGGAAGCAGTGGTAATGCTTGATATAGTGCTACTAATTCCCTCACGTCTCCAGCTGCAAATACTTGATTTAATATCTGTAAATATTTATCTGCATCAGTTGATGGTAAACTTAATACCAGTAATGTTCGAGCCGCTTGGTCTATAGTCCAATGAGCTGGATACCAATTATTGCAAACATTCGAGGCTGATTCTAATTCTTCTACCGTGGGCTGTATTTCGTTTTTATCTGTATAACGAGGTACCGCACTAAAGGCAGTAAAGAATAGAAAAGGTGCTGCACCGTCACTAATCTGTTGTCGCTTTTTATCTAACCAATTGAGAGCTTCAGTATTGACTTGTCGCGATACCCAGCGGTAAAGTAAATCTTCAGCAGTAATATTTTGTGTTTCTATATAATTTGTAGCAAATGTCATTTTTTATACCACAATTAAATTATTATTTCTGTTTTTCTCGTTCCTTGGCTCTCGTTTTTCCTCGTTCCTTGGCTCTGCCAAGGAATGCATGACTAAAGGCTCTGCTTTTATTCGATCGAGAGATAAGGTTTATTGCAATGTATGAATTTATTGGAATGTATGAAGGCAGAGCCTTCTATTAAGGCGTTTCCAGCCAGAGACTGGGAACGAGAATTCTTTACAATGAAATACGTAAGTCTAATTAATTAAGTAACTGTGTTGCTTTTAACAATATTCTATCGTTGCCAAAGAATTCTTTTATGAAGATTGCAAAAATATTTGCTATTCAATTAAGTAGTAATACTTTTGCAACTTCTTGATAATGTTTATGGCGATGTAGGAAG
>JBARZF010000001.1:0-9250 GCA_049649675.1 Rivularia sp. (in: cyanobacteria) | reverse complement strand
GGCAGAAGTGTAGATTTTTGGGGTCATTATAACGAATACGTAAAAACCACCGTTAATCGAGCTAGAGTTTTTGAATGCGATCCGGCTTCTAATTGGACAAATACAATTATGTTGGGTCAGCTGGCTTTTGGTAGGTTGGGTGATTCCAATCAAATTCCTTATATGGTAACTGCTCCGATATCCGGTTATCAGTTAGCTCGCTGGCAAGATTTTGATTATATTCGCGATTTACCGGAGCATATTTTAAATGACGAGTTTGGCAAAGCTGCCGTTTATCAATTTGCTGTTTCCAAGGGTGAGGAAGATTTTCTTTGGAATGATGAGGTAAATATTTCTCCCACGGTTGCTTTATTAAAGGAAGCCATGCAGCGAGAAAACGTTTTGGGTTTGGTGGTGCAGTTTAGTATCAGCAATATGTCATCACCAATTCAACCAGATGCACCAAGTTTCTGGGAATTACATGGGACTATTGGTTTATGGTGTCTTTCGGAATTGAAAACTTATCCGGGTGGAAGGTTATTAACTTCAACGGAATCGAGAGCAATGGGTAATTTGACGTTGAAGTTAAATTCTCAAGGAATAAGCTTAAATATGATTACGGCGATTCCTTGTGTAGGAAGAGAGGAAAAAGCCGAAGCTGGATTTCACAAGATTTTTTCAAAGTTGAATTTAGGTGATTTAGAAATTCGTACCGTTGATAGTAATCGGTTAATCGCAAAAATTCCTCAACAGGTATATAACAAGGAAGCTCATCAATTAACCAGCGGTTTGGTAGATATTCCTTATTGTGAAAATGAAAATTGGTTAGATTTACGAGAAGACGTTGATTTTCAAGGTTTGTGTATTATCGGAACTGTTGATGGTGAAAGAAAAATTTTAGTTAAAGAGAAGGAAATTAATCTTCAAGTTGATGATGCTTGTTTATTTGTCGAATTTCCCAACCTTGAGAAAGGGGAAGATAATGCTGTTGAATTAGAAGTGCGCTCTTTTGTTAGAGGTGTTCCGACATCGGTACAGTCAGTTTACGTAAATCAATTTTATAATCCCAGAGCTTTTCCTCAATTACGTTACCAATTTGAACGCGATCGCAATAATACAAATAAAGAATTCCACTATCCCCATAGCTCAGAAATTCAAATCGTTGGATTAAAACCTGGATTACAAGATGAGAAAGGAGAATTTAGTTCAAGCTGTGAAATATCTACCAATAAACAAGGACGAGGTTGGTTTACTTTAAAAGGAGCCAAAGCCGGAACTTGCAAAATATTGATTTCTAGCTCTTTAAATGAACTTTTCCGTGGCTACGATAACTTAGATGAAGCGGAAATTACTTACGATAACGACAATAAACTTGGATTTTGGAATGCTTCCGGCTTATTAGCTGTCCGAGTCATGGGTGATGATTGGCACCTAGATAAAATTCCTCAACAAGATGTAGATTTTAATTTAATTTACGAACATATATTAGCTTTCTACGAAGCCAGCTTCTCGTTTATGAAAGCCGAAGTTTTTAGCTTGGCTGATAAATGCAAAGTTGCTACCTACGCTCGTTTAATGTGGCAGATGTCCGATCCCAAAAATAAAAATAAAACTTACTATATGCCCCCTACAAGAGATATGTCAGAAGCTAAATCCCAACTTTTACTCAAATTTCTGCAAAATCAACAGCAAATTGGTTATATTCCGACTTCGGAACAGTTACCAGAAGCCGAAATTCAACTTCAAGATAAATATCAAATCAAAACCAAGGAAGAATTGATCGCAGCATTAAAACAAGCAGCAGAATTAGAAGTTGCCGTGATGCTGCAATATATTTACGCTGGATATTCCGTTCCTAATTACGTCACCGGGGAAGAATACGTTCGTCGGGGATTGTGGACAGAAGAACAATTACATTTGGCTTGTGGTGATAACTTTGAAGTTGATAATTATGGAATGCGGGGAGTATTGATGGAAATAGCCCGCGAAGAAATGATTCATTTTCTTTTAGTCAACAATATATTGATGGCGATCGCCGAACCATTTTATCCAGCAGTTCCCGATTTCAAACAACTTAACGCCAAATTCCCCATAGATATCGACTTTGCCCTCGAACCATTAAACGCATTATCCCTACAGTATTTTATGCGGTTGGAAATGCCCGACTTCCTCAACAAAACTCTTGTTGACGTAAATATTCCGATATCGGAACAGTTACATACATATGGTTCCTTGAGCGAATTGTACGGTCAAATCCGCGATGGATTACAAAATATTCCCGACTTATTTAAAGTTGATAAAAACAAAGTTGGTGGAGAACACCGTTTATTCATGCGAGACAACTTGAATAAACAACACCCAGATTATCAGATGCAGGTGTACGACCTCAAAAGCGCCTTATTTGCAATTGACGTAATCGTCGAACATGGAGAAGGCAGCGAAATTGAAACAGAAACATTTGCTAAATCCCATTATCAAAAATTTCGCAATTTAGCAGACGCGCTTTCTTTACAACAAATTAATCAATCTAAAAAAGGAGAAAAAAGAACTTGGAATCCTTCCTACCCATCTGTTCGTAATCCCAGTTTAAATCATCAAGACCATAATTCCAACGTCGTCACAGTTCCTCAAACTAGAACAGTGATGGAAATATTCAACGAAAGTTACTTCTTAATGATGCAATTAATGGTTCAACACTTTAACGCAAATCCCCAAGGAAGCTTAAGACGTTCCAAATTAATGAACGCCAGCATCGATATTATGACAGGAATGATGCGACCTTTGGGAGAACTATTAATGACTCTACCTTCGGGAAAACGCGGTAAAACAGCAGGGCCATCCTTTGATATTCCCACACCGGAATATATTCCTAATCCAGAAATTGCAGCTTCAACAATATCAAATCAATTCGGGATTTTAGCAAAACGTTCTCATAACTGTGAAGTTATTCCCGAAGCCGTTTCTGAAATGTTTGATTTTTACAACAACTTTTTTGAGGAATTAGGGAGTAAGGAAGAGTGAGAATTATTTTTTTCAACGCAAAGTAACGCGAAGGTATACGCAAAGGAACGCAGAGTATTTTTTCAATACAAACACAAAAGTTATCACGAATGAGGACTAATCCAATGAACACAACATTAAAAACAGAAGTATTAATCATCGGTGGCGGCCCCGTCGGAATGTCAATGGCAGCCGAATTACGCTACCAAGGTATTGATTGCATTCTGATCGAAAAAACAGATGGAGTTGTTCGCGATCCTAAAGTCAGTACCGTGGGATATCGTTCGATGGAATTCTGCCGTCGTTGGGGTATTTCCGAAAACATTAGAAATGCCGGCTGGGATAAAAACCATACTTTAGATGTGGCTTGGGTAACAACTGTAGGAGAACATGAAATCTTCCGCGTTCATTTACCAAGCTATCGCGATCGCACTCAACCCGATTATGCTCCGGAAACGGAACAGGTATGTCCCCAACATTGGTTTGCTCCCGAATTTCTTAACTTCTTAGGAAAATATCCCCAAGGTTGTGTAAAACTTCTTTCGGAATTAGAAAATTTTTACCAATCCGATAGCGGAATAGTTGCGAGGATCAAAAATTGTTCTTCCGGAAACACCGAAACCATTGAAGCTAAATACATGGTCGCAGCCGATGGCGCTCGCGCTCAAATCCGCAAACAATGCAAAATTGATGCAGTTGAATATCACGAAACTCAAACCTTTCAAAGCGTTGTTTTTCAAGCTCCCGAATTAGCATCACAACTAGGCGATCGCAATGCTGTAGTTTTCTTTTTAGTTAACCCCATCATCCAAGAACCTTTACGAGCAGTAGATGGCAAAGGACAATATCGTTTAATTTTAAAACCTCAAGCAAATGGTACTTTACTCGATGCTTATACAGCAATCAAAGCAGCTATTTCCTTCGATACCCCAATAGACGTTATTTCAAACCTTCCTTGGCGTTTATCTCATAAAGTCGCAGAGAAATTCCGTTATCGGAACATTTTCTTTATTGGCGATTGCGCTCATACTCTTTCCCCATCTGGCGGCTTTGGTATGAATACCGGAATCGGTGATGCTGTTGATTTGGGTTGGAAACTCGCCGCTACTATTAAAGGTTGGGGAGGAGAAAATCTTCTAAATACCTACGAAACCGAACGTCGTCCGATAGCGGTACAGAACCTCGAAGCAGCAAACGCTAATTTACAACGAACTCAAAAACGCGGCATTCCTCCCGAAATTGCTAGTAATTCCCCTAAAGGTGAAGCAATTCGCAAACAAATGGCCGAAGGTATGGAAAAAAGTGGAGTCAAAAAAGAATTTGATGCTCCCGGCGTTCATCTCGGTTTACGCTACTCTTCAGCAATTGTCATTCCCGATAATTTAAGCTCAACTCCCAACAATACCCATGAATGGACGCAAAGCAGTTATCCCGGTTGCCGCGCACCACACGCTTGGCTGAAACCCGGATTATCAACTTTGGATTTATTCGGTCATGGATTTACGTTAATGTGTTTTAACTCAAACTCTGGAATTGAACAATTAACGAAAATCTGTCACAAAAAACAAATTCCTTTAACAACACATCAAATAAATAATCCTGAAATTGCCCAACTTTACCAACGTGCTTTTGTCTTGGTAAGACCAGATGGACACGTCGCTTGGAGAGGCGATGAAATTCCTCAAGATATAGAAATGATTATTGATAAAATTCGAGGAATTTAACAATTAACAAATCGTAATTAAGCCGCGACACCAGAATCGGTATCGAATGCAAAACCTTTTCTTGAAGCCTTTCGGGATTTGGGTTTTACTGACTTTGGATTTTTCTTGATAATTTCTTCATAAATGCAACCATCTGTAATCTCGACTTCAGAAAAAGTCTCTAGCCATGCCGTTGCACTGCAATTACTAGAGGGATTTTCAAAGTCGTAGATTAGGACGCAAGGGCCGTGAATTTTAACTCGACTCGAATATGTATTCTTGTTCCTGCATTTAACGCTAATTGGTGGACTGAACTTACCATCATCCATCTTTGTTCCTATTAATTGACGATTGATATGGATGATATTCTTGGCAGGAATTTGAACTTTCTTCCAAGTTGATTTCGGTCCGCGAGAGGCTGTTGAAATTCTCGGATAACCTTCTACTGTCGGAATCACCCAATTACCACCAATTTTGTAAGCTCCGTACACTCTGCCTTCAGCAATTAGATATCTGACTCGACGAGGAGAAATATGTAGTAATTCTGCTGCTTTTTTAGTTCCAATCATCTTTCATTACCAATTCACCCTATGAGTACATAATACTATTCCGATGTCGGAATAGATCAACTTTTTGAATTTTATTTACAAAAATAAATTGTAATTCGACTTAATAAATCAATTTACGATTTTAAAAGTCTAAATATATACTTATAATTTTTATTTACTTTGAATTAATTGCTTTTTCTCTTATTTGCCGTACAAAATCAACAAAAATGAAACTCTACTACGCACCAGCTTCTTCCTATTCCCAACGTGTATTAATTGCTCTGTACGAAAAAGGGTTGGATTTTACACCTATTGAAGTTAATTTATTTGATACAGAATCGAGAAATGAATATTTACAGATAAATCGTTTTGGTAAAATTCCTACTTTAATAACGGATGATGGGGAAATTCTTTTAGAAGCGAGCATCCAGATTGAATATTTGGACAGCTATCAAAAGGATATTCCCTTAATTCCCCAGGATATTAACGCAAATTTAGAAATGCGAATGCTCGAACGGATTATTGATGTTTACGTTAATGGGGGAAGGGAAGCTTTATTTAAGGATAGTCAGCGATCGCCCAATGAAAGAGGTACAAAAGAAGTTGTTAAGGCAAAGCGATTATTAGAGTCAGCTTGTAATTTACTTGATGAAAAATTAGCCAATCGTACTTGGCTGATAGGGGATGCGTTTACTTTGGCTGATTGTAGCGCTGCTCCGACTCTTTCTTATCTACAAATAGTTTACGATTACCAGCATTTAGAAAATTTGACAGCTTATTTTAAACGTCTTGAAGCGAAAGCATCTGTTGCAAAAGTTTTTGCATCTGGAAGGGAGCAGATGACTCAAATGTTATCTACATTAAAATATCCGGTTAAGACCATAAACCAAGTATCATAAATCTCAAGCGTTCAAACTTATTTATGGATTTGCTTTCGATATTTAACCATTCTCAATTGTGGGATTTAATCGCCCAGACACCACAGGCAGCACCAACAGAAGCAGCAGATACCGTTACCTTACTAAAAAGTCAGTTAGATTTTTTGAAGTTTGTAATTCAAGCTGCTTCATTTCTTTTCGTAATATTAACGGGAATATTCGGGATATTTGGAGGATGGATTACTTATATTTTTGGTAAGAATTTGAGTGATGCGAAAAAAGTTGCTAGCGAAATAATTGCTCAGCAAGTAGAAGCTCGTGTCGATAGTTTAATTAAAACTGAAGTCCAAAGCCTTAGAAATAGTATAAATAGAGAAAAAGCGATTATTTTCACTTATGTAGACTATTATCTCCCATGTTTCGATTCGGAGCCAAAAGAATTTAAGCTGCTTAAAGGCAGGGGGTTTAAAGATGTTTTCTTCTGGAATCGTAACAATCTACCCAAGAAATTATCCGGTAGCGTATGCGTTTTGGATTTACAAAATTATACAGATTATACGGCGGGTAAGAAGAAATTTGCTGACTTATCTCAAGACGAGAAAGAAACAAAAGTCGAAACATATATAAGTGAAGTGTTAGGGCTGATAAAACCAGAAACGGTTTTAGTAATTTATGCTCGCGGTAGATTCAACGCTATAGAGAATATACCCAACAATACATACTATGTACCAGCCAATAGTGTTGTTACTTTAATGGGTTGGGTAGCTGATTCGGCTTATGTTGCTTATGGTGAGGAAATGGTTTAGAAAATTAGCTGGATAAATTAGAATAAATCTGGTATATTATTTAACGTAATCGGAACCTTGAAAATTTAATATTTATCCGACTTACCCACGAACTAGGTAACTATAGTCATTGCGACGTAAGGAAGCAATCCCAAACCTTATGAAATCGTGGTGAGTGCGTAAGTCCCGATTTAGTTTCCCAGTCAAAGCGAAAGTGTTTATTTTTGCTTTGTAAATGTGACTACTTTGTGGGATAAGGCGGAAGGCTGAAACGTTGATTATTTCGTTGTATCCCACAAAAGCATTGCTATGTAAGGCTTTGATTGGGGTTAATTTAGTTTTTCGGTGGATAAATTTGGGTTTATTGACTGGTAAATTAGCTATCCCACAAAAATCTGGTTTTAAAGCCTGTCGTAGTAAGGGTTTCTCAGGGTAGGGTTTTGATTCTTTTGCCCCGTAAGGGGATGGAAACGTTATTGAGTCTCCATCAGTTGAACCAACTGAGGTGTCGTTTTGATTCTTTTGCCCCGTAAGGGGATGGAAACTTGACTTTTATAGAGTAAAAAACAGATTTTCTGTGTTTTGATTCTTTTGCCCCGTAAGGGGATGGAAACTGTACGGTGCAGAATGCATCCTCTACCTGTCCAAAGCCCGTTTTGATTCTTTTGCCCCGTAAGGGGATGGAAACCTATCAACCCAAAAAGAAAAGATATTATCTTTTCTTGTTTTGATTCTTTTGCCCCGTAAGGGGATGGAAACAATTTGAATTAAACCAAGAGAAATCTTTACCACATCCGTTTTGATTCTTTTGCCCCGTAAGGGGATGGAAACCATAACATAATTACGAAAATTCTCACTATCCATAATCGTTTTGATTCTTTTGCCCCGTAAGGGGATGGAAACAACTCTGGCACCATTTTAGCAAGTAGCATTGCCCTTATAGTTTTGATTCTTTTGCCCCGTAAGGGGATGGAAACTTTTTGTCATCATTACTATCTTTTGTTATAATGTCTTCGGTTTTGATTCTTTTGCCCCGTAAGGGGATGGAAACTAAATACACGCTATGTATTTTTTATTTCTTTTTTCCTGTTTTGATTCTTTTGCCCCGTAAGGGGATGGAAACTAAAATAGAAACATTAAACCATCTTGAAGTTTCAGTTTTGATTCTTTTGCCCCGTAAGGGGATGGAAACTATGTATTGCATTGCTGCATAAGCTATAAATAGATTGTTTTGATTCTTTTGCCCCGTAAGGGGATGGAAACCTGATAACGTTTAAGTTGTATTTCAGTCCATTTCAACTGATATCTTGCACCATTGTCGTTAAGCCCACATCCCCGCCTTGTGAGCCGGAGGCTTTCTAGCCCGCACGCAATACCTACGGTACGCTCCGCTAGCCGCGTGAACGCAGAGAAATCAATTGATGCGGCTAATATACAAAGTACGTTAAAACGCACTAAAAGCTTTTCCTAGTCGTCTTTAGACGACTTTGTTTGTGAGCCACTTAATTTATTCCAAGGTGATTGTTGAAAATGGTGCAAGATGTCAGTTTCAATGGACTTTTGCTATTAGACTCTTAATTCTATTCTCCGGTGGGTTGGAATGAAAACCCATTACAACGAATCAAACGCACAACTAAACTCACCACCTTCGTGGGCTAATTTTAATTCGTTAACATAGTGACGCGACGCGATCGCTTCGGACAAATCTTACGGTTTTCACGCTTGATAGAATACACTCGAAACCTCACCCCCTTCCCCTCTCCTTGTCAAGGAGAGGGGTGTCTAAAAGACGGTTTCTGTATTTAGCCCACGCAGGTGGGGCTTTGTTTCGTTAGCCCCAGCCTTCTAGGCTGCGGGTGATTTAAGGCTATAACCTACTAATCAAACAAAAATTTCCAAAATAATTGATCTATTAATAGAAAGTTAATGTAAAATTATCCAGTAATACTTTGTTAAACAGATACAACGTGTTTCCCTAGTTTCACTGAAGCGGCTAGATAACTTTATCGGCATTGGTTGGAAACTTTTTTTACCAATGTTGCATCACTGCGTGGAGTTTTCAATTTGTAATTCAAAATGCCATGAGTCAAGAAAATGCTGCATATTGCGCTGCTTTACAAGTCATTCAAGAGGCTATCAATGTATTAGCTGGGTGGAGCAATCAACCATTAGCAAGCCATTCCGATTCTCAAGAAAGCGATGCTGTTAAACGAGCGAAACATATTCTTTCTTGGAATAATAGTCATAAAATCAAACCTTTAAAATCGCTGTTTGATTCGGTGAAGCTGTCACGGGGACAAGATAAAGTATATTATTGGCATCCACAAGCGATTTCAAATAATTATCCTCGTATCCCT